>CAJLYG010000239.1 GCA_905210845.1 uncultured Prevotella sp.
CATGCAGCAGGCATACGGCGAATGCGATGATCCCGTAACTTCCGCCCGTGTTGGCGTTATTCTTTTCGAGCGCATCAAACACCTCGCTCACAGTCAGATTGCTGGCGCCCGGAAAAATGGAGTGTAGCTATCCAAGAGAGCATATCCTTTCTTGCCGTGAGTGCCGCAATAAAAGCGGCCATCAAGTATGCCGAATAAGGACCCGGGTTGCGAAAGGAGCCTGTCAGGAGGTACAGATAGTGCCTACTTTCCCCAGCAAGGACCTGCTTGATCCCAATGAATGCCTCGTAACTTCCATACACTAAAATGATTAAGAGCATCCCACGCGGAGAAACCTTCGTCCTTGAGAAAATGCCTCGCAGGCAGACATAGGCAAAGAACCAGCACGAGTCTTTCAGAAATTGTGTCGCGCACGGATATTCCCCTCCCATCCAAACTCTGAAGAAATAATAGGCATACCACAACCCTACGGCTTTGTCGAGCCATGACCATCCTGCCTTTTCTCCCTTTTGCGACAACAGACAAGCCATACCCAACAATGCCAAGACTGGCAATGCAGTTGCCAATAGGGCATCATTGTTGCCCCACCTTGTTTCTACAGGCATCACGGTTGTTGCCATCAGAGCCAAGACCATCCCCAAAGCGAGCCAACCCTTGATGCAATGGGAAGGGCTGATCATCCGTATTATCTCTTTCATTAAAGCCATTTGCATGTTATACAATTCATTCTAATGCCGGTTGAGATTTCTTTTCCCATGATAGACGTATCCTACCACACCAATGAGATAGTCTTCCGGGACGAATCCCCAATATCTCGAATCATTAGAGTCGCTGACATTGTCCCCCGCCATAAAATAATAATTGTTCCTGAACCTATGCCATAGAATCCTTTTTCCATTGGCATAGACAGCATTCCGATCCCAATCCCACGTGATTTTTTTGCCTGTTTCCCATTCCAACAATCTCTTATAGCAGGAAGCCTCCTTCGCATTCACTCTTATCAGGTCTCCTTTTCTCGGGACATAAGTAGAAGGCAAGTCCTTCGTGGTATACCCCAAGTGTGGGTCAGCGTAAGGGAAGGCATGGAGCACCTCACTGGGAATCATGGAGTCTTGGACACCTGCAAAACGACGTTGCATCTCTTCTATCCCGAGCACTTCGTCATCATTGTTGTTTTGATAGAAGCCCCTATTGATCCGTATACTGTCACCGGGCAAGGCCACGACACGCTTGCAATACACATGATTGATGACGAACTTGATCGCACCATCATGGTAGGGGAAGTTGAATACCACAATATCATTCCGTTTTACTGTCCGTAGACCTTTCATCCTCCAACTTCTTAGCGTACCGCCACGAAGGTCGAAATTGAAATCAGTATAGATCCTGGCACCCATGATGAGTTTGTTTACGAACACCTTGTCACCGGGGTATAGCGTTGGGATCATGGAATTGGTGGGTATCGAGAAATAGTCCATGAAGAAACAGCGCACTGCCAACCATCCCAAATAAAGGAATGGAAGGAGCACGGTCACTTGGAGTAGTCTCCAGATCAACGAGGCACACCATCCCTTGAGACCCTTCTTTTCTTCTTTCACCTGCCTATACCGATTTCAGCCGTTGATAGAGCAATTTCCTGACTTGCTCATTGTGGAGCGGATTCCCAACGAGGACGATCCTATTTTCCCTATCCAAGAGAAACGTATGGTACAGCATCTCTTGGGGGATATGAGGATTCGCGTTACGGAACAGGGATTTGCCATCAATCAGGACAGGATGTTTGAAGCCTGATTCCTGGAGTTTTTCCCGAAGGAGCGTTTCGTCGCCTTTCCGCGGTTCAATGATAAACAGGAATCGCACGTTGCCTTTCTTGTCCTGTTCCATAGCCAACATATCGTTCCATTCTTTCAGCCCATTGATAAAGCAAGGAGAACATTGGGTGCTATCCGCAAAAACAACCAACGTGAAAGCCTTCTTCTCTCCATGGGCAAGGGCACTATCGGGCAACCAGGTTTTCATCTTACCGCTATCTATCAACACTGCCTTTTCCGTCATCTTGGAAATATTATCCTTTACCTTGTCCTTCGACGAGCAGGACATGATAAGCATGCCCGCAAGAAAAGCGAGCAAGAAAGATCGTGTTCTCATTTCAAATAATACTCAAGCATATAATAATTAGAATCATCGGAACGTGAGGCAAAGACAGATTTCGACTCTTCATCCAACAAACTCTCATCTACATAATCTGCCAACTTCTCTGCGGGCACGCAGGCATAGATCACGCCATTCAGATAATAGTCCATAAAAGGAATCTTGATCGTGCCGTAGTCATACTTAAGGACCTTAACATCCTTTGTCTTCAGGTTTATAATGGCTGTCTTGAAATTCTCTATCCTTGGGCCTTCCTTGATTAGGGATACAAGCATATCACCACTCTTAAATGTCCGCAAAGGAAGGGATTTATCCGTCTTTAGCATGGCTTCTTTCATTTTATTCACATTTGCACCTTCACTGGCACTATTATCTGTCCATGCCTTATCCCCAAAATCAAGATGGACAAATGGTGTCAACCGGTAGTCCTGGAGGTTTATCTTATAAAAGGTATAGTTCATGCAAGGGAATGCGAGGAAATCGCGGTCACTGATACACTGCTCTTGCATTGCAATATACTGATTCTCCATAGGACATTCCTTAGAATAGACAAGTTTTTCTTTCTGTGAATCATAAATATAATAAAGGGTAGTTGTTCCCTGCAACATCGGTGTTGACATTAACAGATGTTGATTTGGCCCTATATCGCTAATAAAATGGAAAATGCCAGACTTCAATTCCTTATCCTTGAACGTCACTTTCCTCAGAAAATGGAAATTGTGGTCAAAGAACAGAATCCCACCAGGAACCAATATCTCTATATGCTTGCTATATGTATTATAGGAATAGTCAAGACATAAATAATATTCTCCTTTTCCATAGCCCATAACTTGTTTTGAATTGGAGATGAATTCTCCTTTCCTATTGAACAAATATAATACATCTTTTCTATCCCTAAATAGAAAATAGTTCTCGTAAATTCGTGTTCTATCCAAGCTCGCCATGTATGCGTCCTTTGTCGTTGACAGGGCTACTATTCGCAGATGGTCAATTACATTCTTATAGTCTGACACGCGATCTGGCTTAACTGATATCGTCTCAGTTGCAGGGCCAACCCCTGACTCCTTGCAAGACTGTACCAACAGGCAAAAAAACGTTACAAACAATAATATCTCGCGGTTGAACTTTACCATAGAATATCTTTCTAAGTTAATATAATCATAAATAGGGAGAAATAACTATTCATGAAATGCCTGCCATTCATTTCTGAAATACCAAACAAATTCATGAATAGTCATAAACTAATTTTTAACACGGATGCCAACAATAGGTATTTGGATTCCCCGTGGCATAGCATTCATAATACGAATACTCTTTACAAAATTTCAAATTAATAGTCTCTGCCCAGCACTTTCCTTTATGTTCTCTGCTTCCACAAATAATGGTAGCTTCCTCTCCTTGCGTCAGTGCCTCAACGTTGTCATCTAACATAAGGTCCGCTGCCGTCGATTGATGCGACATGGTCTTGTAACCAGCAAAAGCAGTCATTGCCACAATTGCGATGGCAAAAGCTGACATGATTGTTTTCTTTCTCATCTTTTAAATTTTTAGTTAATAAATTGTTTAATATCTTGGAGATTTAACCCTCCAAGTCTTTTCTTATTTGTTACCAACACGAAGAATGCTACCACCCACAACACCGCGGTCTTTATAAAAGAGCCTTTGGAAGTAAAATGTATCAACTCACCAAAACACCCACACGATTCTACACTCCCCAATAAGGTAGGAGAAAAATAATTGATGCCTGTCAAATACAAGAAGAATGTCAGCATGGACAGCGCAAGGATGGACGCAATCTTAGAAAGCCTCGAGATTGTCATAGATATGCCCATACAGATCTCAACGCAACAGACCATGACTGCGATGACACCACTCCAAGAGGATAAAGAAGGAAATAGATAAAGTTCACAATACTGAGCCACTTCCATGGAAAAGCCCTTTAGGTAAAAGAGCTTTGATATTCCTGACAGCAGGAAGATACCCGCAAGGAGACACCTCCCTGTTTGATTGGAGACTCTGAGGATATTCGCTTTGCACAAGATCTTCATGTTTATGCTTGCATAAGGTTTCTATTTAGGTTCCGATGATTCGAGGCTTTCCCCTCTTTGTTTGCAAATATTTATATCTGGCATTGCCATTCAAAACCGGCGATTTAACGTTTCTATACATCGTACTTGTAGAACTTGCGGTCGGAGCTTACGAGTGGAGTCCTTTGCGAGAAGGGGGTAAGAACGGATGTTGC
>CAJLYG010000240.1 GCA_905210845.1 uncultured Prevotella sp.
AAGCTATTTGCGCCTAAAAAATTTGCATAACAATAGTATCATATTGAAAACCAAATATTTATGCTTTTATAAGAAACAATGTTTCTTTTGTTTCAAGCAAGACAAATGAGAAACGCCAAGAAACACTAATGAATGTAAAATACTTCTTTTACTCATCTTTTTTTGTAACTTTGCACCCGAAGTAATAATTCTGAATTTTCGATTAATTTGTAGCGATAACGCAAGCTGCAAAGCCAATTATCTATAAATCAGTTTATATTTAACTTATTATGTTTTGTCATTTCATTTATTATTGTTACATTTGTAGCGGTAATCAAAGATATAGCACAATGGCAAGGCCTATAAGCGATGAGACGGCTCACAAGGTGACGCTTCACATCAATAATGGATATAGATATGCTACACTACGTCCACGTGTAACGAATGAGGCAACCGGTAAGCGCATGAACAAAAGCATTCATTTAGGCACGGTGACCGAAAGCCTGAAGTTCATTCCAGGCAAGGCATACCTCTACATGCCTCCTGCCGAGCGAAAACAATTGGTATTCCCACAGGGATGGGATTTGAGTGAACTTGACTCTTTGCCAAGCACGAGGAAAGCAGGGAGACCCTCCTATAATGGAGACGCGCAGAACCGTCTGTATGGCGACGTGTGGCTTATGGAAAGAGTTGCAGAGAAGACCAAGATACGCGAGGACCTGGAGAAGGTGTTCGAGGGAAACAAGGAGAAAGTGGATGACATCATGACGCTTGCCATGTTCCCCTATATTTCCAGCTATTCTTACAGCAGGCTCGCTCGCTGGCAGAGATACACCAAGACTCCGTCCGCGCGCGAAATGTCTCCGGGAGACATTACCCGTCTTACGCAGTCAATCACTGAGAAAGACCGCCAGGCCTTATTGCGCCTTCGTTCAGAAAGAATTGGAAAGATGGAGCTCTGTGCTGTTGACTCCACAAGCAGGTCGGCTTACGGGAGCAGCCTGGCCGACATACGCTGGGGGCACAACAAGGAGAACATTGCCTTGGCGCAGACGAATGAAGTTGTAGTCTATACTCTCAGCAACCACATGCCCATCTATTACAGGTCGTTTCCCGGTAATATCCCTGACTCACGCACAATGGGTGTCATCCAGTCCGACCTGCGCTGTGCCGGTTTTACGAATTACGTAATGATAACGGACAGGGGCTATGGGACAGTGCAAATCCTTGAGGACAACATTCTTCATGACCAGTCCGCTATAATGTGTATGAAGACCGGCCACAAGTTTATCAGCGACAAAATAGACGGCCTTGGAGACTTCAATGTCCGTCCGGACGGAATGGAGATAGACCTTGACAGCAAGCTGTACTACAAGCAGTACGACATTGACTACAAGGTACATGGAAAGGGCAAGTACGAGAAGGCAGCAAGCAAGATGCGCCTGAATCTCTTCTTCAATCCGTCGTGGAGGAGCGAGGGGCAAATCAACATAGACATGAAGGTCGAAGGGCAGAGAAACAGTCTTCAGCAGATGATTGATGGCAAAGAGGAAGCCCCTGACGATGAGACACTTAAAAGGGACTTCTGCATGTTCGACGTAAAACTGGACAAGAAAAGACATGTCGTGTCGTTTGAGAAGAACGAGAAGAAGTACAACGACTCACTCAGACTTTTAGGGTTTGTCGCCATTGTAACGCTCGGGCTGGATCTGACGGCACCGCAAGCTCTGGCTCACTATAAATTGAGAGATGAGCAAGAGAAGTACTTCCAGCAGATGAAGACGGAGATGTGTTCTGACAGGCAAAGAAACTGGAGTGAAGACGGTAAGACCGGCAGGCTGTTCGTCTTGTTCGTCGGACTGGTCATCGGATCATATATCAGACACATCTGGAAGACGACAGGCCTTCACAGCATGTTCGCCTCTTCGCTTGACATGCTTGACGAGATGAGAAACATAAGATGTATCGAGCGGCAGGGGCATGCCACCAAGATAACGCCTTTTGTCGGGAAGCAGGTAGAGATTGCAAAGGCTTTTGGGATTGACATCCCAGTCGGGTGTGAACCGGGATACAAGTCGAAAAAGGTAGGGAGAAAAAGAGGAAGGCCAAAGAAAAACGAGTCGTAGTAGGTTATCGCTACAAACTAATTGAAAATTCAGATTATATCCCCCAAACTTATAAACTAGAGATAGTCCAAAAGTCCGATAACACGCAAATTTCATCTTTAAATTTTGATTTCCATAAGTAATTCGTGGATTAATAGATGAAGTTTGTAAAATGTCATTACAGAAAATCTTGCCTGATAATTTATTTTTTGCAAGCTTGATATTAGCACAAATATCTAAGTTTCCTGATGCAGGAAGATTATATATCGCTTGTATTGACTTGGTCCTTATCTTTCCTGTTATAAACAAGGACATGTGGCTAGATAATTTTATATCATTGCTCATCCTTATCATTCCCCAAGTAATGTCACGATTAAAAGGAATGTCATAGAATTGACTCGCCTTTTCGTTAACGTATACTCCCATTATAGTAAAATACGAATCAAGCCATTCCGTCCAAGTTAGGGGAATGTAAATTTGAATTCCACACTGCTGCTGAAAATCTATATTCTGATTTTGATAGCGTATGGTTAACCTATTGTGAAGCTGATAAGGCATCTGAATAAAATAATTGCTAGTGTAATTATACCATGTAGTAAACTGATACTTATTTTAAAAAAGATATACCAATTGCGTATGATAATCATCTGAGGGCTTTAAGTTAGGATTTCCTACAATCTCATTATAACCTCCATGACTGTAACTGATAAAATCTGTCATATCCCAATAGTCCGGATAATTTCTATTCGTCTCTAATGCAAATAGAATGGTATGACTAGAAGCAGGATGGTAGGTTATGTTTAACAAAGGATACAAATGCCATTCTTTCCACATAGGATTGTGAAAATAGTTTGCAGAGATCGAAGCATCTAGATTTATTTTTTCATTCAATTTCATACTTGCACCTATGTACGCATTGAATTCGTCCTCTCTTTGCCTGGTGTATGTTGATTCTGGATACTTGTTCAATACTAACGTTCCTTCCAAATAATCTTGTCCAGAGTGATTTATGGATGTCCTATAGTTTAGACCACTAAAGATTTCAACGTTATCATTGACTTCCATTTCTTGATCCATGTAAAATTTCCATATATTGAGTCGTTGCTTATTGTAGACTCTGTAATGAATGCTGTCGGATGACAATGAAGAATTTAGAAGTTGTCTCTCAGGTATATTGTAATAAGTCATCTCTGCTCCCGCAGTTAGGCCGAATGGAATTGTATAGTCAATTCGAAAGTCATGTAGCCAAGAATATTTTGAAGAGTTCATGTTACCTAAAATATTACCAGAGATATTGTACCTATTTCTGGATTTGGAATATCCACATTGATAGGCAATTTCTAGTTCGTGGTCTGTAGTGAATGTGTATTTACTGTCGAACCGGAAAAGATGAGAGAATGACTTACTTTTCATAATCTCTTCTGACTGGATATCTTTGTACTCTCCGTTCAAAAAATGTTTTGAATGCTCATTAGTAACAGTATAATTTTCTCCGTTTTTATTACTGTAGATAAAGTCTACCGTGAACTTCTTGTTACGATATAACAAGGATGAGCCCTCTCTAAATGCCGCATCATGACTTTGACTGTACAGGACATTGATTTCTCCTTCGATGGAGCTATGTTCACTATTATGCTTCTTTGTCTTTATGTTAATAACGGTTCCTCTTACATGCATTGTGGGTAAGGCATTGTAAGAAACTTCAACAGAAGCAATTCTGCTAGCAGGAATACTTTTGAGCAAAGCGGCGTAATCGTCAGAAGATAAGGAAGAAACCTTTCCATCTATGACTACCGTTGCATTCATTCCTGCTAACATGAAGTTACCATCTTGATAGTCGACGCCAGGAATCTCTCCCAAAGCACTATATATATTATCTATGTTCTTGACTTTTATTAACTGTGACATATCATATATGATGGTGCTCCCATGAATTTTACATATAGGCTTTTCACCCTTAACAAACACTTCTGGTAGACTATGAATAATACTATCCATTCGAGTAGAGTCATTCTGCTGTGCCAATGCAAAAGAAGGAGCAAAGGCAAATGAAAGTAATACGATGTTTTTAATGAAAATTGATGTCATATCAAATGTTTTTTTGCAAAGTTAACTCAATAAGATATATGATGCAAGAAAAATTGCTTACCGTTTCTTATCAATATGCCTAATTATTCTTATTTGCTTAACATTTCTTATCAAACAGGGTCGTAATGAAAATAAATCTATATCTTTGCACAACAAATAACGAGTGTTCACTGAATATATACAACTTGCT
>CAJLYG010000241.1 GCA_905210845.1 uncultured Prevotella sp.
TGTGCATTGCCTTTTCAAGGTTTTGCTACCATTCTGATTCATTCCTTCTTCCTTCTTTGCTGAGGCTCGGCTTCGTGGAAGGAGAGGGGTTAGATTGGCTTTGAGAATTTCCTGTCGGTGTTGACCATGAGAGGATCGAGGCTCGCGGCGACATTGCGGACGAAGGGACTGCGTTCATCTGTCATAGATAAGGTGTCACCGTCCCACGTGATGATGCCATCGTTTTGCATGTCTTGCAAGGTGTTGGGATCGAGATGGCAGGCATCCTTTACTTCTTGAGAGGTCACTCCCAAATGATCGGCAATGGCACGGAAGGAGAAATGATAATTGCACATCAGAGCCTCGATAACTTCACGGACAAGACGTTGGGCATGGGAGAGGGCGTAGCCCTTGCGGATGCAAAGGTCTCCGGCTTGTATATTCTGGATATATTCCTCGATATCTTTCCCATTCTGCGCATAAGCCCCATCAAGTTGGCTGATGCCTGTCACGCCGAAAGCATAAACTTGTCCTGTCGTGCGTAACGTGCAATAACCTTGGAAGTTGCGGTGCAATATCTTTTGTTGACGTGCCATGTAGAGCTCATCCTCAGGTAATACAAAATGATCGAGCCCGAGTTGGTAATATCCTGCTCGTTCCATGACAGTGGCAGCACGTTGAAACATCTCATTCTTGTCCTCTGCATTCGGGAGTCCGAGCTTCTCAAGGATTTGCTGTCGCTTGAAAACCCATGGCACATGTCCATAGGAAAAGGTGACAAGGCGATCGGGATGCAGGTCTGCTGCCTTTTCAATGGCACGCTGGAAACTATCTGGAGTCTGGTAGGGTAGCCCGAACAGGAAGTCCATGTTGATGGTAGCACCAGCCTTGCGGAGAATTTGGAAGATCTCTTCCATCGGCAACTGCGAGGGTTGTCGATTGACCGCTTTCAGTACTTTTTCATCAAAGTCCTGCACGCCAATACTGAATCGGTTGAAATGACAGTCGACCAATGCCTGCCAGTCGGCAGATGTAAGAAAACCAGGATGGGCCTCGATGGCGATTTCTGGATGCTCGATGGTCGGGAAAAGACTAAGCATGTGGTCATTCAACTCTTTCAATTGTTCCGCTGGGATGGCAGTAGGAGATCCCCCACCATAATGGATCTGAGAGATCTTCCTGCCTTTCCGGAGATGGGCTGCCACTCGGTCAATCTCTTGGTGCAGACAGTCGATATAGGCATTCACTACTTCTGGTCGTTTCATCGGATATGAGTTGCATCCGCAGTAATGACAGAGACGGCGACAGAATGGCATGTGAATATAGAAGGAGATGTGATTGTTCCTCGCATCATTCGACTCTTCTACTGCCTCAAGATATTGTTCGTTGGTAAATGTTGTGAAAAAGTTGGCCGGTGGATAACTGGTGTAACGTGGCACCGGCACATTATATTTATCGATTAATTGCTCGTTCATCATATTTTAAGAGTTTTTTATACCCATGTTTCTCGCTTGATCCAGTCAACGACAAACCTGACGTTCTCAACTGGCGTACCATTGATCAGTCCGTAGCCAAGATTGAAAATCCAGTTGGGATGCTCCCGGAAGAAGGGGAGATAGGTCATTAACTGCCGTTCGATGACTGGCTGGGGTGCAAAGAGGATGCGGGGATCCATGTTCCCTTGGAGGCCAATGGCAGGATCCAGGAGCTTCCGAGCCGTTGACAAAGGGATCTGCCAATCGACGCTGGCATAAGTGCAACTATCTGGGGTGAGCATCTCTATTCCTGTCCCCAATCCTTTCCCAAAGTAGATGGCGGGGACATCTTTCTCCATAGCCACCTGCATGATCTGTCGTACAGATGGCAGGAACCATTCCCGATAGACTTCTGCTGGTACTTCCCCTGCATACGACTCAAAGAGTTGGAAGGCATCAATGCCATGGGCTACTTGCTGTCGGACGTATTGTTGGGTCATCTTCGTCACGGCTTTGATCAATGCCTGGGCTTCCTGACGGTGCGAATAGCAATAGGCAATCGCCTCATTGTAATTACCCCGTTGACTGGTTCCTTGCAACATATAGCAGAGGATTGTGAGCGGACCGCCACAGAAGCCGATGAGTGGGGTGTCCGCCTGCCGTGTTTGGATGATCTTGTCGAGGACAGAATAAATATAGGTGAGCGCATCCGGGTTTTCTTGGAGCTTGCCCAGAGGATCGGTTTCGGCAAGGAGGGGATGCGGGAAGGATGGACCTTGTGGTGTCCACATGGGCACTACGCCTAAGGCCATGGGAATGACTAAGATGTCGCTGAAAAGGATGGCAGCGTCTACGCCAAGGTCATCTACCGGTAATAGCGTAACCCTTGCTGCCAACTCTGGCTCGCGCATCAGCGTAGAAAATCCATATTGTGCAGAAAGCTCCCTGTATTTGGGAAGCACCCTTCCTGCCTGTCGCATGAACCACACGGGCGGACGATGCCCGTATTGATGATGTAACGTGCTGATAAACAGACTATTTCCTTGTCCCATGACTTTCTCTTCCTAAGTTTGGACAAAGGTAGTCATATTTTCCCGTCTATACAATCCTCTTTTATGAGGATTACGGTGAGAGCAAGCCCTTCCTATCTGACCACGAATTTCTGTCCACCACGGATATAGATTCCTGCAGGGAGCTGTTCCGTCTTGTCGCTTACCTTCTGTCCGGTGATGGTATAGACGATGGAGTCATCCTTCCTTGACGGTGCCGTAGTCAGGTTGTGGATGCCTGTGTAGCCATTCTCCCCATAATAGCCTTTGATGATTTGGTCCTTTAGGTCAGACTGGTTGAATTCTGGGACACTGCGTGCCGTCCCGTCCGAGAGTCCCATCCAATAGAGAGTGGCAATTCCGGCAGCCTTGGTCTTCTCGACAAAGTAGCGGGCGTAGGAGAGGAGATTGCCCCTATAATTTTGGTAAATGTCGTATTTCTCATTATCACTGGCTCCCCATTCCCCGACGATCACGGGTACTCCTTTCGACAGGAAGTATTGTTTCCAAGTGCTGATCTCCTCGTCCACTTCGTTCTTGGCTGCTTGCAGCTTTGTCATATCCTTATAGTCATGTACCTCAATGGCCAAGTGATGGGCAGTCGGATCTGTGGGCAAGGTCAACTGTTTCAGAGGATCCAGTAAGTGAGTATTCCATTTCCCACTCCCCGAAGCGGCAGCATAAGGGCTGATGATCAGGTTACGTTGGGCATTCTTGCCACCTGTTGCCCTGACAGCATTGACGAAGCTCTGCGCATAACTGTTGATGGCTTCGTAAGCAGAGGCGGCTATCTGTGCGTCATATTTGTTACTGGTATTGAAAGAAGCGAAGCACCAGGAGTGCTTTATGTCTAACATCTCGTTGTATCCTTCAAAGAGCAGGCGCTCGTCATAGTCCTTAAAGGTATTGGCAATCTGGGTCCATATTGCCTCAAAGGTGGACTTTTCCTTGGCATAGACGTCTTTGTCGGCGACTAACCATGTGGTGTTGGCATCGCCTGTATCATGATGGACATTCAGGATACAATACATGCCCTGGCTGATCACATAGTCGACGACCTCCTTGACACGTGCCATCCAGTCGGCATCGATCTTCGTGCCGATGAGTTCTGCGGAGGGCGACCAAGTCTTATTGCTGCCGTTGACGTTCTTGAAGTCAGCTTCCATGTGAGGGTACCAGGTGACAGGGATGCGGATGGTATTGAATCCAGCGTCCTTCATCATCTTGATGAGGGCAAGGGTGGTCGTCGGTTGTCCCCATGCCGTTTCATAATCGGAAGGCTTGCGCTGTGTATAAGCTTCGATCCACATGTTTGTCGTGTCGGCAGAATGGCAGTCGAGGGTGTTGCCAAGGTTCCATCCCACCTTCATGTTCGCGACGGCCTGGGTAGCTGTCTCAAAATGATCAGCATGAGCTGTGAGGCATCCTCCAGTCATCAAAAGAATGGCAGACAGTTTGATCATGCCCTGCTGAAGAGACTTCTTAGTAGATGTTTTCATCGTTTTTATTTGTTTTAGGTTCTATGATTGCAAATTTACAAATTAAATTCCGAAACTCCAAGGTTTTTGAAAGGAATCCTTCATTTTCCTCTAAGAGCCCTTCGATTCCATCGTATTGCTACTGTACGGGCTCTTGCAGGTCGTCGTAAGAAAACCCTTGCGGATAAGATACGAATCACCTATGGCATCTTTCTGCAATAAGTTTCCCAGGTCAGTGGGGAAAAGGTAAGGACTGAAGGGCTGAAAGCTTATCTTTCGCCTCCTTGGAACTTATCTTTCATCTTCTTGAACCATACCTTTTGTTTCCTTAAAACATACCTTTAACATCCTTGAATCACACTTATGATGCCCTTTGTCCAT
>CAJLYG010000242.1 GCA_905210845.1 uncultured Prevotella sp.
ATATGAGCAAATACGACAAGATGCTGGAATTGAATAAAAGAAAGAGCGAAGAAAAAGTGGCCGGCAGGTAATGCTGCTCTCCGTCGCTATAGCCTTTCCCGGCTGCCATGATCTTGCAGATCAGCAAACTGTTCTCATACGACTTCACATGGTCCAT
The DNA here is from genome assembly GCA_905210845.1 of uncultured Prevotella sp. Lineage (GTDB taxonomy): Bacteria > Bacteroidota > Bacteroidia > Bacteroidales > Bacteroidaceae > Prevotella. The sequence continues at coordinate 158 of CAJLYG010000242.1, forward strand.
GTCTACATCGAAGTCCACCGTGGTGGTCTCATGGCCCATCACCTTAAAAGGATGGCGTTGCGTGAAAACGACACGCTCGGTCTCCGGGTCAATCAATTGCAGGGTTGCCACGCCGCTCGCCTGTTTGTCTGAGGTGTTGGAGATCCTGGTCGCGAGCTGCGCCTGGTCACCCGTCCGCAAGAAACGGGGCATATTCGGCTGTACCATCACCGTCTTCTGTGCCACGACTTTCCCTTCGATATAGCCGTAATCCATCTCTGCGTCATGTGCCAATCCGAGGAATCTCCACGTCGTGACGCTCTCTGGCAACGTGAACCGCACCGCGACATTCCCCTTTTCATCTGTCTCAAGGGCGGGATAGAAGAAGGCGGTCTCATTCAGGTTCTCCCTGACTTGCCCAGAAGAAACAGGTCTGTCCTCGTCTTGTATCATCTCTGCCGTTGCGCCGGCAGGTGGCGCGGCTTCTGGTTTCACATCACTGTCTTTCTTGATCATGGCATTCATCAGGGATGTCTTAGCCATCGCTCTTGACCTGGGGGACGGCTTGCCATATCCCATAACCATCACTTCAACTTTGGCAACAGGGATGAAATTAAAGACTTCCGCATCGAAATGAGTGAAGTCGAGCGCATTCTCTTGCAAAGGCTTGAAGCCTTGGAAGCCATAGAGTCCTGTCGCATTGAAATAGCCTCCCCACCAGCGCGCTGAAGGAAGGTTCTGGAAAAGTGAGGGTGTGAACGTCCAGTCGTGCTTCTTGATCTGGTCGAGCGACTGATCATAAAGGGTTGCCAACAACTGTGCCTTTGCCGGTTTCCCATCGGGACGTGTGATCGTCAAGGTCCATTCTTCTTTCTGACCGGGAGTCAGCTTATCCCGGAACGTGGCCCATTTCACCGTCAGGTGCTTGTCCAGCAAGGGTCTTTGAATGCTTGCCTCATGGTGATAGAGCTTGCCGCCCTTCACCCATGCATACGTGATGAGGATCCCATCGCCATATTCTTCCTTGTAACTGAAATGCCGGGTAGTCAGCGCATTGCTTTGCTTGATGACTCCATGCTCTAAGACAGTCTTCCCGGAAAACACCGTATAGAAGATATGTTGGTCTGGGTCTGAGGACCCAACCTGAACATAGACGGGCTTCCCGTTCTGAGGGAAGGTCTTGGAACTTTGGTAGAACCAGTCATGGGTCTCGACGACGGGCTTCCTGTCGCCCATGGAGAAGACGACGACTTCTTGCCGCAACGTATCCTGCCCGCATACTGCAACCAGACGATGGATACCGGAACTGAGTCCGGTCAGGTGACTGTTGGCAATCACTTCATTGGCTTTCCCCGTGTACGACTTGCCATCAAGGGTGTAGCTGACCGTGCCTGGGATCTCCTCTCCTGCATTGTTCTTATAGGAGAAGCGGATGGTTTTCAGGCTGTCACGCAAGACCTTGTCCGGAAGGTCGCAACTGAAAGCAGTGGGATGGGTACTCAAGGGGAGATGGATCTCACCCTCGTGGCTCTCCCCGGCATGGTCGGTCACAAGGGCATGGATCACGAAATCATAGAAACGGGGGTACTGGGTGTCGATGTCCTCGGGCAAGACCATAGGCACTTTCACCACAAACTGACCTTGCGCATCAGTCTGGAGGGTATCCTCGGCCAAGGTTCGGGTATCGTTCTTCCCACGATACCACCACCAGAAAGAGGGTCTTCGCTGGACAGTGAACTTCACCTTGGCTCCCTGTACGGGAACACCGGCATAACTGCGTGCCCGTCCCGTCAGGCGAAGGGTGTCACCCGACTGGTATCCTGTCGTGACCTTATCAAACTCCACCTCATAGGTAGGACGCTTGTAATCCTCTACGGAGAAAGATGTCCAGCCAACGGATGGACCGGTACAGGAAATCGTATACCGCCCGGTCAGCCCTGCTGTGGGAAGGATAAAATCGGCAGAAGCAGTGCCATACGCGTCCGTCTCCACCCGCTGTGTCCTTACCTCCTTGCCATTGGCATCCCTTAAAGTAAGGATAAGGTTGACGGAAGGCAGAACGGAAAGGTCCTGATGGTCCTTGTTCCGATAAGCCCATACCGCCACATGCACGGTCTGCCCCCGCCGGTAGATGCTCCGGTCTGTATAGAGGCTCGCCTGCTTCGTCTCCCTTTTGTTCTCATAATAGGAATAATAGCCGCCGAAATTGATCTCCGGCGCGGATACATCATCTTCTGTATAGACATACACCCGGTCGGGGATCCTACCAGAATAAGTAGAGACCACTTCCCCATTCTTCTCCGTGGTCAGTATCTTTACCTTGTCTCCTTTCCCATAATAATCCGATGTGGTCAGGCGTACCTTCGCGCCGGCAACCGGCTGTCCAGTCGTCGCACTGACCACGGCGAAACGGATTTTCTTCCCGGGCAGCACTTCACTCAGCAGGTATTGGTCGCTGACATGCAGCAAGGTGCGCTGGGGAGCGATATCTTTGTTTTCTGTCGTCACCTCTACCATGTAGACGCCCTTTGCCAATTCCATGATCGTCATGGAGTCGGTGTTCTCCTGATAGGCGGGCTGCCCGATATACCGACGTGTCTGCGTAGCATGAGGCAACAAGACTGCACCTCGCTTGAGGGCCTCATAACCGGCATTCGTATTCGGGTCCAGCTTCGTGTCCCCCTTGACGTTCAGCTTGTAGACATTCATCGTCAAGGCATTGATATTCCGGATCGAGTTGATCCGTACTTTGCGGGGCGTGTCAGGCAAGGACAGCTCGTCGCCGATATTCACGTTGTAACAAGGGCGCGTAAGCTCGCTCTGCGCATTCCTCAGGATATTCATCCGCGACCATCCTCCTACCATTCCCCATCGGCTCAGCGCATAGTTGATGTAGTTCATCTTGTCCTCGGCTGTCGCGTCAGAGCTTTGCTCCATCAAATGATAACGGGCAATGGCCAACTCGCCGCACTCGCGCAAGTCAGCATATACCTTCATCAAGGAGTCGACACGTTGCATGTACTTCGACTTGCGGATCTCAGCCACATTGTCGTTTTCATCCTGCTCCAAGAGCTTCACGGCACAGATACAAGCAGCCGGGCGATTATGGTGGGACAAGTAATAGTCATGCAACGTCTGATAGTCGTTCGTCTCGAAACCGATGACATGCAGCAGGTCGTCATAGAAGATCTTACTGTCTCCGCCCTTGATGAGCAATGGCTCATACTCTTCGGCAGAATGCTTCGCCAAGATATCGGGATGTGCCATCGCCTTCTTGTAATACTGCTTCATGAGTACCGACGAAGACTCCGCTAATGGGTTCATCTCATAGATCTTCCCCAAGGCGCAGTCGTAAACTGCGGCAAGGGCAAGGTCTCCTGCCTGTGCCCGCTCTTCCTTCTCCAAGAGCCGTCCAACCTCCGTTTCCAAGGAGTCCGGGGAAATGTTCGTGTTCAGGCATGCCTTCTGCAACTCTGCTTTCAGGAGATGGCCATACCGCTTCTCCACGGTTGCCTTTTGGGCGATCTGGTCCAACACCTCCATTTCCGACTTGGGCAAATCCTTGCGCTGCAATTCCGCAAACCGTTTCCACAATCCTGTATAACTATCAGCTTGGATCAAGGAGGGCATCATGAGGAGCCCAACGACCATCAACAGTATCCATTTTTTCATAACCGAATCTATTCTTGTTTATTCGACAATGACAAAGATAAGCAAAAACTTGCACATAGCCATCATTTATTTAGAAATATTTTACAGCATGCCGACAAGAGGGGGATCAACGGCCAGAGCCCATTACAGACAGATTGTCAGCTTGTCAGACATATTGTCATTAACCCGGTCATGGGCATGCCTTTTGAGAAAGGATATATGTGAAAAGACAAATCTGAAGAAAGGAGAACAAGATATGACATTCGACAAATTTACAATCAAAGCCCAGGAGGCCGTACAACAGGCGGTCAACACGGCTTCAGGTGCCGGACAGCAGAGTATCGAACCGGTACATTTGCTGAAAGGTGTCCTCTTAAAGGCAGGGGATGTAGTCAACTACGTCTTCCAGAAGTTAGGGGTGAACACCGCACAGATCAATACCTTGGTGGATCAAGAGATCTTGCATCTGCCTAAAGTGAGCGGTGGACAGCCTTATCTCAGCAATGATGCCAATCAGGTGCTGATGAAAGCGCAGGACATCTCTCAGAAAATGGGAGATGAGTTCGTGTCGGGGG
>CAJLYG010000243.1 GCA_905210845.1 uncultured Prevotella sp.
GCTCAGCATGAGCTCCACGCCTCGGTTGCGGGTGTCACCGATATTGCCATAATAGCCGCGCACACCCATGCTCTCCGGCACGTTCAACCAGAAGAGCATGTCCGTCGTCTTCTTGTTATACCAGTTGAACTCACCATTCAGGCGGTTGCCGAACAAGGCAAACTCCAATCCGATATTGAAGTTGGTGGTCGTCTCCCAACTAATTTCCTCATTGCCAATCTGCGAGAAGGAAGGCAGCATGCTGCTCTTGCCCTTGCTCAGGGAGTACCGCTCCAAGTACTCGAAGTCGGGAATGCCATCATTGCCCTGCTGTCCTATGGACACTTTCAGCTTCAGGTTGTCCACCCAAGAGGCACCGAGGTTCTTGAAGAAGTTCTCCTTCGAGAGGATCCAAGCCCCACCTACGCTCCAGAAATCTCCCCAGCGATGGCTCTTGGCAAAGCGACTGGAGGCATCGCGACGGTAGGAAGCCTGGGCGAAATAGCGTTGGTCATAGTTGTAGAGCACGTTGCCGAAATAGCCTTCCACATCATAGTTCGTGGCATAGGAGTAACTGTCATAGCGGTCGGAGAAGGCATTAATCTCCTGGATGTCCGGCGAGAAGCCTCCGCGCGCCAGTGCCTCCAAGTAGCCAAGATGCTGCTTGTACCACTCGTGGCCTACCATTGCCTGAACATCATGCATGCCAAAGTCCTTGTGGAAGTTCAGCATCTGCACGTAGTTATGGCGATAGCTCACGCTGTTTGCCTTATCAATATTGCCATTCTCTGGTTTGGAATTGCCCACGTAAGGATTCCCGTAATAGCTATAGCGGTATAAGTGGACGTTGACGGAATTGTTGCTGGTGAACTTCAGCCAAGGTGCCAGGGTGACGTCGAAATTCAACTGCCCTTGGAACTGGTCGATCACATAATGGTCGTCGTTATAGATATTGCTGCCAATCGGGTTCGATGTGGATGAGAAAGGACGTACCAGACCGGGATAGCCATCGTACATCACGGAGTTGACACCATAGTCGTACATCTTGTGCCCATACTGGTCGGTCTCGATCTGCGGTTTCCCGCTCGCGTCAAGGGTGCGCACGAAGAGCGGATAGATCGGCGCGATGTACTGGGTAACGTATCCCATGTTGGAATAGCTGGTACTGGTATTGCTCAGGTTCGGGTTCGACTCCGTATTCGAGTGCACATATCCCGCATTGGCATAGGTGCGCAACCAACTGAACGCCTGGTAGTCTGCCTTGAAGCGGGCGGTGACGCGCTCGTATGCCGACTTGACGACAACGCCTTTCTCTTTCAGGTATCCGAAACTGGTATAGTAGTTGAGCTTCTGGCTGGTTCCATTCACGCTCACGTTATACTCCTGGCGGAAGCCATGGCGATAGGCGGCATCTTTCCAGTCATCCGGCACAATATAATAGGTCTTCCCGTTAGCTGCAGTATAGGTATTGCCCAATACGGCCTGGGGATTGATCTTGCCATCCATGCCGATCAGCCCCTGCCCGTCTGGTACCTTGAAGGGATTATACTGCAATCCGTAAGTAGGACTGCTGATCATCCTGGCGTTCACCCATTGGTTCGCATCCGTTTCACTTAGCCCTTTCTTGTAATGGGCATAGTTATAGAGCATGCCATAATAAGTCTCCATATACTGTGCCGGGTCGTTGATCATGTCATAATCCTGCACGCATCGGCTCGTGCCACCCCATTTTGCATCGACGGACACGCGTGGTCCCTTGTCGCCTCCATTCTTGGTAGTGATCAGGATGACACCATTCGCGCCACGCGCGCCATAGAGTGCAGCAGAGGAAGCGTCCTTCAACACGGTAACGCTTTCGATATCACCTTGCGGGATGTTGCTCAACGAAGAGGTGTAGGGAGCACCATCGACGATGATCAGCGGACTGGTAGAGGCACTGATGGAGCCGATACCACGGATATGGATCGCTCCCTGACTAGCTCCCGGGGCCCCACTCGACCCCGTAATCTGCAAGCCAGGCACAGTGCCGACCAACGCATCCGCCACGTTCGTGGCTATTTTCTTATTCAGGTCTTTCGTATCCACCACGGCAGCAGAGCCTGTGAACGAGCTACGCGTTTGCTTGCCGAATGCAACAACCATCACCTCGTCCAAGGTCTTGTTCTCGGGCGAGAGCAGGATCTTCATGTTGCTGCTTGCTTTGAGAGTTTGAGGCTTCATGCCGATGTAGCTCACATGAATCTTTGAGCCATCGGGAACGACAAGAGAGAAATGACCGTTTATGTCGGTCACGGTACCCGTATTGGTACCCACTACCTTAATAGCGGCACCGATGACGGGTTCCCCATCTTCAGCAGAGGCTACGGTTCCACTAACCTTCGTCTGCGCCATCACTCCTCCCACGAACAGGAAGAAGCATGCCAATAGCATCATCAGTCTTTTTTCCATAAGTTCTCTTCGGTTATGAGTTAATAAATAAAGGTTAATAAATCATCTTGTTTCTGTTGATTACCCTGATCTTTCCCAAAGAAAAGGAGAAACAGACATCACCTTCTCGGCTACGCCCCACTCCCTCATGGAAACCTAGAATCCATTACCGCCTATTGAAAGATATATATATCAATGCCGCAAATATAAAGTTTATTTTTGAAACGAACAAGTTTTTTAAGATTAAAATACGTTTTTCTTTCATTTTTCTCTCATTTTCCGCCCTTTCAAGGGTGAGAAAGGGGATATAAACATGCAAAAAGGCGTGCCATCTTTTCGTTTGGCACGCCTTTTCTCAAGAGGAATGACGATGGGTCAGAGCTGGAAATGGATGTCTCCCCCTCCCTCAGGCTGGGAGTAATAGAGGAAGCTCGGAGTGTCCGTGAGCAGGTTGATATTGTCTTTGTCCAAGAAGGCGGAGAGGACTTTCACTTGCAACATGATCACGTTCGACGTGCGATCATAGGCAAGGAAGCTGTCCTGACTGTTCGTGACAAAGCGCAAGGTCAGCGTGCGGGTCTTCCCATTGACTTCCACAGGATAGCTCACATCTTCTATATTGGCATAGTACAGGGCGGGATTTGACCGGAAGAGTTGCAGGTTACCGGTCAGCGACCGGTTCGCCAATAGCTTGATCTGCTCTTTCAGGTTGTCATCGCGCAGTTTCCCCGCGATCCACCCGAGGTTGAACGAGGCGATTTGTACCTTGTCTTGCGAAATGGTCCACGTGGCGGTGAGGGTATCGTTCTTGGCTGCCGTATCATTATAGTAGATCATCGAGCCCTGATAGGTGCCACTGATATTGGGAGTGGCATTCTCATCATCGGTGCTGTCGTTGCAAGCTGTCAGCCCTACAGCTGCGAGGGCGAAGGACAGCCAGCATAAGAGATACTTCATCTTCTTCATGTCTATTTCAATATTTTACGGGTATTTTTTCCATCGGTCACGATCAACAGTCCCTTGGCTGGCACGTCCTGGATGCGGAAGGAAGCAGCAGGGGAAGCATATACCTTCCTGCCCATGGCATCATAGACAGTGATAACGCCCGTCGTGGAGGATGATGCGGTGACCGGTGAGATGGCGGTCGTCCACAGGTCGGATGTCTCTGCGGTGACCGTGATATGGTTGTCTGCATCTACGGCCATCAGATAAGAGGAGGATACTCCCGGATTATTCACATTGTCATTGCGTACCAACTGCCAACTGCTTTCCTGATCGGACTTGGAAACCAAGAAGACGCGATAGGTCACGCCTGGTGTTTTCATCCAAGCGGACTGGAAGGAACCGTCCTTCGTGTAGGTCAGTCCGTCTTTATATTCTTGCAGGCTGAAGCTTTTCGCATTGACAATGGTAGAGTCTCCCGTCGCCATATTCACGATTGCCATGCCGATCAGGCCATTGAATTGTGTCGTTCCGATATTGACGAATTTTCCGGAGAGTGTGATTCGGGTACTGGTATTGCTCATTGTCAGATTGGAAGAGCCGATCTGAGAATGGTATTCATTGCCGATTTTCTCCGATGTAAGGCCCACAATCATCCCTTGTTGCAAGGAGAAGGCATAGTTTGCAGGGTTGAGCTTGGCGATGTCGAAGTAACCGTCTTCTGACCCGTTCCATCCCCAGTTGATGTGCACCAACCCATCGCTATTATATCCGTCAAGGACAAAGGCATGGCCTCCATTGGTCGCATCCACACCTGTGTAGAGGATGGGGCGCTGGGCATCGATCTCCTGATAGACCATTTTCATCCATGCTTCCTCCGAGTAATAGTCGCGGTTGTAGAGTTGCGCATCCTGATAACCGAAGTAGTTATGGAAGGCCTTGCAAGCTTCTACGTCAAAAGCGCCACTGCCCGAGGCGGTATATTGCATGTTGA
>CAJLYG010000244.1 GCA_905210845.1 uncultured Prevotella sp.
TCCGCAACCCGCCAAATATTTCCAAGAAAAAATTCATTCCTAAGCGAAAATTTTCGGGTTTCTTGACTTAAATCAAGGAATTTGGGAGATTATTGTCTAGAAAAACCTCCCTGTAAGCAAATCAAGCACTTATTCATATACCTCGTCAATTCCGAACTCATCTACTCCATTATCTTCTTTTGCGCATGGATTAAAATTAGCAGGGATGCCAAAAGAGGCTGTGCTATCATAACCTAAGTTAGGATCAGCATAGACCTTTTTCATGTAGAAAGCCCAAATTGGCAGGGCCATGGTTGCTCCCTGTCCCATACGCATAGAATCGAAATGGATATCTCGGTCTTCGCCTCCAACCCAGCAACCGCTGACCAGCTGAGGGGTAAAGCCCATGAACCAAGCATCTGAATTACGGTTTGTCGTTCCGGTCTTGCCTCCGATTTCCCCTTCCATATTATACTTATAGCGTAACCGTCCCGCCGTGCCTTCATCCACGACGGCCATGAGTTCTACTAACATCTTATTGGCACTGGCATCACTGATGACCTCATTCATGCGAGGTTGGAAGGTTGCGACCACATTCCCTTCATTGTCTTCTATGCGACTCACAAACAAGGGCGCGCACCGGATACCGTGATTAGCAAACGTCGTATAAGCACTGACCATCTCCCCCACAGAGACCTCACAAGGGCCTAAGCAAAGGGACATTGAAGGATGGATATCCGGGTTATTGATACCAAAGTCATGCAAGATAGACACAAACTGTCGGGGGTTTAGCTTACTCATCAGGTAAGCCGATATCCAGTTGTTGGACTGTGCCAGTCCCCATTTCAAGGTTACCATGCTACCATATCTGGCATGGCTGGCATTCCGAGGAGTCCACGGCCGCCCTGCAACCATATAGGTACGTTGTACGTTGGGAGCCTTGTCGCAAGGAGAAAATCCATTTTCCATCGCTAATGAATAGAGGAAGGGCTTGATCGTAGAGCCCACCTGTCTTCGTCCTTCCATCACCATATCATATTGGAAATGGGTAAAGTCGAGTCCACCAACATACGCCTTGACGTAACCCGTCTTAGGGTCCATGCTCATAAAGCCAGCGCGCAGGAAAGACTTGTCATAACGGATGCTGTCCAAAGGTGTCATCGTGGTGTCGATATCTCCATGATAAGTGAAGACTGACATCTCTACTGGTGTCCGGAAACTCTTGTTGATTTCCTCGTCAGAGGCTCCGTTCGCCTTGAGCGCGCGGTAGCGGTCACTCTGGCGGATAGCACGGTTCATGATCTGCCGCACCTGTTCCCGTGTCAACTCCTCCGTAAAAGGAGCGTTCGGCTTCGTTTTGTTCTCCTTATCGAAAGCTGGCTGAAGGAATCCTGCCACATGCCGATAGACAGCCTCTTCGGCATATCGCTGCATCCGACTGTCAATAGTCGTGTACACCTTCAACCCATCTGTATAAACATTATAAGGTTCTCCGTTCTTTTTGAAGTTCTTATTGCACCATCCATAAAGAGGGTCGGATACCCACGCTATAGAGTCAATCACATATTGTCTCTTGTTCCATAAAGGATAATCATCCCGTGAAGGACGCTTTGCCATCATATATTGCCGCAAGAACTCACGGAAATAAGTTGCCGTGCCATCCTTATGGTCGGTGCGATGAAAATTCAAGGTAATCGGCTCCGCGCAAGCATCCCGGTATTCGCTGTTAGAGATATATCCATACTTCAACATTTGGGCGAGCACGACATTCCTACGGCTCCTGCTACGGTCGGGATAGCGTACAGGATTGAAGAACGACGGGTTCTTGCACAAGCCAATCAGTGTGGCAGACTCGACAAGATTCAGGTTGCGGGGCTCTTTATTGAAGTAGGTATTGGCGGCAGTCTTGATCCCGACTGCATTATGCAAGAAATCGAAATAGTTAAGATACAAGGCGATGATTTCCTCCTTGGTATAGTTCCTTTCCAGCTTGATGGCAATCACCCATTCAATCGGCTTTTGCAAGAGCCGTTCCATCGTGGAATGGGCAGCATCCGAATAAAGCTGTTTCGCCAACTGCTGCGTGATCGTACTGCCACCGCCCGCGCTTGTCTGCCCCATCAGTCCGCGTTTGACAATAGCACGTCCTAAGGCAATGAAATCAATGCCTGAATGCTCATAAAATCGAGAATCCTCTGTTGCGACCAAAGCCTTAACCAAATACGGCGAAAGATTTGAGTATGAAACACATATACGGTTTTCTCTATTAAAGTTCCAGGTACCCATGATCTTGCCATCTGCAGAATAGACCTGTGTGGCAAATCGATTGATGGGATTTTGCAGGTCTTCGATGGGAGGCATATAACCAATCCATCCGAACCAGATCGCAGTAAAGGCGACCATGGTGACGACAACGACAGTTGCCAATGCTCCCCAAAGGAAATGTATGAAAGCTTTTCTCATCTTCAAATCCAAAGTATTCGGTGCAAAAATACTATTTTTTTCGAATTATCACAAATAAATAAAAAATAATGTGTACCTTAGCCGTCGATTTAAGAATAAACAATCATACGTCAATGGAAAAACATAACTTTGTAACGATTGCCAACCTTTCGAAAGAGCAATTGCTCTATTTGATTGAAATGGCGCAGGAGTTCGAACAACATCCCAACAGGGAGTTACTGAAAGGAAAGGTCGTCGCCACTCTTTTCTTTGAACCCTCCACCCGTACAAGACTTAGTTTTGAGACAGCAGCCAACAGATTGGGGGCTCGTGTCATCGGCTTTTCCGATGCGAAAGTGTCAAGTGTCACGAAAGGCGAGACTTTAAAGGACACCATCCTTATGGTTTCCAATTATGCCGATGTCATTGTCATGCGCCATTACATCGAAGGTGCAGCCCAATACGCGAGCGAGGTTGCCCCAGTGCCCATCATCAACGCTGGTGACGGTGCCCACATGCATCCCTCACAATGCCTGCTCGACTTGTATTCCATCTATAAGACACAAGGGACCTTGGAAAACCTGAACATTTATTTAGTGGGTGACCTGAAATATGGGCGCACGGTTCATTCCCTGATCATGGCAATGCGCTTCTTCAATCCTACCTTCCATTTCATTGCCCCCAAGGAGCTTGCCATGCCCCAAGAGTATAAGTTGTATTGCAAGGAGCACAATATCAAATTTCAAGAGCATACCGCCTTTAACGAAAAAGTGATCGCCGATGCGGATATCCTCTACATGACCAGGGTCCAGAAGGAACGTTTCTCCGACCTGATGGAATACGAGCGAGTAAAGAACGTCTATATCTTAAGGAATGAGATGTTAGGCAATGTAAAGCCGAACATGAAGATCCTGCATCCATTGCCACGCGTCAACGAGATCGCGTACGATGTGGACAACAACCCACACGCCTATTACATCCAACAAGCGCGGAATGGACTATACGCCCGGGAATCCATTTTCAGCTATTGCCTAGGCCTGACGATTGATGACATCAAAAAAGATAAAACCATTATTGAGGAATGACTATGAACAAGAAAGAGCGCTTGGTTGCAGCTATCGAGAATGGAACTGTAATCGATCATATACCCGCAGAGAAGACCTACCAGGTAGCCATGCTGTTAGGCGTATTCGACCTGACGACTCCTGTCACCATTGGTGTCAACTATGTATCCAAGAAAATAGGCAGGAAGGGGATCATCAAGGCATCCGACAAATACTTCACCGACGAAGAGATCTCCCGGTTGTCCGTCGTCGCGCCTAAGGTAGTATTGAATATCATTCATGACTACGAGGTCGTGGAGAAAAAGACCGTGGAAACCCCCGACGAGCTTCGCGGCATTGTAAGATGCAACAACCCCAAGTGCATTACCAACAATGAGCCCATGGAAACAGTGTTCAATATCGTTGACAAAGAACGTGGTATCCTCAAATGCCGTTATTGCGATAAAGAGCAAGATATCAACAACGTCGAACTCTGCTGAGAAGATTTTATGCTCTTTATTTGGAGCATCAAGAAATAATTTCTAACTTTGCACATAGTTGCGACTAAAAAAATAATTTATGTACCTTTTTAAAACAAAGTAAAAAATGGAAAGAGATCAACAGATTTTCGACCTTATCGAAAAGGAGCATCAGCGTCAGTTGAAAGGAATGGAACTGATTGCATCAGAGAATTTCGTCAGCGACGAGGTCATGAACGCCATGGGTTCTTACCTCACGAACAAGTATGCAGAGGGACTGCCGGGCAAGCGCTATTATGGCGGCTGCCAGGTCGTAGACCAGGTGGAAACTCTTGCTATCGAGAGAGTCAAGAAACTCTTTGGTGCGGAATTTGCCAATGTACAGCCCC
>CAJLYG010000245.1 GCA_905210845.1 uncultured Prevotella sp.
AAGAAGGTAGAAGGTGAAACGGCCGAAGGGATCTCGACGATGGACATGGAAGTACGTCGCAATGCCTACGGCAGACAGTTGGGCAGCTTCTTCACCGAGGGAAGGGTAGATGGGATCGGAGACCATGTACCGATGACTTTCATCCGTGCACCCTATATTCATCGGGTGATGGGAGATACCCAGGTCCTTGCCGTCACGGGAGGGCATATCGTAGCAGCCCGGCAGGGCAACCAGCTCGTCACCGCCTTCCATCCTGAACTCAATGAAGATACTCGGGTTCATGCGTATTTCCTGGACATTGTCAGGCAATTTGTGAAAGATGGCCTTCCACACGGTTGGAAATGATCTTTCACACGGTTGGAGCTTATCTTGCAGGAAGCTGGAGCTTATCTTTCAGAAGGTGAACGATGACCTCCTGCAAATCAAAAAAACAGGCTGCCCTTTTGCTGAGCAGCCTGTTCTTATTTCGTTTCAATCTCCTCTTTCATGTCTATGAACTGCTTGTTGGTGTCATAGAACTCATACTGCAAGAAGGCAAGTTTCTGTGAGGGGATTACATGTACGCCGAATCCATATTTCATTTGCCATTTCCTCTTCAAGGAGATCACCCCTTGGTTGATATAGGCAGCGACATAAGGATGTACGTACAAATAGAATTTCTTGATACCAATCTTGTTGACTAATCTGTCAATTTTACTCTCCAATTGATCGGTGAAAAGGATACTGGACTTGATCTTTCCTTTTCCGAAGCAAGTAGGGCATGTTTCTTCTACGTTCACGTCCATGGCGGGGCGGACCCTTTGCCGTGTGATCTGCATCAGTCCGAATTTGCTCAGTGGCAGGATATTATGCCTTGCCCTGTCCTTTTGCATGTTCTTGCACATGCGCTCATAGAGCATCTGCCGGTCTTCTGCCAAGTTCATGTCGATGAAGTCGACCACGATGATTCCTCCCATATCGCGTAGTCGCAACTGTCGTGCCAGTTCATCGGCAGCCCCTAAGTTCACGTCAAGGGCATTTGCTTCCTGTCCGTTTTGCGAGCGAGAACGGTTTCCACTGTTTACATCCACAACATGCAAGGCTTCTGTATGCTCGATGATTAGATAGGCGCCATGCTGATAGTTGACCGTCTTGCCGAAGCTCGACTTGATCTGTTTCGTGATGTTGAAGTTGTCGAAGATAGGTACTTTCCCGTTGTACATTTTCACGATGCCCGCCTTTTCAGGGGCTATTAGAGAAACATAGTGTTGTACGGCCTTGAAGACATCTCCATCGTTGACAAAGATATTCTCGTAGGTGGGGTTGAACAAGTCGCGTAGCATGGCTACGGCCCTTCCGGTCTCTTCGAATATCAGTTGTGGTCGCTGTTGGGTCTTCTGTACCTTCGTGATGGCATCTTCCCATCGTTTGTTGAGGATCTTCAGTTCCGCATCCAGTTCTGCAACCCTCTTTCCTTCTGCTACTGTCCTGACGATGACTCCGCAGTTCTTGGGTCGGATACTCTGGATGAGTTGCTTGAGCCTTGCTCGCTCTTCGCCGCTTTTGATCTTAGAAGAAACAGAAACTTTATCATTAAAAGGCATGAGGACCAGGTATCTCCCGGCGAACGACAGCTCTCCTGTCAGTCTGGGCCCCTTGGTCGAAATGGGTTCTTTTACAATCTGCACCAATACCTCTTGACCAACGGTGAGGGTATTTTGTATGCTGCCGTCCTTTTTCAGGTCGGGCAGTCGTGATGCCTTTGAGAAAGGATAAAGTTTTTTTCTGTCGCTCTCTACCTGTTTCAGGTACTTCACATAAGAGTTGAATTGGCTTCCTAAGTCAAGATAATGAAGAAAGGCATCGCGTTCATAACCTACATCTACGAAACAGGCGTTGAGACCCGGCATGAGTTTCTTGACCTTGGCAACGTAGATGTTTCCAACAGAAAACGAGGCTGATCGTGATTCATTCTGATACTCTACCAGTCTTTTATCCTCTAATAGAGCTATCGAGATCTCTTTTTGTTGGACATCAATTACAATTTCGCTTGTCATTTCTAAATTTGTCCTTAGTACACTGTAGCAATGGTGCTACTACTCAAAATGAAGAAAGGCGTGTTGAACATCCTCGGCGGATATTAGACACGCCCCCAGTCGGAATAGACTAACAAGTAATCTATTTGGCGATTACTTTGCCTTATGTCTGTTCTTTCTTAATCTTTTCTTACGCTTGTGGGTAGCCATCTTGTGGCCCTTCTTTTTCTTACCGTTTGGCATTGTCTTAAAATTTAAATTGTTATTATAATGTTATTTGATATTGTCTGAATGGGCTTCCTGCCTTATTTCATCTGTTCAACGAAACTCTTGGCAGGCTTGAAGCTGGGCAGATCATGTGCAGCGATTGTAATCGTGGTATTCTTCGAGATGTTGCGGGCTGTTTTTGCAGCGCGATGCTTGATGACGAAACTGCCAAAGCCTCGCAGGTAGACATTCTCTTTTTTGTTCAATAGACTACCCTTGACGCATTCCATAAAACTCTCAACAACGGTAGTTACTTCTTTCTTTGAAACACCAGTCTGCTTGGTAATCTCATTGATGATATCTGCTTTAGTCATTACAATTCACTATTTATTGTGTTATATTATTTTACTTTCCCTCTCAATTGGGTTTGCAAATATAATGGTTTTTTGCGTGATTAGAAAATTTATTTGCCTTTTTTTGCGAAAAACAGCGAGAAAATCTTTCAGAACTCATTAATTGTCAACCTATTAGGTGGATCATATCCTCATTTCTGTCGTTTCTACAGTTCCCCTTCTAACCGTTCTTTGTCAGGGATTGTTACGTGATCCGTCTTTTCTTGGAAAATGTCGCCCTGTCTGTTTGGCACTTTAAGAAAAACTCGCTAACTTTGTGTGGTGATTATAAAATAAGGTTTAGGATGAGTAAGAATGTAGTGATTCAGGCGCTGCTGACACGTAGGAGTGTGCGCCGGTTTCAAGAAAAGCAGGTGAGTGATGAGGAGTTGAAGACCGTCTTGGAGGCGGGTACGTATGCTCCGTCAAGTATGGGTCGGCAGTCAGCATGGATCGTGGCGGTCCAGGACAAAGCGTTGATCTCTCAGTTGACGAAGATGAACGCCGCGGTGATGGGTGTGACTTCTGATCCTTACTATGGGGCGCCAACCCTTGTCTTGGTTTTCGGGCCTGACTTGGACAGTTGGCCTAACGCTCAGTTGGATGGGGCCTTGGTCTTGGGCAATATGATGAATGCCGCCCATGCCATTGGATTGGGCTCTTGTTGGATACACCGGGAGCAGCAAATGTTTGCCACGGAGCAAGGCAAGCAACTGATGAAACAGTTCGGTCTGCCCGATGGTCTGGTCGGTATCGGTGCCCTCGCCTTGGGTTATCCTACCGGAGACTGTCCTGCCCCCAAGGAGAGAAAGAAGGATTATTATCGTATCATCCGGTAAGGATTCCCTCTGCAGAGATGAAAAAAGAGGAGATATTCCCCTTTATTTCTTTTATTTAATGTAACTTTGTAGGCACAAACAAGTAAGGATATGAAAAAAACAAAGATTGTAGCTTCCATTAGCGACCTGCAGTGTGACGTCGACTTTATCCGCAAGTTGTTCTTTGCAGGAATGAATGTCGTCAGGATGAATACGGCACATGCTACCCCAGAGGGAATCCGTAAGATTATAAATAATGTAAGGGAGGTTTCTCCCCATATCGGGATCATGATCGATACCAAAGGCCCTGAGGTCCGTACGACGAATGTCAAGGCTCCCATTCCCTATAAGACGGGTGACGTGGTGAAGATCTTCGGTCGCCCGGAAATGGATACGGAACATGACATCATCAATGTCTCATACGCTGACATCACCAAGGATGTCAAGGTTGGAGATGACCTGTTGTTTGACGACGGTGCCATCGACATGAAGGTCTTGGAGAATGTCGGTCCCATGTTGGTGGCGCAGGTGCAGAATGATGGGGAGTTAGGTGCCCACAAGAGTGTCAACGTCCCAGGGGAGCATATTGATCTCCCCGCCCTTACGGAGAAGGACAAGCGGAATATCTTGCTTGCCATTGATGAGGACATTGACTTCATCGCCCATTCCTTTGTCCGTTCTGCGGCTGACGTCAAGGAGGTTCAGGACATCTTGGATGCCCATCACAGCGACATCAAGATTATTTCCAAGATCGAGAACCAGGAAGGCGTGGACAATATTGATGAGATCATCGATGCTTCTTACGGCATCATGATTGCCCGTGGCGACTTAGGCATTGAGGTTCCTATTGAGGAGATCCCGGGTATCCAGCGCCAGATCATC
>CAJLYG010000246.1 GCA_905210845.1 uncultured Prevotella sp.
GTCTTGCCAAGGGCGAGACCATCGCCTTGCCGTTTTCCGTAAACGTTTGAGTGAGAAAAACGAAAGAAAGACACACAAGACGAGAAAAATAATCGTATCTTTGCAATAATCTATTAAATAACTACAAACAATGAATCCAGAACATACAGCAAAAATGACCAACTTTCGATGGGTCATCTGCGCCTTGCTCTTTTTGGCAACCACCGTGAATTATATGGATCGTCAGGTATTGTCACTGACGTGGAAAGATTTTATTTCTCCAGAATTTCATTGGACAGATAATGATTATGGAACAATAACGGGTTGGTTTTCTATCTTTTATGCTATATCCAATCTCTTTGCCGGCAAGTTCATTGATTGGATGGGCACGAAAAAGGGATATCTGATCGCGATCTTTATCTGGTCGACAGGTGCCGTGATGCATGCTGGCTGCGGATGGGTGTCAATGCAGATAGAAGGTTATGGAAGCATTGAGGCACTGCGATTGGTGCAGGCGGGCAGTGATGCTGCAGTTGCCATTGCCACGGTTAGCGTCTATCTCTTCCTGTCGTGTCGCTTGATCTTAGCCGCTGGTGAGGCAGGTAACTTTCCTGCTGCCATCAAGGTGACGGCAGAGTATTTCCCGAAAAAAGACCGTGCGTTCGCTACCTCAATCTTTAATAGTGGCGCTTCCATCGGTGCCTTGATTGCCCCCGCCACGATCCCTCTGCTCGCACGTGCCTTGGGATGGGAAATGTCATTCATCATCATTGGTGTCTTAGGCTATGTGTGGATGGGTCTTTGGATATGGCTGTATGATAAACCTGCGAAGAGTAAACGGGTTAACGAGGCTGAGCTAACGTATATAGAACAGGATCGAGGTATCAAGAATGTGCAGAAAGAAGTACAGGATCATGCTTCCGAGAAAGAGGAAAAGAGCATCAGCTTCCTGAAATGTTTTACTTATCGGCAGACATGGTCGTTCATCGTCGGTAAGTTTATGACAGATGGCGTTTGGTGGTTTTTCTTATTCTGGGCTCCAGCCTATTTCTCCGACCAATATGGTTATTCGTCCGACTCCCCCATGGCGATAGCCTTGATCTTTACATTATATGCGATTGTTACCGTACTCAGTATCTTTGGTGGATACCTGCCCACGTATTTCGTGGATAAAAAAGGAATGAATCCGTATATCGGTCGTATGCGTGCCATGTTGATTTTTGCCTGTTTCCCCTTGTTAGGGCTGCTCGCACAACCCATGGGATCCATTAGTCCCTGGTGCCCTGCCATTATTATTGGTTTGTTGGGTGCAGGGCATCAGGCATGGTCGGCTAACCTATATTCTACTATTGGGGATATGTTCCCGAAGTCTACGATTGCTACCATTACAGGTATTGGGGCTATGGCAGGTGGCATCAGTTCCTTTCTTATCAATAAAGGATCGGGTATGCTGTTCACCTATTCAGAACATCAAGGCTCCGCGTTCCAATTCATGGGATTCGAAGGCAAGCCTGCTGGATATATGATTATCTTTTGTATCTGTGCCGTCGCTTACCTGATTGGCTGGTGTCTCATGAAGGTCTTGGTCCCGAAATATAAGCCTATTGTGGTAGATGAATAGTAGGTGATGGTCTTTACTTACAAGAATCCTTGGCGCTTCAGGGCATGGATCATGCCTTCTGACATGGCTTCGTTGTCCTTTTTCGTATAACGGATGTCCGTGAATACCTGCGCTAAGGTTTCCTTGTGGTTGATCTCTACAAAATGCCGGTTTTCTTGAAGGGCTTCCTTCGGGGCATAGTATTGGTCGATGGAAGTTGGCGTATAGTCGTGATAGGTCTCATGATGGACAAACGCACTGACGGGGAGACGGTCGGATACAGGTGGGTCTTCTGCGGGCCATCCCAATGTGATCGTGGCAACGGGAAATACCAATTTGGGTATTTTCAAGATGTCGATGATTTGCTCGGGTTGGTAAACGGTAGTGCCTAAGAAGCATAATCCTAATCCAGATGCCTCCGCTAAGTCGCAGAATGTCTGTGTGAATAGCAATGCATCGGTAGCCGCATTGATGAACGACAGAAAGTTATCATATCCTGGTTCGGCTTTTCTGTTGCGTGCCCAAAGGCTGGTACGCCTGAAGTCTGCGCAGATGGTCAAGAGTACTGGCGCTCCCTTTACCATGGGTTGTCCAAAATGAGCAGGCGAAAGTTTTTCTTTCATCTCCTTGTCTTTGGTGATGATAACACTGTAGAGCTGCAAGTTGCCCATGGTTTGTGTATGGGATGCCTTTTCCAACAAACTTTCCAATAATTGGTCATCAACATCCTGCTGCTTGTATTGACGAATGGTTCGTCTGGTCCTTTCTTCTTTCATTGTGAATCTCCAATTGTGAATCTGTTTACAAAGTTATAAAAAATTGTGTATAAGGCAAAAGCAATCGCTTATCTTTTTGGAAAACATTCTTAGAGATCGTCAGTAGAAAGTTATCCATTTTGGGTCTTTTGCCTTTGAGGATTTTTAGGAAAATATATGAGAAATGATTTCTATTTGTGGAAAATAGTTTGTAGCTTTGCATTCTGTAATCAGATTCAATATGGAAAATTTGAAAACTTACTCTTTCGAGGAAGCTTATGAGGCTTCCTTGGAATATTTTGAGGGCGAGGAGCTCGCTGCCAGGGTATGGGTGAACAAATATGCGATGAAGGACAGCTTCGGAAATATCTTCGAAAGGAGTCCAAAGGACATGCACTGGCGTATTGCCAATGAGATTGCAAGGATCGAGAAGAAATACAAGAATCCGATGACGGCACAAGAGGTGTTTGACTTGCTCGATCATTTCCGCTATATCATTCCTGCCGGGAGTCCGATGACAGGAATCGGCAACAACCACCAGATTGCTTCTTTAAGCAATTGCTTTGTGATCGGGCTTGATGGTAACGCCGACTCTTATGGCGCCATCATGCGCATTGACGAGGAGCAAGTGCAGCTTATGAAACGCCGTGGAGGGGTGGGGCATGACATGTCCCATATCCGCCCAAAAGGCTCTCCAGTCAATAACTCAGCCCTGACCAGTACGGGTCTTGTTCCTTTTATGGAGCGGTATAGCAATTCTACGCGCGAGGTAGCCCAGGATGGTCGCCGTGGGGCACTGATGCTGAGCGTCAGTATCAAGCATCCGGATAGCGAGGCTTTTATCGATGCGAAGATGACAGAAGGCAAGGTGACGGGAGCCAATGTATCGGTGAAGATCGATGATGATTTCATGGATGCCGCGCTCAATGACAGAAAATATGTTCAGCAATTCCCGATTGACAGTGATCATCCCATGGTCAAAAAGGAAATCTCTGCCAAGAAACTGTGGGAGAAGATCGTGCATAACGCATGGAAGAGTGCAGAGCCTGGCGTGCTGTTTTGGGACACGATCATCCGGGAAAGTATCCCGGATTGCTATGCCGACTTAGGATTCCGTACCGTGAGCACCAATCCTTGTGGCGAGATACCGCTCTGTCCGTATGATTCTTGTCGACTGTTGAGCCTTAATTTGTATAGCTATGTCGTGCATCCTTTTACGAAAGAGGCTTATTTCGATTTCGAGAAATTCAAGAAACATGCCCAGATCGCGCAGCGCATCATGGATGATATCGTTGACCTTGAATTAGAAAAGATCGACATGATCCTTGCTAAGATTGACAGGGATCCCCAGAGTGATGAGGTGAAAGGTGCAGAAAGGCATTTGTGGGAGAAAATTAAATATAAGAGTGGATTAGGGCGCCGAACGGGAGTGGGCATTACCGCAGAGGGCGATATGTTGGCAGCCATGGGTTACCGGTACGGTACACAGGAGGCTACAGACTTTAGTGTGAGCGTGCATAAGACATTGGCACTGAACGCGTACCGCAGTAGCGTTACGTTAGCCCAGGAGCGCGGGGCTTTTGAGATCTATGATGCAGAACGCGAAAAGGAGAATCCTTTCATCCTTAGGATAAAGGATGCCGACCCCCAATTGTATGCGGACATGGTGAAATACGGCAGGAGGAACATCGCGTGCCTGACGATCGCCCCTACGGGAACGACCAGCCTGATGACACAGACCACCAGTGGCATTGAGCCTGTCTTTATGCCTGTGTACAAGCGTAGGCGTAAAGTGAACCCATCTGATGCAGATGTCCATGTCGACTTTGTGGATGAAGTCGGTGATTCTTATGAGGAATATATTGTCTATCATAAGAAATTCTTGGAGTGGATGAAGGTCAATGGTTATGACACAACACGTCGTTATACCCAGACCAAATGATTGTCTATTCTGTTAAAGGTCTCCA
>CAJLYG010000247.1 GCA_905210845.1 uncultured Prevotella sp.
GCGATGGTGTTAGGGGCTGTCTGGACAGGTACCTTCCCCTCCCAGGACCGATGCCGTGCCGTGGCTGAAGTGCTCCACCTCCCAGCCCATCTCGTGCCATTAAACACGATCGTCATCGGGTATCCTGCCAACCCTGGACATCCGAAGGATAAATGGGACGAAAGCGTGATTACCTACAACAGGTTCAAGCCTGAATCATAGGGATCTGTCCAAAGTCGCAGGTCATCAGCTAACTCGCAAAGAGGTCATACAAACCTCGCGAAAAGGTCACGCCAGCCTCGCAAGGAGGTCATCAGCTGGCTCGCAAAAGGTCATCTTTCGGTGCATAAGAGGTCATCTATTGCAACACGAAAGGTGACTTTTTACATTTCGCCACGAAATTTCATACGGTACCGCTCTCTTTCCATGCGACTGTAGGAAGGCTGTGAGAATAAAAAAAGCCAGATAACTCTTTAAAAGCTATCTGGCAAACCTGATGAGTTGGGATACCCGGATTCGAACCAGGAATGACAGGACCAGAATCTGTAGTGTTACCATTACACCATATCCCAAAGTACTGCATTCATCTCTGAATTGCGGTTGCAAAGGTACTGTTTTTTTTTGAACTACAAGCATTTTCTGAGACTTTTTTTGTTAAAAAGCATAAATCTCCATGACATTTTGGCAAATCCTGCCAATTCGAATCCCCCGGCAGAGACCATTCTGTCAGATGCCCACTCCTGCTATCCCTCCCTATTGATCCCAAGAAAATCATAAAAAACTGCAAATCTGAAACCAATTTGATGGAAATTCCAATATTTCGCTGTAACTTTGTAAACTCATATAATAATGTAAATAGTAAATGGTTAATACAAAGCAACTGGTACAAACTATAACCAAAGGAATCCAAGAGAAGAAAGGAAATGGCATAGTAATTGCCGATTTAAGTAATATCGATGGTTCCATCGCCAATTACTTCGTCATCTGTCAGGGTAACTCCCCCACGCAGGTAGAGGCGATCTCAGAATCCGTCAACGATTATGTACGAGAGCATGCAGGCGAGAAGCCCACTCATGTGATCGGGCTGGGTGCCGACCAATGGGTTGCCATGGACTACAGTGATGTCCTGGTGCACATCTTCCTGCCGGATACCCGTGCCTTCTACGACTTGGAGAACCTGTGGGAGGATGCCAAGCTCACGCGCATTCCAGATGAAAATTAAGTTTTATAACGATCATGGACAATAAGAATTACCATAATCCCAACGACGACAAGCAACCGAAAATGCCTAAGTTCAACATGAACTGGGTATATATCTTGTCGATTGCCGCCCTCCTCATCTTGTTCATTACCGGCGGAGGGAACGCCCTGGGCTCCTCTGCTGGTTACAGCAAGGATGCCACCTATACGAAATTCAAGGAATACGTGGCAAAAGGGTATGCGCAAAACGTGATCATCAACAAGAACGAAAGCACGCTAAAGATGTATGTCAAGCCCAAGTACATCCGCGACGTGTTCAATATGTCGGCCCAGCAAGTAGGCACTGCCCCTTACGTCAACGTAGAGTTTGGCTCGGTAGACGAAGTGGAAAAATACCTGTCCGCGGAGCTAAAGGCAGGCAAGATCACTGACTTCAGCTATGACAACAAGTCAGACAGCGCGTTGATGAATATCCTCATCCAATTGTCTCCGTTCCTGTTGCTGATCGTGCTCTGGATCCTGATCTTCCGCAGATGGGGTGCCAACTCCGGTGGCGGAGGCGTCTTCAGCGTGGGCAAGAGCAAGGCCAAGATGTACGAAAAGGGCAATGAGATTGGCGTTACCTTCAAGGACGTAGCAGGACAGGAAGGCGCCAAGCAGGAAATCAAGGAGATTGTCGACTTTCTGAAGAACCCGAAGAAATACACCGACTTAGGTGGCAAGATTCCCAAGGGTGCTCTGCTCGTAGGGCCTCCGGGCACGGGTAAAACCCTGTTGGCCAAGGCCGTGGCTGGGGAAGCTGGCGTGCCCTTCTTCTCCATGAGCGGTTCCGACTTCGTGGAGATGTTTGTCGGCGTGGGCGCAAGCCGTGTCCGTGACACCTTCCAGAGGGCGAAGGAAAAGGCTCCGAGCATCATCTTCATCGACGAGATTGATGCCATCGGCCGTGCCAGGAGCAAGAACCCTGCAATGGGCGGCAATGATGAGCGCGAGAACACCCTGAACGCCTTGCTCACCGAGATGGATGGCTTTGGCACCAACAGTGGCGTGATCATCTTGGCAGCCACCAACCGCGTGGACATGCTGGACAAAGCCTTGCTGCGCGCCGGGCGTTTCGACCGCCAGATCAACGTCGACCTGCCCGACCTCAATGAGCGGAAAGCCATCTTCCAAGTCCACCTGAAACCCGTAAAGATTGACAATTCCGTAGACATCGACCTGTTGGCGCGCCAGACACCGGGATTTTCCGGGGCGGACATTGCCAACGTATGCAACGAGGCAGCCCTGATCGCTGCACGCCATAACAAAAGTTCTGTGAGCAAACAGGATTTCTTGGATGCTGTCGACCGTATCATCGGAGGACTTGAGAAGAAGACCAAGGTGATGACAGCCGCAGAGAAGCGCACCATCGCCCTTCATGAGGCAGGCCATGCCACAATCTCCTGGTTCTGCCAGTATGCCAACCCATTGGTGAAGGTAAGCATCGTACCACGCGGGCGTGCCTTAGGGGCAGCCTGGTACCTCCCTGAGGAACGACAGATCAGCACGAAGGAAGAGATGCTGGACGAGATGTGCTCCCTGCTCGGGGGACGTGCCGCCGAAGAGTTGTTTACCGGGCATATCTCTACGGGAGCCATGAACGACCTGGAGCGTGCCACGAAAAGCGCGTATGGCATGATCGCGTTTGCTGGTATGGGCGACCGACTGCCGAACATCTGCTATTACAACAACCAGGAATACCAATTCCAACGCCCTTATTCCGAAACGACGGCACATATCATGGACGAGGAAGTGCTCAAGATGATCAACGAGCAGTACGACCGTGCCAAGAAGATCCTGTTAGAGCATCAGAAAGGGCATAACGAACTAGCTGAGCTGTTGATCCAGAAAGAGGTCATCATGGCAGAGGACGTGGAAAAGATCTTTGGGAAACGCCCATGGATCAGTCGCTCACAAGAGATCATGGAAGATGAGCAGCCTAAGATCGAGGATATGCCTGACGAGGTGAAACAAGCGGAGGCAGAATATCAGAAAAAGAAAGGACTTGAGAATAAGGACGACAACTCCGATTCCGATGACGCTGACACGAATGAATAGCATGCCGGCATCATCAGCGACAACAAAGGAGACCGTCAATAATAAGGAAAGGCATCATGAGTGATAAAGGGAAAAATTTAGTGGTCAGGGCCATTACAGGGGCACTGTTTGTCGTTGTGATGATTGCCTGCTTCCTGCGGGCAGAGACAATGATGATCCTGTTTGCCATCATCACGGGCATGACCATCTGGGAATACACAGGATTGGCAAACCAAGTACCTGAGGTTACCGTCAACCGGTTGATCACGACCGTAGCAGGCGTCTATTTCTTCCTTGCCATCGCAGGTAAGAACTGTGGGTTGATACAGTCGAATGGTGTCTTCCTACCCTATGTCCTGACCATCGTTTACCTGTTGGTCAGTGAGCTATACCTGAAGACCGCGAATGCAGTAAACGACATGGCATACACATGTCTTTCGCAATTGTATATAGCCCTTCCGCTCTCCATGATCAACGTCCTGGCTTTCCGCGAGGACACGGCAGGCATCCATTACTCCTATATCCTTCCGATGTGCGTGTTTATCTTGTTGTGGATCAACGACACGGGCGCCTATTGCAGTGGTTCCTTGTTCGGGAAGCACAAGCTCTTCCCGAGGATCAGCCCGGGAAAGACCTGGGAAGGCAGTATCGGCGGGGGCATCATCGTACTGATCGTCTCTGGTTGCATCGGGTACTTCCAGAACCAAGGAGACAACCTCTCCGGCCTGACCACCTTGGAATGGGTAGGCTTAGGCTTGGTGGTGGTCGTCTTCGGCACGTGGGGCGACTTGGTAGAGAGCTTAATGAAACGCACCTTCGGCATCAAGGACAGCGGGCATATCCTGCCCGGTCATGGCGGAATGCTCGACCGTCTGGACAGCGTGCTGTTCATGGCGGTGCTGATGCTGTGCTATCGCCTGATGGCGGGCATCTAAGCCTTAACACGCGGGTATAGTGTGCAAATGCGCGCAACTGAG
>CAJLYG010000248.1 GCA_905210845.1 uncultured Prevotella sp.
GTCAACCAGTTCATGGGACAATTTGATGGAGGCAAGACCTTAGTTCAGTTCTTTGATGCCCCAACAGTTGTCAAGACAGTATGTGAGGGATGGCTGGGCATCTTGGGTGGCGTCCTTGCGATCTTGGGCGTTGTGGCGGCACCTATCACCAGTGGGGATACGGCCTTCCGTAGTGCCCGGCTGATCATCGCGGAATTCTTGGGGCTTGATCAGAAAGCCATGCGCAAACGTCTCTATATTGCCATCCCGATGTTCGCTGCCGCAGTGGGATTGCTGGTTTGGCAGATGGCCAATCCGGATGGATTCAATGCAATCTGGCAGTGGTTCGGGTGGTCAAACCAGACCATGGCGGTATTCACCTTATGGACGATAACGGTGTACTTGGTACAGTCGAAGAAGCCATTCTGGGTGTCGTTGATCCCCGCTTTGTTCATGACCGTGGTATGTTCCACCTTCTTGTTGGTGTCACCCCAGGCCTTTGGACTGAGTCAGACTATCTCCTATACCGGCAGTGTTATCTTCTTGGTGGTTGCATTGGTATGGTTCTTTGCATGGTACCACAAGTATACAAAAACAGTTCGATAATCACTTTAACAATCTTGATATGAGAAGAAAATTAGTTTTATTAATTACGGCGTTGCTGATGACGATCACGGCAAGCGCACAGTTTGAGGAAGGGAAGGTATATGCGAATGCTTCATTATCCGGACTCAATCTCAGTTATAATGGAAATGACAAGTTTAATTTCGGCGTAGAAGGCAAGGTCGGCTACTTATTCATGGACAATTGGATGTTGCTGGGTGAGGGATCATTTGTGCACAGTGGCAATGATGATGTTCCCGACTATGCAACCATCGGGGCTCAGTGCCGGTATTATATCGTTCAAAACGGCTTGTTTTTAGGTGCTGGATGCAAACTCTTGCATGCTAACCATAACTACAATGATATCATGCCAGGCATCGAATTGGGTTATTCCTTCTTCATCAGCCATACTGTGACTATTGAACCTTCAGTCTATTACGACCAGAGCTTCAAGAACCACAGTGATTATTCCACCATTGGCCTGAAGGTAGGCTTCGGCATTTACCTGTAAGGAGCCTTGCAGATAGAACAAGGAAATCCCCGTCTTGGTCATTCAAGGCGGGGATTTTTTTGAAAGGTACTTTGCCTCCCATGGTCTATCTGAATCTTGGATATATCTCCGGGTACTGTGTTAGGGGAATAAAAATAAAATCTTTGGCATTTATTTTGTATTCCCCACGGTTTGCAGTATCTTTGCATGAAATATGGAACAACAATATCCATCCCAGTTGCTTGAAAGGGCAATCTCACAGTTTGCCAAATTGCCGGGCATCGGGCGTAAGACAGCCTTGCGCCTGGTACTCTATTTGCTCCGGCAGGATGTCGGAGAAGTAGAAGAGTTTTCATCCGCGATCTTGAAGATGAAGAAAGAGGTGAAGTACTGTAAGGTATGCCATAACATCAGCGACACGGAAATATGTCCGATCTGCTCGGACCCACGCCGTGATTCCTCTACGATCTGCGTGGTGGAAAACATCCAGGATGTCATGGCTGTCGAGAATACCCAGCAATATCATGGACTGTATCATGTCTTAGGGGGAATCATCTCTCCCATGGACGGGATTGGGCCGAATGATATTGAAATCGACTCTTTGGTGGAAAGGGTGAAGGCAGGAGGCGTGAAAGAGGTGATCCTGGCGTTGAGCTCAACCATGGAGGGCGATACGACCAACTTCTATATTTCCAGGAAACTGGCTCCCTTCCAGGTAAGGATGAGCGTGATCGCTCGTGGTATCTCTGTCGGGGATGAACTGGAATACACGGATGAGGTAACCTTGGGAAGAGCTATCTTAAACCGTACCGAGATGAATACGAACCAATAGCATAACGAATGAAAAAAGTGCGTCTCATATTAATGTTGGAGTTTTGGATTCCTTTAGCGGTATCCCTTCTGTTGGTCATCCTCTTCGAGTCGGATATCCTACCCGTAGGATGGGAATCAGCTTATGGCAGCAAGGAGTTCTTCATTGCGGTGGCCATGGAGCTTATTACCATTTGTGCCATTCCCCTTGCCATGCGTCTTTTCAAGTTTAAAAGGGTGCACCGCGAGCTGACGGATGACCCAGATAACCGGGAGAAGAACCTCCTGAAATGGGGTTCCTGTCGTTTGGGCTTGCTCTGCCTTCCCTTATTCCTCAACACCTTATTCTATTATATGTTCATGAATGTCGCGTTTGGATATATGGGAATCATCCTCGCGCTGTGCCTATTTTTCGTATATCCATCCCTCCGGCGGTGCAATGACGAGACGGCTTCACGATGAAGTTGTCGGTGATCATAGTAAGCTATAACGTGAAAGACTATCTGGCGCAATGCTTGGTGGCCTTACAAAGAGCCTTGCGCGATATTGAGGCGGATGTCTATGTCGTGGATAACCACTCCAAGGATGACTCGGTACACTTTGTCACAACGCATTTTCCCAACGTGCATTTAGTCAGTTGCAGCCATAACTATGGCTTTGCGCATGCCAATAACATCGCGATCCGACAGAGCGATAGCGAGTACCTACTCTTGTTGAACCCAGACACAGTTGTAGGGGAGAGCGTTATCTCCCGCGCCTTGTCCTTTATGGACAGCCATGACCGTTGCAGTGCAGTGGGCGTACAGATGCTCAAGGCTGATGGATCCAAGGCAAAAGAGAGCAGGAGAGGGCTTCCTTCTCCCATGACAGCCTTTTATAAGATGGCTGGATTGTGTGAGCGGTTCCCCCAAAGCAGGCGGTTCGCAAAATATTATATGAGCTACCTGCCATGGGATCAACCGGCCAGGATTGACGTCGTGAGCGGTGCCTTTTGCCTGCTTCGCCATCGTGCTTTGGACCAGGTGGGACTTTTGGATGAGGACTTCTTTATGTATGGTGAGGATATCGACTTGTCCTATCGGCTGCTGAAAGGAGGGTACGAGAATTGGTACCTTCCCTTGCAGATCCTGCATTACAAGGGGGAGAGCACGCAGAAGTCTTCTTTCCGCTATGTCCATGTCTTCTACGAAGCCATGTTCGTCTTCTTCAGGAAGCACTATTCCCACATGATCATTCTCTTGAGCGTGCCGATCAAGACGGCTATCTACCTGAAGGCAGGTATGGCATTGGCTTCCATGCTCTTCTCGAAGGTGCGCCATAACCTTGGGTTTTTCCGAGTCCGTCGAGAGGCAGAACCGGAATATGTGTTCATCGGGTCGGCAAAGTCCATTGGGCAATGTCGCCTGTTGGCAAGGAGAAAAGGACTGAAGGCTACGTTCATCATCGGAAACAAGGACACATTTGGCGAGGGACATGCCGGTCGGGTGAACCCACAGGTCAGCCAATATGTGGTGTATGATACCTCATCTTTCAGCTATGACCGCATCCTCTCTTTCTTCTCTCGGAAACCGATGCCCCATGTGAATATCGGTTTGTTCTATCCTGATAGCAATACAATCATCACTGCTGAAGACATTATAAGATGACTCTTCCTCCTGTAAACTTAAGGGCCATGGAGCCCGAAGACCTGGATCTTCTTTATACAATAGAGAATAACAGGGAACTTTGGAATGTGGGAACGACCAATGTCCCGTATTCCCGGTATGCACTTCATAACTATATTGCCAGTTCTTCTTCTGATATCTATGTCGACCGGCAGGTAAGGCTGATGATAGAAGATGAGGAGAGGTCAGTCATTGGTATCATCGATATCGTGAATTTCGATCCTCAGCATCTCCGGGCGGAAGTGGGGATCGTCATCCAACAGGACCATCGGGGCAAGGGATATGGCCAGGCTGCCATGAAAAAGATCATCGCTTATGCCCATCTGACATTGCATCTCCACCAGCTGTATGCCTTTATCGCTACGGATAATGCCTATTCCGTCCGTCTTTTTGAGAACATGGGATTTGCTAAGGGGGCCATCCTGAAAGACTGGTTGTATGATGGGGAGATTTATCATGATGCAGTGATCATGCAATTTTTTTTGTAAAAAAGTGCAGCAATCATTTGGTGGGAACAAAAAATATCATTACCTTTGCACTCGCAATTCTGAAAGATGCTTATCAAGGTGCGTTAGTTCAGTTGGTTAGAATGCCTGCCTGTCACGCAGGAGGTCACGAGTTCGAATCTCGTACGCACCGCTTAGGCGGTCAAAATTTATTTTGGTG
>CAJLYG010000249.1 GCA_905210845.1 uncultured Prevotella sp.
AAAACCCAGTGTTTATCGGGCTTGCAACCTGTTTTGAGGTTGTCAAAGGTTGACAGGAGGTTGACACATTTGTAACTCTTTCGTCATCCAAATGCTGGTAGCCGTATGACCAGAGTTACCGACTTGATGGTCAATCGCATGGAAGCCATAACCTTCATACATTCTCACTGCTTCCCCGAATTGCGGGAACGTTTCAAGATATGCCAATCGATAGCCAAGCCGGCACGCACTGTCCAGAGCCTTGGCAAAAAGCTTTTTCCCCAATCCTTTGCCACGCGCCGTTCTGTCCACATAGAACTTTACCATCTCACACCATCCTTCTGGAAGTCCGAGCGTAGGATAAACTCCACACGACCCTAAGACAATCCCATTCTCTTCAACAACCCATAATACCGATAAAGGCTCATCACGAAACACTTCATATTGCCTGTCCGTATCGGGATCGTCATATACCGTATGCACCTTGGGCATATCAAACTCATCGAATACGCCACGTATGATTTCGGCTATTCTCTTATCATCTTCTTGTCTTACCTGTCTTATTTTCATTACCAAGATTGATCTACGCACCTTGATTCGTATTCACGTGGCAAAGTTATAAATAATATTTGAGCAACTCCATCATAAGCATAAAAATGTTGAACGCCATAGGCTATGCAATTCTTATCCTAATTATGACAGGCAGTTCCTCATTTTATGGTAGCTCATCTCCAAAATATTTCGTATTTCTAATAAAAACCATTAACTTTGTACTCGCATAACACTGAGGATACGGATCATGCAACGTGATAGAGCCATCATAGAGATGAACAGGATGGGAGGACAAGGGATGCCTTTCATCTTTGCCATCAATTACGATATGACAGATTGCCGGGTATGGGCTATTGAAAATGTCCCCCATACTGTGTTGTTCAACTTTCAAGGCTTCTGTAACGACTGCGACATCAACAGGCGAGGAATCCCGAAGAGGATTGAGTGGAACTTGAAGGCAGAACCTGAGGAGAGGTACAGAAAACGCTTTGACATCGTACAACAGCACCTTCGTCGTGGCGACAGTTACCTCGTCAACCTTACCAGTCGCATGGAAGTTGTGACGAACCTCTCGCTGATTGATATTTATAATGCGTCAAAGGCGAAATACAAGCTTTTGTCGAATGGGGAGTTTGTCTGTTTTTCACCTGAGACCTTCCTGCAAATCAACAACGGCATGATCAGTTGCTGCCCGATGAAGGGCACGATCCCTGCCAACAAACCAGAAGCATGCCATGAACTCGTGGAAAGCAAGAAGGAGACTGCAGAACATGCCACGATCGTTGACCTGATCCGTAATGACCTGAGTAGGGTAGCCAGTCACGTGACCGTAGAGGACTACAGGTATATGGAACGGCTTTATACGAACAAAGGTGATATCTACCAAACCTCTTCGCGGATTACGGGGAAGCTCCCCAAAGGCTTTGAGGACCATCTTGGTGACATCATCTTCTCACAACTGCCTGCAGGCTCCATCACGGGTGCCCCGAAGCCTATGACTTGCCGAATCATCCATGAGGCAGAGAACTATGACCGTGGCTTTTACACAGGTGTGATGGGATGTTGGCATGATGGGAAACTTGACTCTGCCGTAATGATCAGATTCCTCGACACCGATGGCAAACATTTATGGTTTAAGGCAGGAGGTGGCATAACGGCCATGAGCGACTGCCACAGCGAATATCTTGAAACATTGGAGAAAATATATGTCCCAATTACAACTGATTGAAACGTTAAGAATGGAAGACGGGCAGATTGAACGCCTGTCTTACCATGAAGCAAGATATGAGAATGCAATGTCTCACTTCTTCCCTGATGGATCGCGGAGAAGGCTCATTGACATTCTTCATAGGCATGGATTGTCGGTGCACAACCCTACACTTGACTATCCCGGCACATGGAAAATCCATGTCGATTACGATGCGGGCACAGATGCTGTGGAGGTCACCTCCTATCATCCCAAACCTGTATCGAGCCTTCAACTCGTAACTGACAACGACATAGACTACTCCTATAAGTATGCTGACAGGCATGAACTGTACCGATGCCTTGAGGAACGCCGTGATTGCGATGATGTCATCATCGTCAAGGACGGTTTGCTTACCGACACTTCCTACAGCAACATTGCCCTTTTTGATGGAAGCTCTTGGTTTACCCCACGTACGCCATTGCTCAAAGGGACCATGCGGGCATACTTGCTTGACAAGCGTATCATCAAGACAGCGGACATACGTCCTACTGACCTTGCCTCATTCAAAAAAGTTTGTCTCATCAACGCAATGCTGTCTTTGGATCAGCTCACGGTGCCCATCAACAATATCAAAGGATGCCTTATGGATTGAGTCGATTGCTTAATTGCTTCAGCTGATCGAGATCGGCATTGTTTTCGAAATGATAACGGTTGAGCTTCGTGATATACTCCTTTAACTTCTTCACCCTGGAAGGGTCAGCACTCTGCGTATGCCACTGCCTGCTCAACGCTTGCAATTCAGCCAGATCCTTTAGGAGCATGTGCCGTCTTGCCTCCACACGGTTGGAAATAGCAGACACATAATCTGCCACGACCTTCCCGGAGTCACCATATTTCACGAGGATATCGCTGAACTTCTGGGCGTTGCTGCTTATCTTGAGTGCTATTTTCTCTTCTTCTTGAAAAGTGGAAAGTGCAGAGAATACCGTCTGTGAAAAGAGTTCTATTTGTTTCATGATCATGGATTCCTTCTATTCCTTTTATAGACAAAGGTAGCATTTTTAGCTTATTATGAAGAAAAATAACGAAAGAAAATAAGTTTTTCCATTGTTTTTAGTTTGAATCAATCAATTATTCGTAATTTTGTAGCACATTTGAGGAAATAACAAACAATGGTTAACAACAAAAGAATACGACTGATCTTGTTTCAGGTGGCTTGTGCTTCCATCGGTTCCATGCTGTTGTCTTCTTGCTTCAAGGATGAGCCTTTGAATGCAGAATGTGACATTACGAAGGCTTCTGTCCATGTAGCTGATGTCAACAGCGTGTTTTTCAGCCCGACGGATACCGTGGTCTCGGTTGCGTACAGCGACTCCATCATCCTCTTCAAGGTAAGGAGGCAAGCCGACATCACGGCGATGGCACCGATGTTTGAGGTGACAGAGGGAGCTACGCTTTCGCCTGCCAACGGGTCCGTACATGATTTTTCCAAAGGACCGGTGGTCTATACCGTCCGTTCCCAAGACGGACAGTACTCAAGGATGTACAGTGTCCGCTTCTCGCCAACGACGCAAATGGTAACGGATACCGTGTGCTTCGACTTCGAGCATTACGCCTTAGAGTCTGGAAGCCAGAAATATTATATCTGGTATGACGTGGACGCTGAAGGCAATAAGTTGTACGACTGGGCGACAGGCAATGCGGGATATCAGTTGAGCATGGGATCCGCGACGCCCGACCAATATCCTTCGGCACCATCCACAGACGGATATGACCATGCGTGTGTCAGCCTGACCACACGCTCCACCGGCGTTTTCGGGGAGTGGGTGAACAAGCGGATCGCGGCTGGCAACTTGTTCTTGGGGAAGTTCGACCTGACCCAAGCCCTTAAGAACCCGTTGTTAGCGACCCAGTTTGGTGGGAAATTCACGAAAAGACCTGTTCGCATGACGGGATATTACCAATACAAGGCGGGGGATACCTTCCAGGATGTCTTGGGCAAGCCCGTCGCGAACCGCACGGATAGCGCTGCTATCTATGCAGTTTTCTATCGGAACCATGACGCCAACGGGAATGCAGTCACCTTGGACGGTCGCAATGCCAAGACCAGCAACTTGGTCGTAGCCATCGCCGATATGAAAGTCATTCCCCAAACCCAAGGTTGGACAGCCTTCGACCTGACGTTTGACTATACCGCAGACGTCGACCTCGACCTGTTAGAGAACGAGGGATACAGCCTTGCCATTGTCTTCTCGTCAAGTAAGGACGGCGACCAATTTGAAGGAGCCGTGGGCAGCAACCTGAAGATAGACCAGGTAAGAATCATTTGCACAGAGGAGGACCAATAGATGAAGCATATCCTTATCACCCTCATGATGCTCTTCACCGTGACAACGGGATGGGGCAAGATATTGTCCGACAGTACCACCGTGGAATTACGCGTGGGCTATCAGATCGGCGGAACCAGT
>CAJLYG010000250.1 GCA_905210845.1 uncultured Prevotella sp.
GGTGAATACCGTTGCATCCACTTCCGCACCGGTGCCTTGGGACAAGGAAGCCGCACGGCATTGCCTATTGTGGGTTACTTCTTGCAGTCTGTATTTAATGACCCAGCGTTCAAGCAATATCATGCTAAGTTTGATAAGCCTCATGACGATGACATTACCAGGGATATGTACACTTGTGCAAGCTACATTCCTAAGGTTCACCGTGACACCATTGCCACTCGCGACAGTACCCTTAACACAGAGAAAGAGGGCATTGA
The DNA here is from genome assembly GCA_905210845.1 of uncultured Prevotella sp. Taxonomy (GTDB): domain Bacteria; phylum Bacteroidota; class Bacteroidia; order Bacteroidales; family Bacteroidaceae; genus Prevotella. The sequence goes on from CAJLYG010000250.1 coordinate 258, forward strand.
GCTTGATGAGAATGGAGTGCCCATTGTCAGACAGTCAGACTTGGAAGTAAAGGACAAGAACGAACCGAACGCTCCAAAGGCAGAGAAAAAGCATGCACGGCCACAGGAGCAGCAAGTCAACTTGGACGACCTGTAATAGGAACATGGAAGAAAGAAAGAGTGATCAGATAGACCTCGACAATCCGGAACTGCAGAATGCAATCCAGATCATTCAATTTACCCGTCGCTCGCTTTTCCTCACAGGAAAAGCAGGGACGGGTAAATCGACTTTTCTCCGCTATATTGCATCACACACCAAGAAAAAGAATATCATCCTTGCCCCCACGGGTATCGCGGCCATCAATGCGGGAGGATCTACCCTGCATAGCTTTTTCAAGCTCCCCTTCCATCCCCTTCTGCCCAATGATAGCAGGTACAGCCCTAAGAATATCCGAAGTACGCTGAGATATAACGGGGAAAAATGCAAATTGCTTCGGGAGGTGGAATTGATCATCATAGATGAGATCAGCATGGTACGAGCCGACATCATCGACTTCATTGACAAGGTCCTACGGATATACAACCGTAACATGCGAGAGCCCTTCGGTGGGAAACAGCTCCTGCTGGTAGGTGATATCTACCAGCTCGAACCTGTGCTGAAAGAGGAAGACCGTCAGTTGCTGCGACCATTCTATCCATCTGGGTTCTTCTTCGATGCCAGAGTGTTCAGAGAGATGCAATTGGTTTCTATTGAATTGAAGAAAGTATATCGTCAGAATGATCCCGCCTTCATCCATATTTTAGACCATATACGTACCACACAGTTGAATCCCAATGACCTGACTTTGCTCAATCAGCGCGTTCATGCCGACATCTCCGACGATGATTCACAACTTGCGATCACCTTGTCTACAAGAAGGGACACCGTCGACTATATCAATGAACAACATTTGAAAGAATTGCCAGGAGAACCCACAATCTTTCAAGGAACCATCAAAGGAGAGTTTCCTGAAAGCAGTCTCCCTACTCCCATAGAATTAGAGGTAAAGACAGGCGCACAAGTTCTTTTCATCAAGAACGACAAGGATCACCGTTGGGTAAATGGGACCTTAGGAACGATCATAGGCATCTCAGATGACAGCAGTGCTGAGACCATCTACGTGAGGACAGAAGACGGGATGGACTATGATGTGCAACGCGAGATCTGGAGCAATACCAAGTACACCTTCAATGAGAAAGAACAGAAAATAGAAGAAGAGGAAATCGGGACTTACCAACAGTTTCCTTTACGGTTAGCATGGGCTATCACGGTCCATAAGAGTCAAGGACTGACTTTCAGGCATGTGAAGATCGATTTTACAGGAGGAGTGTTTGCCGGTGGCCAAACGTATGTGGCACTATCACGTTGCACCTCCCTCCAAGGGATCAGTTTGAATGCACCTATTCGCATGGATGAAGTATTCGTCCGTCCAGAAGTCACCCATTTCGCACAAGGCTATAACAATATAGATATCATCAACAAGGCCTTACAACAAGGAAAGGCAGATAAACAATACTATGATACGGTAAAAGCCTTTGACCGAGGTGACATGCAAGCCGCCCTCGACAATTTCTTCCTTGCCATACATAGTCGCTATGACATTGAGAAGCCTGCTGCAAAGCGCCTGATCCGGAAGAAGCTAAACGTCATCAATGAACTCAAGGAAAAGAACCTCCAGTTGCAGGAGGAAATGAACAAGAAAGACAAATTCCTCAAGAAACTGGCGGTTGAATATACGATAATGGGACGCGATTGCGAGAAAGAAGGAATGCCATCAGCAGCCATACGCAACTATGAGAAGGCTATAGAACTATGTCCTGACATTCCCGAGGCAAAGCGCCGCCTGAAGAAACTCAAAAAGAAAGAATCGAACTAATGGTGTTCTGGCACGATTGCGAGGTAGACCAGATCGTCCGAGCCATTGTTTTCCATGTAATGGCTATGGTTCATCGGGCAATAATGCACCTGCCCTGCCTGACAAGTTTCTATCGTATTATCATAATGGAAGGTAGCCGTACCGCTGATCACGTAGACAATTTCACAATTTCCTTGATGGGTATGGAGTCCACTTGATGCCCCCGGCTTAAGTACACTCTTCATGATCTTACACTTGTCGTCGACATAATTACGGGTATCCAGTTCACCCTTGCCGCCTTTAAAGCCCTGGATTTTCTGTTCTTCAATCTTATCAAAATCAATGATCATAATGCTTGAATATTATTGTTTAGACTAAATGCAAAGATACAGCAAATCGAGAGAAATACAAAAGAAACGATAGTTTATTTTTATTTCCGAGATGCAGCGTATCTTCAAGGTGCCAACCTCAAAGATACAGCAAATCGAGAGAAATACAAAAGAAACGAAAGTTTATTTTTATTTCCGATCTTTTTCTTACCTTTGCATGCAAACAAACGCCATATAACATCATCAATGAGAAGGCACCGAGATAATTATACCTTCCTAACTACAGCGCCGATCGGGAACGTCATTCGAACCATGGCTATCCCGACAATTATCAGCATGCTCGTCACCAGTATCTACAATATTGTGGACACCTGGTATGTGGGGATGCTGAATACTCAGGCAACAGCCGCTGTCGGAATCGTGTTCCCGCTCATGTCTGTCATCCAAGCGATCGCCTTTCTATTCGGTCAGGGATCAGGCACCTACATCTCTCGGAAATTAGGAGCAAAGGATACCAATAACGCCAGTAGGATGGCAGCCACTGGTTTTTTCAGTGCCCTTACCTCTGGACTATTGATTACGATCCTTGGTTTGTTCTTCCTTCGCCCCTTGAGTATCGCCATGGGGTCTACTCCCACCATTCTCCCCTACACAGAGAAGTATTTGGGAATGGTACTGCTTGGCGCCCCTTTTATGGCAGGATCGATAGCACTGAACAACCAAATGCGGTTCCAGGGCAATGCAGCGAATGCCATGTACGGCATGATGGCTGGCGCTCTCATGAATGTGCTGCTCGTCCCTCTTTTCATGTTCGTCTTTGATTTAGGAATCCTTGGATGCGGTATTGGAACTGTGGTCAGCCAGATTCTCGCATTCTCCGTTCTCCTGAGGATGTCGTATAAGGATGATAATATCCATCTGCATGTCCAGGATATCACCTTGAAATGGACATACTTCAAAGAGATCATCCGCGGGGGCACCCCTTCATTGACCCGTCAGGGACTTGCCAGCATATCAACCTTATTGTTAAACGTGGCAGCAGGTGCCTATGGGGATGCGGCTATTGCTGGAATGTCTATCGTCACAAGGATCTCCTTTGTCGTCTTTGCTACCATTATCGGTATCGGACAAGGCTTCCAACCTCTATGTGGGTTTTGCTTCGGAGCCCGATTGTTCCATCGCGTCCGTGAAGGATTCTTCTACTGCATCAAACTGGACATCTGCATTCTTATTCCTATTGGTATTCTCTGTTTCGTCTTTGCCGAGGATCTCATAGACATACTTCGGCATGACCCGGAAGTAGTCAGCGTGGGCGCAGCTGCCATCAGATGGCAGGTGATCACCTATCCCTTAGCTGCAGTCATCACCATCAGCAACCAGATGTTACAAACTAGTGGGCAAAGCGTATGGGCAAATATTGTGGCATCGGCAAGAAATGGTCTCTTTTTTATCCCACTGATACTGCTCTTACCCTATATCTGGGGACTTCAAGGTGTGGAAATGTGCCAGGCTGTGGCGGATGCCTTTTCCTTTATCCTAACTGTTTACGTGCTTACACGCTATTTCCGAAAGCTCCAACAACTGGAACGGCAGGTATAAGCCATATAAATTGCCAAGGAGGACCTCCGCAAGCTAAAGCATCACGAAGGAAAAAAAAGAGGGTGTATCAAAATTAAGTTTTATGATGCATCCTCTTTTCTTTTGCAAT
>CAJLYG010000251.1 GCA_905210845.1 uncultured Prevotella sp.
CCGAAGCGCCGCCGTAGCTCTGGTGCGTTGGGGCAGTCCTTTCTGTGTATCTTGATGCCACCGCTGACCGTGACGAAGCCGAAGATCGGGTCGCCATAGATGGGATGGCAGCACTGGGCAAGACTGTAGTCCACGCCCTTCAGGTTCTGGTCGATCACCAACACGTCGTCGTTCTCCTTTGTGATTGCCTCGTCTGGATTCTCATAGTTGAACTCCTGGGCAGACCGGGCAGGGAGGTTGGCCGTCGGGTTCTGGAGATGTTCCCTGGTCTTGACGTATGTATCGATGATCTCGTTGATATCTAACTTATTGTCAGCGATTTGCTTGTAGAACTCGGAGATTTCCTTGAACCCCATTTTCTTGATCATGTGGTTCATGATGCTCTCTTCGATGTCTATCTTCTTGTTCTTGAACCTGCGCTCCAACATCTCCTTGGCATAGAGCCCATCCTTGACTTGGGTCTCCTTTAATGCCAACCGGATCTTAGCCTTAGCGCGCGAGGTCTTGACGATGTTCAGCCAGTTGGTGCTTGGCTTCTGGTTGTTTTGCGTGATGATCTCCACCGTGTCGCCAGAATGGAGCTCTTCGCGGATGGACACATTCTTCCCGTTGATGCGTGCCCCCACGCAAGTATTGCCTATGTTCGAATGGATATGGTAGGCGAAGTCGAGGACGGTAGCACCCTTGGGGAACTTGAACAGATCGCCTTTGGGCGTGAAGATATACACCTCGTCTTCGTACAAGTCCATCTTGAACTGGTCCATCAACTGCAGGTCATCATTGTTCTCCAATGCCGACCGGATGTTGTTCAGCCATTCATCCACGCCTTTCTCGCTTTCTCCCTTGATCCCCTTGTACCTCCAGTGGGCGGCAAGTCCCCGCTCGGCGATCTCATCCATCCGCTCCGTGCGGATCTGCACTTCCACCCATTTGTTCTCCGGTCCTAAGACCGTGATATGAAGGCTCTCGTAGCCGTTCGACTTCGGCACGCTCAGCCAGTCGCGCAACCGCTTGGGATTCGGTTGGTACATGTCGGTGATAATCGAATATACCTGCCAGCACTGCATCTTTTCCTTCTCCAATGGCGAGTCGAGGATGATGCGGATGGCAAAGAGATCATAGATCCCCTCGAACCCGCATTTCTGCTTCTTCATCTTCTGCCAAATGGAATGGATGCTCTTGGTTCGTCCTTTCATGTGGAATTTCAGTCCTGCTTCCTCCAATTTCTTCTGGATAGGGCCGATGAAACGCTCGATGTACGCGTCCCGGGCCCGCTTGGTGGCATTCAACTTCTCCTTGATCATGTAATAAGCGTCATGCTCAAGGTATTTCAGGCTCAGGTCTTCCAGCTCGCTTTTCAACTTATAAAGACCGAGTTTATGAGCCAAGGGCGCATAGAGATAAGAGGCTTCTTCGCTCACCCTTTTCTTGGCTTCCACCTTGTCCGTGTCCCGGATCTGCCGCATCAGGTTCACGCGGTCGGCAATCATGATCAGGATGACGCGCATGTCCTCCGCGAAGGAAAGCAAGAGGTTGCGGAAATTCTCGCTCTCGATCACCGGGTTCTTCTTGTAAAGCTCCTGGATGTGCATCAGTCCATGGATGATATGGTAGACATCCTCCCCAAAGGTGTCCTTCACATACTCCATTTCAGCGTGTCCGCTAAGGACACTCGGGAAGAGGATGATCGCCAGGACGCCATCCCGCCTCATGCCTATTTCCTCGACGGCGATGTCAGCAGTCTGGAAAGAACAAAGGATAGGGTTCAGTCCGAAGATGTTCCTTTCGATCTGACCCTTCTCGATGGAGGACATGACATGCTTCTCCACCTTTTCCAAGTCGCCCGGCTTCAACGTGTCGCCCACGGAAGCCTTCAACTTGCTTGCTATCGCCAGGGTCTCTGCTTTCTCCTCAGGCGTGAATTCGAATTTCTCTTCCATATTTTGCCTCTCTAAGAAAATCTCCTTGCAAAGGTACACTTTTTCTTCAAAACATTTCCTTTTTTCATAAAAAGTAACTAAATTTGTTGCAGGATTACCCATCGTTAGGTATTCGCTATTTTCATGTTTTGGATTCTAAACAACTATATTATGTTATCAGACAAAGACTTACAGCAAATCGCTGAACGTGGCATCTCAGAAGAGCAAGTCCATCATCAGTTAGAGCAGATCAAGACGGGGTTCCCCTTCCTTAGGTTGGAAGGTGCTGCCGCTATCGGCAAAGGCATCATGGCACCCTCTGCCGAAGAGAGGGAGAGATATGATCAGGCATGGGAGGAATACAAGGGTAGCGGAAAGAAAATTGTAAAGTTCGTTCCGGCTTCCGGCGCTGCCAGTAGGATGTTCAAGAACATGTTCGCTTTCCTGAACGCTGACTATGACCAGCCGCAGACAGACTTCGAGAAGACGTTCTTCGACCATATCAGGGAGTTTGCTTTCCGTGAGGCTTTGTGCGACCAGTGCAAGAAGAACGAGGGAAAGAACATCCGTCAACTATTGGCGGAAGGGAACTACAAGGCGATCGTCGCGAACATGCTCCTGCCGAAGGGCTTGAACTATGGGAGCCTGCCCAAGGGATTGCTCCTTTTCCACAATTACGAGGATGGGCCTCGCACGCCCATGGAGGAGCATTTGGTGGAAGCTGCCCTCTATGCAAGCAGCAACGGCGAGGCAAACGTCCACTTCACGGTAAGTCACGACCATCTGTCGCTGTTCAAGGAGAAAGTAGCTGAGAAAGAAGGGAAATATGCCCAAAAGTACGGGATCAAGTTCAACATCTCTTTCTCGGAGCAGAAACCTAACACGGACACGATTGCAGCCAACCCCGACAACACTCCTTTCCGGAATGAGGACGGCTCGCTCTTGTTCCGACCGGGAGGGCATGGCGCCTTAATCCAAAACTTGAACGATATCGATGCAGACATTGTGTTTATCAAGAACATAGACAATGTCGTGCCCGATAGGCTGAAAGGGGATACCGTTACCTACAAACAGCTCATTGCAGGTGTCTTGGTGACGCTCCAGAAAAAGGCTTTCGAGTACCTGCGCCTCTTGGACACGGGTCATTATACGCATGCCCAGTTGGAGGAGATCATCCGGTTCTTGCAACGCGATCTTTGCTGTCGCAAGCCGGACATCAAGGAACTGGAGGACGCAGAGCTGGTGATCTACTTGCGGAAGAAGCTGAACCGACCCATGCGCGTCTGTGGCGTCGTCAAGAACGTCGGCGAGCCGGGTGGGGGACCGTTCCTGACCTACAACCAGGATGGCACGATCAGTCTGCAGATCTTGGAAAGCACGCAGATCGACAAGGATAATCCTGACTATGTGAAGATGTTCACCGAGGGGACTCATTTCAACCCCGTCGACTTAGTATGCGCCATCAAGGATTACAAGGGAAAGCCTTTCGACCTGCCGAAGTACGTAGACCCGAAGACGGGATTTATCAGTAGCAAGAGCAAGAATGGGAAGGACTTGAAGGCATTAGAGCTTCCGGGACTGTGGAACGGGGCCATGAGCGACTGGAACACGGTCTTTGTTGAGGTTCCCTCGTCGACATTCAATCCGGTGAAAACCGTTAACGACCTCCTCCGCGAACAGCATCAATAAGGGCTGTGGCGGATCAGGGACAGATTCAACATATCAGAAAGGACAATAACAATGATTAAGATTTATGGCATGCCCTCATGCCCGTACTGCGCTTTCGTGGACGAGCAGGTGAAGGGCGACAAGCGATTCAAGGTGATTGACATTGGCGCGGACGTGAGATACATGGGTGCTTTCATGCGTGCACGATAGAAATAATAGTTAGTTCCGTCTGTATTATTTAAAGCCAGGTTTTCCTCAGAAGGTATATATTCTGTATTTTCTGTAAATACAGGCTTATAATGCAGGGAAGCTATCTCACGGTTATAACCAGCATCTTCGCCTGCGTTCAGTACCTCTGGGAGAATGTCGAGAATCTTCCAGCCCAGGTTCTTAGGCTCGATGAGCTTATCGAACTTAGCTACCATCTCTGCATCGTAGTTGTTGGTGTTAGAGTCGATAGGGAGCATACCTGATGCATCGCCTAC
>CAJLYG010000252.1 GCA_905210845.1 uncultured Prevotella sp.
AACGATCTTCTCTGCATCGCCCGGCATCTCCTGGTCGAAGTGACGAAGGTAGCGGATGGCTGCCTTCAGGTCGAGGATGGCAGCGGGAGCTTTCCCGTTGTACACTTTCTTCTTGCCTTTCATCACATACGACATTCTGCCGCGCGCGCCCGGTATGGCCACGACGTAGCCACGCAGCAAGGCCATGCCCGTGGCATCACCTGCCGAGACGGTACCTGGAAGAGAGGGCATGTATCCCCCGATATTGTTCTTGAAGAAGATAGGCGACTGCTGGGTTGCCCCTTCAGGAACGTAAACATTCATATACTGATAAGTGGTGTCCTCTACATGAGTCACATACCACAACTTCTCATACGCCTTGTACTTGACAGTCTGTCCCGTAGGCATCGTCAGCGTGCGCTCCACACCTTTCGAGGAATCAAAACTTAAGAGGTTCTTCACTTCCTTCTTGGCATTGGCACCACTTCCCATGCGCACAGCCAATGCTAATAAAATAAATGCTTTTTTCATCATAACATGTCTTTTATATAATAAATGACGGCATGTTTTTCGTCTCACCAGGACGGTACTAAGACGGCAGCAAAGGTATAAAAGATATCTACGATGACCAAACTTATTGATGATTTTTAATAAAGAATAGCCTCTTATGTCCCTACGGCAATGGCGAGTCGGTGGCTATCCATGCCGTAGGGACAAGGTGTTTTGCCTTGGCTATTCTTCGTCGATGTGTGAGAATTTTCCCCAGTTCTTGTCGGCAGCATAAGCGGCCTTACAACCCTTGGGGACATAAAGCCTCCCCTCGGCAAGATTTTTGGTAATCACCACATCTGGCGGTGTCACCCATTTCACATGCAACTCAAGCACCCGGCAGGGCGAGAAGGCAAGCTTGCTAAGGTCTTTCACTGAGGCAGGGATATACAGGTCGTCAAGGACTGAACTCGTAGAGAAGGCTCCTGACCCGATACTTTCCAACTGAGAGCCATCGATGGGGATACCGATAAATGACATGTTCGTGCAGGAATAGAAGGCCTGACTGCCAATACTCCTCACTGTGGCGGGGATCTCTATCCACGGCAGGGAGGAACAATAAGCAAAGGCATGGATGCCTATCGCCTTGAGGTGCTCAGGCAGCGTGATCTTTTCAAGACTCGTACAGTTGCGGAACATATCTTCGCCAATCTCATCATCACGAGTATAATACGACTCGTTTAAGCCTGTCGTGAGATATGCCTTGCCACCGCTGACGATGCGCGCGCCAAACAAGTCGAGGGTCTTCAAGGTCTTGTATTTGGTCAGCACATTGCGCAGCGCATAGATATCGTCACCGTTGAGCTCGCCCGATACCTTGAGGCTTTTAATATAAGGCATGGTCTTGGGGTCAGCCGAGAGGAATTCGGCTAAGGCACCCGGCTTCAGGTTATTGAGCACAGGATTCACATCACCCACGGTACCCGTTTGCCACACGATGACATCCGCCGTCGCTACGCCGTCACCCATCACATGCAAGGTGGATGCCTTGCCTTCACCTTCATTCTTTGGCACCTTGCCATCGACAGTGATCGTCCATGCCTTGCCGTCCTCATGGCTGGGCTCTGTATAGTCATATTGCATATATGCCAGTCCTTCTGCTACATCGGCTTTCATGCTAATGGGCACATTCGTCTTCACAGTAAACGTGAAAACTGTATCGTTAGGTGCCAACTTGATGACTTGTGTGCTACATTCCATCTTCGGAAAGGCACTCTGACTGACGGTAATGTCCTTCTGCTCCTTGCCCTTCATTAAGCAGAGCTTTGCCGTACGCGTGTCCCACTCGTTGTTGGGCTGGGCAAACAAGCTCAGGTTCAATTCTTCAGGAAAGCTCCCTATGCTTTGCGGGACGAGCCAACCGGGACGGTCGGATTGAATAAAGAACGAATCGACGCTGACATTCGTAAACTTGAACTCGGTCAATCCCCCTTCCTTGCTAAGGGTATAACTTCCCTGGTCGAGCACCATCTGGGATACTTCGTCTCCCCCTTTCAGGTCGGAGAGCGTCTCGGTTTCATCGCTGCACGATACCAATGTTAACAAGGCAACCACGGGCAGCATTTTCATTAGAACAGAATACTTCATTTCAAGTACATTTAAACGATATTGAGGAATTACTTGTTTCATGGATCCAAGGGATTACAACCGTAAAAACAGCCCTTTTCTCCACGTGGCTGCAAATGTAAAAAAAAAACAGAAATCCCTCATAAAGCATGATATCTTTAACATTTATTGCATTTCCCGTTTTCTGAAAGGAAGCCAATGAATTCTCTATACGAATCAATAAAGGACCTGATAACAAGCAAGTTACGTCTCAAAACTGCGCGATCTGCCTACGTCTATCCTGTGATTGAAAGCAGGAGATGACCTTCAAGGACGCAAAAGATAACCTCCAAGGACGTGAAAGATAACCTCCAAGGATGCGAAAGCTTACCTCCTGCTTTCCGGTCGTATCCCACTTGTTTTTCGATTGCATCCCACCTGTTTTTCGATTGCATCCCACCTGTTTTCTGTCACAGCATTCACCGGATCTGATCCGCATTCACTTGACCTTATCCGCGTCCTGCCGTTTCCTGTTCTGCCAACGAAACTCTACGGGCGAAAGACCGAAAGCGCGACGGCAATACTTACCAAAGAAGGAAAGGTTGGGGAACCCGAGGTCGCTCAGCTTACCGAAATCCACTGCTCTGAAGTTCTTGTCTTCTGCCATTACTGTTGCCTTTTTCATTTTGTCTTTATATCATTTGTTTCTATTGCCAGAGGTACCATCATGTAGCAGGTCCCCTACGTTTCTTGTTTACGCTGACAAAGTTAAGCAGATATCTCTCTTCTCGCAAGAAGGCACCAAAAAGTAAGGCAGTTACTGTGAGGTAACTATTACTGGGAACCAAGAACTTACGCGATCAAGGTTTAGAGATTTTTAAGAAAGCAACAAAGGGATCCAATCCCTTTAAGGCCTTCACGCTCCCAGTTGTTCACGCTTGTCCTTTAGGAATTCTGTCACGCACTGCTCAAAGTCGAGGCCCATCCTTGCCGACATCTCGGCGAGCCACCACACGCATTCGCCAATCTTTGCTGGCAACTGTTCGCTCTCATCGCTTGGCCAACGCCCTGCGTGGTCCATGGTCCAGCGACCTACCAGTCCAGCATCGGTAAGGAAGGCGAGTGCATCTTCCTCCAACGACCACCTCGAGCCGTGGTATTGTTTCTCAAGTTTGTGATATTGCTCCCTGATGGCGACTGATGCCTTCTCTACTTCTTTCAAATCCATCATCTTTTCTTTATTGTCTTTTGAAATGGTTCCATGTAACCTTCGGAATAAGGTCATGGCAAAATTACACATTTCCCTTGAGTGCTACAAGCTATTAAGAGTTTTTATGGTTTGACCATGAAACCCTATGTGAGGGGCACCGATTCTAAGTCAAAAGCGCAACGCCTTCAACAGCTTTTTGGGAGTAGATGCCTTTGTTGACAAGGAGGAAATGAGTAACTTTGCAGTATGAAAGATAAGTTTCCACCCCGCACGGAAAGCAATAGCGGCTGTGCCTCACATACCGGCAAGTGTCTTGCGGCCCTGAAAGCCGCCTTCCCCTACACCCTACCCATCTTCGCGGGCTTTTGGTTTTTAGGACTGGCCTACGGGCTGCTGATGAACAAGTCGGGCTTTGCCTTTTATTGGCTGATGGTGATGGCCATGACCATCTTCAGCGGTTCGTTGGAGTTTGTGGCCGTTGGCATGCTGCGCAGTACATTCCATCCACTGCAGGCCTTTGTCATCGCCCTGCTCATCTGTGCCCGTCATCTCTTCTACGGCATCTCCATGCTCGGCCGGTTCAAGAACATGGGCGCCAAGAAGCCGTATCTCATTTTCTCGTTGTGCGACGAGACCTTCGCCATCGACAACGGCACCATCATTGCGGCCGACGTCGATCGCGGATGGTTCTACTTCTTCGTCGGCCTGCTCAACCAGTCATCATGGGTGGCCGGCGCCACGCTTGGCGGCCTTCTCGGAGAACGCATCACCTTCAACA
>CAJLYG010000253.1 GCA_905210845.1 uncultured Prevotella sp.
GTTTTCTTATGTCTCAAGAAAACAGCCTCTTTCTGGTTGAGGGCGTCGTTCATTGTGCCCTTCTGTTCATTAAGATTTGCCATTTATATTTATTTTTATAATTAGCGGTTTATAAAGCGTGGCAAAATTACGTAAATTATCTGGTATTGTGAAATTTATTACATACTTTTTTTGTTTTTCATTGATAAATCAAGTAACTTTGCATGACAAAAGCAGCATTGGGCAATCGTAAATGTGTTATTGCCGGTATATGATTTTTATTGCTGTCCTCAAGTTGATAATTTGTCGGTAAATATGTTTTTAAAGAAGATATCCATAGTCAATTATAAGAACATCAGGGAGGCCACTCTCGACTTGTCGCCCAAGATGAACTGTTTCATAGGGCATAACGGCGAGGGAAAGACCAACATGCTTGATGCTGTATATTATATGTCGTTCTGCCGCCTTGATCAGAAAATAGGCTACTTTCTCGCGGACCGTGAACAAAGACAGGATGCGTAACTTGTTGGTGAGAAAGACATCGATATTGGACAGGAGCAAGATGAAGTTCATCCGGATCTGAGGATCCGTGTCAATGAGTCTCTTCAGTTCCGAGGGCATCATCCTGAGGATCTGCGTAGGCTGGGTGGTCTCTACGCTAACTGGCATGGCATTCTTCTTGGAGAAGATGAAGGCAGGTGCGACGAGCGTCCCTTGACGCAGATGGTCGATTTGGACGAGCTTTCCCGACAGACCCACCATTCTGGCTACCATCTCTCCCTTGATGATGATGTCCGCGTACTTGCACGGCATCCCCGCAAGGACATAGACATCCTTGGCCACATAGTTGACGACCTTATAATTAGCCATGTCAAGGATACCCTTGATATCGGTTGCCTGTAGCCCATTGAAGAGCGGGCATTGCGTAAGGCTGTTTGTGATTTCTCTATCCATGTACTTGCTATGATGGTTCAAAGGTATATGAATAATTTGAATACACCAAGCTTTTTCCGCTTTTTTTTACCAAGAATCAGTTCGTGCACTATTACACCTGTTGCCTATGAAAGATTTTGTGTTATCAAATGCAAAAAAAAAACTATTATATGTCAACATAAGGCGCGCCACACTTATGAAGATTTGGAGGGGGGTTGTAATTTGTTTAATTTTGCATGCAATATAAATGCTTGCAGTGGTTTTACACAAATTAAATGTATTAATTATATGGGAAGAAAATATCTTATGCCAGTATGTCACGCGGTCACCGTGGCTACTGAAGAATCAACGATGATTAATGTCGCTAGTGACACCGTACCTGAAGATAAACAGCTCTCGAAGCCGAATTTTAGAAACGAAGTGGAAGATGATTCTTCCATTTGGGGTGATGAAGAATAGTATTGAAGATTAAAAAATGTAATGGCGATGAACATAAAATTTACTCTTTTCTTGTTATTAATGGCTTGTGCTCTGATCCCGATGGGAGCTTATGCTGAGGGGAGTACGACGACTACTCCATTTACTTCTACCTCTTCTACGCTTTATCGTATCCCTTCGCTGGTTAGGATTGATGCCAATACGTTGGTGGCATTTTCTGATAACCGGGGGAGCAATGGCGCAGATGTAGGAAAGCGGACAGGGCATATTTCTATTGTGGCAAAATTGTCAAAAGACAATGGCACTACCTGGGGCAATGAGATAACGATTCTCGATGCCTCCAAGAATACTGATGCTAACTTCTCGTATAGTGATGCTGCAACAGTCTACGATCCAGATGCTAAGAAGATCTTGCTGATGTGTTGTGGCGGGTCAGTTAGTTATCAAAACAGTTCTGCTAGTAACCGCCTTCAAACTTTTATGGCAATTGTGGATCCCAGCAACTTACAGACAGTAGAGCCCACAAATATTACCACAATCATTTATGGATTGTTTCCTTCAGCGACAGGTCTCTTCCCTACTAGTGGTGAGATGTGTCGAAGTGCTTTTATTAAAGAGGGGACAAATAACCGTATTTATCTCGCACTTGCTACCAGCTTAGGCACGAAAGTAATCTATACTGATAATCTGGGTACGGATTGGGCAGCCCTTGGTACTGAAACATCGGACATCATGTACAATGCCAATAAAGGGAAATCTGATGAGACAAAGTGCATGGAGCTGCCGGATGGTAATGTTTGGATCAGTTCCCGATATACAGTGGATGGCTTTAGTCGAGGCTTTAATGTGTTCTCTTACAGTGATGATGCCTATACAGCTTCTACGGGATCGTGGGGTACAGTCTCATCAGAATATTGCGAGGCTACTCCTACTGGTGGAAATTTTAAAATGTCCAAGAGTCGTACGAATGGTGGACTTGTCATTATCCCAGCACGCCGTGTATCCGACGGCACGAATGTATATATTGCTCTTCATTCCATTCCTTATGGACATACTGTGAATGGAACCGCTAATCAGGGCCGTCATTCTTTGGGCATCAACTGGAAAATTCTGAAAGATCGCAATGACTTTACTACTATGGACGGCAACGATCCTTCTGCTTCCAAGAAACTTTTGACTGGCTGGAATAATTATCAGGTAACATCCGACTATGCTGCCTATTCTACCTTGCATGACAATACCACTGATGGCGTAGACCTCTATTATGAGGATGGTGCAGGAAATGACAGCCCTTATAATATGGTTTATAAGTCCATCCCTTTATCAACGATTACCGGTGGAGCCTATACTTATGCATCTGATATGAGTCGTGAGGCTTATATGAATGTAAATGTTAAGCCTGAACCTGGAAATGTCTATTTGATCAAGGCGCGTTATACAGCTTCTGACGGAACCATAACGGAAGGCTATTTGCATAGTAACTTTTCTATTTCTACTACAGGAGGTGTATCAAAGAATGATGATGCAAGTCTTACGGCATCGCAACCCAAAGGTACAGATCAACCAGATCCTACCTATTATTGGGCTTTCTCACAGGATGCTACTACTGAGTCACCTTATTTCTCCAGCTTTAATGCTGACGGTTACATGGGATGGGGTGGATCCGGTACAGATTACTATAATGGTGGCACAGCAAAAACAGTGATTTGTACACCTCTTTATAGCAATACATTCCCGATCGTATCCTTTGAACATAACGGAACAGTAGTATCTGGAGGAGATAAGTCCCTTACAGGCTATAATGTGGATGGCTATTCTATGCAATTTGTACATAGTGGATATGGTAAAGCTCCAGATTATGCCAATCGTTTTCTTGCAGTAAAGAGTGATGGATCATCGGTCAATTGGAATACATATACTTCTAAGAGTTTTACCACGAAAGGTAGTTGGACTACCGACCTTATTTTCGTGAAGGTCGTTCCGAATGACACCAAGGATTATGGTACATTCAATGAGCCAACTTTCAGTAATTCAGGGTTCCCCATCACCTTTGCTCGTAGCGAAGATAACTGCGTAGCATATCAGAATGCAGTGAAGAATGGGACAGATGCCAACTTTGACTTCAACTGTTATGCAACGATCCGAGCACCTTTTGCAGTGTATGTTCCTGATGATGTGAAGGTCTACAAATTGAAGGATATCAGCAATGGTAAGAGGGGCGATGCAGTGACTTTGACCGAGTATACTGACCTTCCCACCGTGAATAGTAAGCGGATTATTCCTCGTGAGACTCCGGTGATCATGCAAGTGGCTGGGGCTAAGGGTGATGGCAATACTTCTGTCACCAAGTATTTTGAGCTTGCTCCCGGTCAGACATTTGACAAGACCACAGATGCGGATGGTAATAATACAACGACAAAGTTGAGTGGTACTCTTGGACGGGAAGTGCTTTCCACGGATACTTACAAAGATGATGTGACTGGGACCGGAACGTATGTGTATTATTTGTTAGGTAAGGTTGATGGTTATGTGGCTCTTTACCGCTTGGGTAAGAATACAACTGGCGATTTTGCCATTGCCAAGAATAAGGCTTACTTCAAGTTTAATACGACCACATCTTCGACACTCATATGAGCCGTCATCCTTAA
>CAJLYG010000254.1 GCA_905210845.1 uncultured Prevotella sp.
GAGGTGCGACCGCGCTCTTTCCGGTCACCACCCTGACTAAATTCGTAGAGTCCTTGAAGATCTCATTGTATTCAGGGGTCGTCATGATCCCTGCCTGATACAACCGGTGCAACCGGTCGGCGATGACCGCCACGTACCCCTTGGGCAGTCCGGGGATCCCTGACCGGTAGTCGTTCAGGAATTTCGCGATCTCCTGGCTTTCCACTTTCGCATTGTAGTTGTAGTAAGGCTGGAATTCTTCCATCAGGGAATCCTGCTCCGCCTTGATCGCCTCATCAGTCTTGTAGACCGGGAAATCGAACTTCGCGATGAAGGAACCATACATCCATGGCTTCCCGATATCATAGTGGAAACGAGTCTCTTCATTCCTCGGAAGAAACCAGACGATGAGCACTACCGAGATGAGAATCAGGACGGTACGCGCTAACAGGTTACGCCAGTAATGGCCCTCTGATGTGTAGAAATTCCTCATTTTATGTCCTTTTGATCAGAATACTTTGCGAAAATACTAAAAAAATTGCTCAATACTGAAAAAAATATAGTAATTTTGCACAAAATATAATCTTATCTTCATTTATTTAGGAATGTCAGAACGGAAAGTAAGGGTGCGCTTTGCACCAAGTCCTACGGGACCATTACACATTGGAGGCGTTCGTACCGCATTATATAATTATCTCTTCGCACGGCAGCATGGGGGAGAACTCGTGTTTAGGATAGAGGATACGGATTCCCATCGGTTTGTTCCAGGTGCTGAGGAATATATTCTTGAGTCTTTTAAATGGTTGGGGATCAAGTTCGACGAGGGCGTCAGTTTCGGAGGCTCTCATGGTCCTTATCGCCAGAGCGAACGCCGGGAAATCTACAAAAAATATGTCCGGCAACTGTTGGATGCTGGGAAGGCTTATGTTGCTTTTGATACTCCAGAGGAATTAGAGGCCAAGCGCAATGAGATCAAGAATTTCCAATATGATGCGCATACTCGCTTGCAGATGCGTAACTCCCTTACCCTTCCTGCGGATGATGTCCAGAAAATGATCGATGACGGGGAACAGTATGTCGTCCGCTTCAAGGTTGAGCCGGGCGTTGAGGTGCATGTCCATGATTTGATTCGTGGAGATGTCTGCATCAAGAGTGATATCTTGGACGATAAGGTTCTGTATAAGAGCGCAGATGAACTGCCTACCTATCACTTGGCCAATATCGTGGACGATCACCTGATGGAGATCACCCATGTAATCCGAGGCGAGGAGTGGTTGCCGAGCGCGCCTTTGCACGTGCTCCTCTACCAGGCTTTTGGCTGGGAGGATACCATGCCTCAGTTCGCCCATCTCCCACTTTTGCTGAAACCGGAAGGGAAGGGCAAGTTGAGCAAACGTGACGGTGACAGGCTCGGGTTCCCGGTATTCCCATTGGAATGGGTGGACCCGAAGACTGGTGAAGTGTCGCAAGGCTATCGTGAGAGTGGCTATTTCCCAGAGGCGGTGATCAACTTCCTGGCACTGTTAGGATGGAACCCGGGCACAGAACAGGAGATCTTCTCTTTGGAAGAGCTTGTGAAGGCTTTTGATATTTCTAAGTGTTCTAAGTCTGGGGCGAAATTTGATTATCAGAAAGGCATCTGGTTTAACCACGAGTATATCCTCCGCAAGAGCGACCATGAGATCGCTGAGCTCTTTGCCCCCATTGTCGCTAACAATGGTGTGGATGAGAGCATGGAGCGGGTTACACGCGTGGTGTCGCTGATGAAAGACCGAGTGAGCTTCGTGAAGGAGCTCTGGCCTTTGTGCTCTTTCTTCTTTATCGCGCCTACCTCGTATGACGAGAAGACAGTGCGGAAACGTTGGAAAGAGAACTCTGCCCAAGTGATGACAGAACTGTCTGAGGTGCTCAGGGGCATGAGCGATGAGGATTTCACCGATGTGGAGAAGTCAGAAGAAATCGTCAAGGCCTGGGTAGAAGAAAAGGGATATAAGCTCGGTGATGTCATGAACGCGTTCCGCCTGGCACTTGTCGGGATCGGTAAGGGCCCGGGAATGTTCGATATCTCCTCTTTCTTGGGAAAGGAGGAAACACTCAAACGCTTGCAAACCGCTATTAACGTGCTTCATTAATGAACGATAATCAAGGGTATTGTGATTTATAATATTGCCATCTACATGTATTTATGGGGCGTAGCTGTTTACAGCTTGTTCAATAAGAAGGTGAGAAAGATGTGGCGTGGGGAACGCCAGGCTATTTCTATCCTGAAAAAGAATGTAGATCCTACGGCAAAGTATATCTGGTTCCACGCGGCTTCGTTGGGGGAGTTCGAGCAGGGACGCCCGATCATCGAGCGTATCCGTCAGGAACACCCTGAATACAAGATCCTGCTGACCTTCTTCTCGCCATCTGGTTATGAGGTGAGGAAGGACTATCCGGGGGCGGACATCATCTGTTATCTGCCCTTGGACACCATCCGTAATGCCCAGCGCTTCCTGCGTGCCGTTCGTCCTTGCATGGCGTTCTTCATCAAGTATGAGTTTTGGTACAACTACCTGCATATCCTTAAGCATCGCCATGTCCCGGTATACAGTGTCTCCAGTATCTTCCGGCCGGAGCAGGTGTTCTTCCAATGGTATGGGAAATCTTATGGAAAGGTGCTGCATTGCTTCACGCATTTCTTCGTGCAGAACCAGGTGAGCCAGGATCTTCTGGCAAAACTTGGCATTACGAATGTCACGATTACGGGGGATACGCGCTTCGATCGTGTCTTGCAGATCAAGGAGGCGGCCAAGCAACTGCCGATCGTGGAGGCGTTTAAGCAAGATTGTCCCGTGTTCGTGGCGGGATCCAGTTGGCCACCTGATGAGGAGATCTTCATCCCATTCTTCAATGAGCATAAGGACTGGAAACTGATTATCGCCCCACATGTGATTGGCGAAGACCATCTGAAGCAGATCTTTGCCTTGTTAGATCGTAAGACGGTGCGCTATACGCAGACAACCCCAGAGGAGGCAGCCCAGGCTGAATGCCTGATCATCGACTGCTTTGGCTTACTGTCGAGTATTTACCATTATGGCGAGGTGGCTTATGTCGGTGGGGGATTCGGCGTAGGCATCCATAATGTCTTGGAAGCAGCAGTGTGGGATGTCCCCGTTATCTTCGGGCCTAATAACAAACGCTTCCAAGAGGCACAGGGACTCATGGCATCCCAAGGCGGATGCGAGATCATAGACAAGGAGTCCTTCCAGCGTGTCATGACAACGTTCATGACAGATCCTGCGGCCTTGTCGGAGGCGGGAACCCAGGCTGGTCGGTTCGTGAACGGACTTTCCGGTGCCACAGACAGGATCCTTCAGTTTGTTTTTCCTCAGGCAGAGTCCTGACCCTCAGCCTATGGCGGGCTTCGCAACCGCGTGCCAGCGATAGGCGACTATCGATAAATATCTTCTTTCTTGAGTTCTATGACCTTGCCGTATGTGGCGAGTTCTGTGAGGCTTAATGTCTTAGGGTTACCGATGACCATCAGAATTCTCGGCCTGCCTTTGACATTCTTCTCGTAGAAATCCTGTACATCCTCGATGCCTAAAGGCTTGATGGCTGCCAACAAGCTTTTCCCTATGTCTTCCGTATATCCTGCCGCACGGGCATTGGCGATGTAATTCCCCATCTTCCTGAAGTTGGGATAGCTGTTGTTTTCAGTGTTGATGAACGCCTGTTTGGCAGCTGCGATATTGCTTTCCCTGATGGGCATGCTGGTAAACAAGCTATCCAATACCTTCAAGGCGAGCATCGACTTGTCTGCCTGGGTGCCCAGTCTGCCAATAAAGGCAGTCAGTCCGTTGGGGTGCCGGGGCAGAGAAGGGTATGTGCTGTTGCCGTAAGCATAGTAGGCGAATGCCCGGAATTCCCGGATCTCTTGGAACATCACCGACGACATGCCTCCTCCGAAGTAATGACTCCACAGCGATTGCTTGGCTCTTGCCGCAATGTCCGGCGTAGCGGGCATCGCCTCATA
>CAJLYG010000255.1 GCA_905210845.1 uncultured Prevotella sp.
CCGTGGTCCTTTTAACGACGACCACAAGGGGGGCTTCTTGGCAGGAGTCACAGGACTGGAGGAGAGTCTGAAGTTTGGTATTGCCGGTTGCATAGACCATCCCCAAGTGGACATGACCCAGGTGAATTATAGCAAGGAAGCCTGGGCCAACGACCCCACGCAGATGATCAGCTATGTAAGTTGCCACGACGACATGTGTCTCGTCGACCGCTTGCGCGCCTCTATCCCAGGCATTGGCGAGGAGGAGCTGATCCGCTTGGATGAACTGGCACAGACCGCGGTCTTTACATCCCAGGGTATTCCTTTCCTCTTGAGTGGGGAGGAGATGCTTCGGGATAAGAAAGGGGTGCATAACAGCTTCAATTCCCCTGACAGTGTCAACGAGCTTAACTGGGACCATCTTTCCGCTTACCCTCAGGTGTTCACGTATTACAAGCAACTGATCCATTTGCGCAAGAATCATCCCGCGTTCCGTTTGGGGACGGCCGACAAGGTCAGGGAGTGCTTACGTTTCTTCCCCTCGCAGCCATGCTTAGTGGGCTTCATGATCAATGGCAAGCCTGTTGGCGACAGTTGGGGACGGGTGATCATCCTTCTTAACGGCAATCGGGAAAGCCGTGAGGTGGAAATCCCGGAAGGAAGGTGGACCGTTGCGTGCTGTGATGGAATCATCGATGAGGCTGGAATGGGGGAGATGGACGGTGGAAAGGTAACCGTCGACCCTCAGTCGGCGCTGATCCTGTATGCAAAATGATCAATCAAAATACTATTAAATAATCATCTAATGAGAAAGTCTGTTTTATTATTGGGCTTATTATTGAGTTTTATGACGATGAAGGCTGGTGCCAAGATTGACCGGATGTTCCGGATAGAACCCTCCAACTGGTATGTGGGCATGAAAGATGCCACGCTGCAGTTGATGGTCTATGGAAAGCAAGTGCGAGCTGCGGATGTCAAAGTCGATTACCCCTCTGTCCGCCTCGATTCTGTCGTGCGTTTGGATTCCCCGAATTACCTGCTCTTATACCTTGACTTGAAAGGAGCCAAGGCCGGGGAGATGAACCTTTCTTTTACTGTGAACGGGCAGAAGACCAAGATGAAGTACCTGCTCAAGGATCGTGAGATGCCGGGAGAGCGGCGAATGGGATTTTCCAATGCAGACGTATTGTATATGCTGATGCCCGATCGTTTTGCCCAAGGGTCGGTCAAAAAAGGAGTGATCAAGGGCATGAACCCCTATCGCGTGGACCGCACGCAGCCCAGTCTTCGCCATGGCGGCGACCTGGAAGGCATCCGCCAGCATCTCGATTATTTCAATCAATTGGGCGTGACTGCTCTTTGGCTCACGCCGGTGTTAGAGAATAATTCCCCTGACCATGATGGATTCAGCACTTATCATGGCTATGCCACGACGAATTATTATCGGGTGGATCCTCGCTTTGGCACCAACCAGGACTATAAACGATTGGTGGATGAGGCACATCAGAAAGGACTGAAAGTGGTGATGGACATGATTTTCAACCATTGCGGCTTTGAACATCCTTGGGTAAAGGACATGCCTTCTAAGGATTGGTTTAATCTTCCGGAATGGTTGAAGGGAGATAAGAGCAAATTCCAGCAGACCTCTTATAAGCTGACACCCGTCTTGGATCCTTATGCCAGTCAGGTAGACCTCAAGGAAACGGTTGATGGTTGGTTCGTTGAGACCATGCCCGACTTAAACCAGCGTAACCCGCATGTGATGAAGTACCTGATCCAAAACAGTGAATGGTGGATCGAGACCATCGGCATTGACGGCATCCGCATGGACACCTATCCTTATGCCGACCGGAAGGCGATGGCTGGATGGATGAAGACGCTCGATGAGGAATACCCCCATTTTAATGTGGTGGGTGAGACCTGGGTGACCGAGCCTGCCTATACGGCTGCTTGGCAGAAAGACTCGAAACTGTCTACCGTGAACAGTTATCTGAAGACGGTCATGGACTTTAGCTTCTATGATAAGCTGAACCAAGCGAAGAAAGAGGAGACGGATGCCTGGTGGAATGGACTGAACCGGATCTATAACAGCATCTGCTATGATTATCTTTACCCGAATCCAAGCAGTGTGATGGCATTCATCGAGAATCATGATACAGATCGCTTCCTTGGAAATGGGAAGGACACGCTTGCCTTGAAGCAAGCCTATGCCTTGTTGCTCACCATGAACCGTATCCCTCAGTTGTATTATGGTACGGAGGTGCTGATGAATGGCACCAAGGAGGTGACGGACGGCAATGTGCGCAAGGACTTCCCCGGTGGATTTCCCGGTGACCGGCATGACTGCTTCACGGAAACCGGTAGGACACAGGCAGAGAATGGCATGTTTAACTGGCTTAGTCGGCTTCTTCATTGGCGGCAGGGCAATGACCTCGTCACGAAGGGAAAGCAGACACAGTTTATCCCTTACCAGGGTGTCTATGTGATCGCACGCCAGTATCAAGGCAGGACATCCATGACCATCCTGAATGGAACGAGCAAGCCCGCCGTCTTGTCCGTCCATCGTTATGCAGAGGTCATCGGCAATACACAGACAGCAAAGGACATCATGACAGGCAGGAATGTGAACATCGGCAAAGACGTTCAGCTCCGCCCCCGTCAAACCCTGATCATAGAATTTTAGGGGAATTCTCCCCGATAAGGAGCCGTCCAGGTAGCTCGTGCTACTTGGACGGTTTCTTTAATACTAAGATAACCACGGATGTGATGATCAAGGCGAAGCCGATGACAATGGGGATCGTTAAGGGCTCACCGAAAGCGATGATGCCTACGAGCATGGCTGTCAGGGGCTCAAAAGCCCCTAAGATCGCTACCATCGTGCTACTGATGAGCTTTAAGGCCTTGATCACTAAGATATTGCTGACCGCTGTCGGCAAGAGTCCTAACAAGACCAGCTGGAGACATACCTTCCCGGAAGTGATCGGCTGGATATGCCCTTCTGTTCCCATGACATAGACCAAGAGGAAGAGCAAGGCGTAGAAGAAGACATAGAAGGTGACCTTCAGGGATGGCATCTTCCGGATCCTCATCTTCGGGAAGGCTACCATGTAAATGGCGTAGGTAAGTCCGGCAATCATCTCATAGACAATGCCGAGGACAGAGGAGATTCCTTCCTTGCTGTTGA
The DNA here is from genome assembly GCA_905210845.1 of uncultured Prevotella sp. Classification (GTDB taxonomy): domain Bacteria; phylum Bacteroidota; class Bacteroidia; order Bacteroidales; family Bacteroidaceae; genus Prevotella. Next base: position 3,164 of record CAJLYG010000255.1, read on the forward strand.
AGCCACAAAGGAGGAAGACGCCTCCTACTGCTAACAGAATGGCAGTGGCGATCTTTAGGCTCAGTCGTTCATGGAAGAAGACCATCATGATGATCTCCGTCCATACGGGATAGGAGAAGAGTAGGGTGGTGGCGATCCCACTCGGCATGTAATGATATCCCCGAAACAAGGTGACGGCTGATATTACATATAATAAGGAAAGGAAGGCAATCCTCAGACTATCCCCAAAACTAATATGAAGGTGGGTACGCCGCACGACCAAGATCGCTAACATGGCAAGGCATCCAAAGGTAAAACGATAGATCAGGGCATTGGGAATATTCATGCCGGCAGCAAGTACCGGAACGGTGAACAAGGGGATTAATCCGAAAAATGCAGCCGAAAGGATGGCACTTACGACACCCTTCGACGAGTTGTTTAAGTGAGTCATGTCAATATAATAATACTAATCCCGCCACTGCAGCATAGCAAATCATCCGGATCGGATTGATCTTCAGGACTTTCGTCCCTACAAAGGTGGCGATGAAAAGGGCGATGCTGATCCAAAACTGCCACGGATTCTCGGCGGGTGTGCTGAAATTCTCTGGCGTCATCAGCAACAAGGCAGCGGCAGCAAGGAGCCCGACGACAGCAGGACGCAACCCGGAGAAGATGCTCTGTACCAAGGGCGTGTCCATGTATTTCATGAACATCTTGCTGATCAGGATCATCAGGATGAAGGAGGGCAGCACAAGGGCAAAGGTGGCGGTGGCCCCGCCGACGACCGACATGAACCCCTT
>CAJLYG010000256.1 GCA_905210845.1 uncultured Prevotella sp.
CATTGTCTTTATCGACGAGATAGATAAGATTGCCCGCAAGAGCGATAATCCCAGTATTACTCGCGATGTGAGTGGAGAAGGCGTGCAGCAAGGGCTCTTGAAATTACTTGAGGGAACGATGGTGAACGTGCCTCCACAGGGAGGTAGGAAGCATCCGGACCAAGAGTATATCCATGTCAATACCAAGAATATCCTCTTTATCTGTGGGGGTGCCTTTGACGGGATCGAGCGGAAGATCGCCCAGCGCCTGAACACGCATGTCGTCGGCTATAATTCCGTACAGAACGTGCGGAAGATCGACAAGAGCGACCTGATGAAATATATCTTGCCACAAGACCTCAAGTCGTATGGGCTGATCCCTGAGATTATCGGTCGTCTGCCGGTCTTGACTTATCTGAATCCTTTGGACAAGACCGCCTTGAGAAGGATCTTGGTAGAGCCCAAGAATTCCATTATCAAACAGTATATCAAACTGTTCGAAATGGACGGCATCGCCTTAACCTTCCCAGAGGAGACCTTGGACTTCATCGTTGAGAAGGCCATGGAGTACAAGCTCGGCGCCCGTGGCCTACGTTCTATCGTGGAGTCTATCATGTTAGATGCTATGTTTGAAATTCCTTCAAAGCGCGTGAAGAGTTTTGAGGTGACTCTGGATTATGCCAAGGCTCAGATCGACAAAGCACATTTGCAGAAGCTTGAGTCGGCCTGAGCCTCTGGCTCTACCTGAAAAACAACCATGTATTAATCATACAGATTACTGCTAATATTTATGACAAAGGACGTTAATCTTATAGAACAACTCAAACATTATTTCGGCTTTGACAAGTTCAAGGGCGATCAGGAGGCGATTATTCGGAATCTGCTGGCGGGAAATGATACGTTTGTCCTTATGCCCACTGGTGGCGGGAAAAGCCTTTGTTATCAGTTGCCTTCCCTGATCATGGATGGCACGGCCATTGTGATCTCTCCCTTGATAGCCCTGATGAAAAATCAGGTGGATGTCATCAACGGGATCAGTGAGGAGGAAGGTGTAGCCCATTACCTGAACTCTTCCTTGAACAAGGCTGCCATACAACAGGTGATGGATGACGTCCGGTCCGGAAAGACAAAATTGCTTTATGTCGCTCCTGAATCCCTGAACAAGGAAGAGAATGTGGAATTCCTGAAAACGGTCAAGATCTCTTTCTATGCGATTGATGAGGCTCATTGTATATCAGAGTGGGGACACGACTTCCGGCCCGAATATAGGAATATCCGCCCCACGATTAACAAGATCGGGAATGCGCCGGTGATAGCCCTTACAGCTACCGCGACGGATAAGGTCAGGACGGATATCAAGAAAAGCTTGGGCATCATGAAAGCCAAGGAATTCAAGAGTTCCTTTAACCGTCCGAACCTCTATTATGAAGTACGTCCTAAGACGAAAGATATTGACAGGCAGATCATCCTGTTCATCAAGCAGAACGCAGGGAAAAGTGGTATTGTCTATTGCCTGTCTCGGAAAAAGGTGGAAGAACTGGCGGAGGTGCTGAAGGTGAATGGCATCAAGGCAGAGCCTTATCATGCAGGGTTGGACAGTGCCACCCGCTCCAAGACGCAGGATGATTTCCTGATGGAAAGGATTGACGTGATCGTGGCTACTATCGCCTTCGGGATGGGAATCGACAAGCCTGACGTGCGCTTTGTCATCCATTATGATATCCCCAAGAGCTTGGAAGGCTATTATCAGGAGACCGGTCGTGCTGGTCGGGACGGCAGAGAGGGCAAGTGCATAGCCTTCTATTCCAAGAAAGACTTGCAGAAATTAGAGAAATTCATGGAGGGCAAGCCCGTTGCAGAGCAGGACATTGGGCGGCAACTCCTCCAGGAAACCGCTGCTTATGCGGAGTCTTCCGTGTGTAGGAGGAAGATGCTCCTGCATTATTTCGGAGAGGACTATCCTCATGAGAATTGCCATAACTGCGACAACTGCTTACATCCGAAGGAGAAACGAGAGGGCAAGGAAGCTTTGGTCATCGTGCTGAAGTCCATATTGGCCATCAAGGAGAATTTCCGTCAGGAATATGTCATCGACTTTATCAAAGGAAGGGGAACGGCAGATATCGTCTCGCATAAGCACAATGAGTTGGAAGAATTCGGTAGCGGGGAAGATGAGGACGAGAAGATTTGGAATCCCATTATCCGCCAGGCATTGATCGCTGGCTACTTGAAGAAAGACGTGGAAAATTATGGACTGTTGAAAGTGACAGCCGCGGGTAAGAAATTCCTGAAGGATCCCACCTCCTTTATGATTGTGATGGACAAGGAATTCAACGAGGAAGAGGACGATGACGCTTCAGAGGGAGGATCAGCCGTGTTGGACCCAGAGCTGTTCGCTATGCTCAAAGACTTGCGTAAGAAGGTAGCCAAGAAGATGAATGTCCCTCCGTATGTCGTCTTTCAGGATGTCTCCTTGGAGCAAATGGCAGCCATGTATCCCATTTCCTTACAGGAACTCCAGAATATCCAAGGCGTTGGTGCAGGCAAGGCCAAACGGTATGGCAAGGAGTTCTGTGACTTGATCAAGAAGCATTGCGAGGAAAATGGCATTGAGCGTCCAGCCGAGATCCGTGTGAGAACAGTGGCTAAGAAGTCTATGCTGAAAGTAAAGATAATTCAGAATATCGACAGGCAGATTGCCTTGGACGATATCGCGAATGCTTTAGGATTGGATTTTGACGATCTGCTGACGGAAGTCGAGGCGATCGTCTACAGTGGGACTAAACTGAATATTGACTATTTCCTCGAAGATGTGATGGATGACGACCATGTCGATGATATTTATGACTATTTCAGGGAAAGTGAGACGGATGACCTGAAGACCGCCGAAGAGGAATTGGGCAACGACTATACAGAAGACGAGATCCGTCTGGTCAGAATCAAGTTCCTGTCAGAGTTGGCCAATTAATCCTTCCTTTCGTGCCAAGATCTGGCACGGGAGTGGACAGCCTTTTGCCAAGGCGTGTTCGCAAGGAGTTTTCTCGTGGGGATTCCCCATGGAAAGATTCACGTTAAAAAGCACTAATTCCATTAGAAAATGATTAAGAAGTAGACTATATGTAGATTTTTTGTGCTAAATTTGCACGCAATAAATTTTTAAGTAATATATGTCATCATTTGTTGCAGATAAAATTGTAATGGACGGTCTTACTTTCGATGACGTCCTGTTAATCCCGGCTTATTCAGAGGTCTTGCCTAAAGAGGTGCAGTTGAAAACCAAGTTTTCGCGTAACATTAACTTGAATGTCCCTTTTGTGACTGCTGCGATGGATACGGTCACTGAATCGGAGATGGCCATTGCCATTGCGCGTGAGGGAGGTATCGGCGTCATCCACAAGAACATGACCATTGAGGAGCAGGCACGGCAGGTAGCCATCGTCAAGCGTGCTGAGAATGGAATGATCTATGATCCGGTCACCATTCGTCGCGGTAGTACTGTCAAGGATGCGTTGGATATGATGCGCGAATATCATATCGGCGGCATTCCTGTGGTGGATGAGGAGAATCATCTCGTTGGTATTGTCACAAACCGTGACTTGCGCTTCGAGCGCCATCTTGATAAGCTGATTGACGATGTCATGACGAGTGAGAATCTGGTGACAACCCATCAGCAGACGGATTTGGCAGCAGCTGCCCAGATATTGCAGGAGAATAAGATCGAGAAACTTCCCGTTGTCGATGCAGGCAATCATCTGGTTGGCTTGATTACTTATAAGGATATTACGAAGGCAAAGGATAAGCCCATGGCATGCAAGGATGATAAAGGTCGCTTGCGGGTGGCTGCCGGTGTCGGCGTGACTGCC
>CAJLYG010000257.1 GCA_905210845.1 uncultured Prevotella sp.
CGAGAATTCGGACATCACTGCCAAAGGGGACGTAAAAAGCACTACACTGTAGATACTAATTGAAAAGTGCGCCAATATTCCAATTGAAAAGTGCGCCGCCATAGGATAAGTATAATGACCTTTGTATCATCCAAATACAAAGGTAAAATGAAGACTATGGTAGAAAGACAATCAATAATACACATGTATAGAGTATGCGGTTATAGCAAACGGCGTATCTCTCGTGAACTTCATGTCAGCCGTCATACCGTTGACAATATTCTTTCAGAATACGAATCAGCCATCCGTACTGATAATCCGGAAGAGGCTTTGAGTGATTTGCTTACCGTCCAGCCCAAGTATGACAGTTCCAAACGCCGCCCTCGCCGCCTTACACAAGAGATTAAGGACGAGATCGGGTTTTGCCTGAAGAAGAATGCCGTTAAGGTAGCTACGGGGCTTCGCAAGCAGCGCATGCTGAAGAAGGATATCCACCAGTTTCTGTTATCCAAAGGATATACCATCAGTTATGCCACAGTGTGCAGTTATATAAAAAATATAGAGTCATACAAAGAGAAGAAAAAGAGCGAAGCCTTTATCCGGTTGTTCTATGAGCCGGGATGCATTGTTGAGTTTGACTGGGGTGAAGTCCTTCTTTTTATTGACGGTGTCAAGACCAAGTTTTATCTGGCCGTATTCACTTTCGGGCATAGCAATGGCAGATACGCCTACCTTTTCAGGCATCAGAATACGCTTGCCTTCATGGAATCCCACCGCAACTTCTTCAGGGATATACATGGTGTCCCCGCCATGATGGTCTATGACAATATGCGTGTAGCCGTCAAGAGCTTTGTCGGTGGTGACAAGAAGCCTACGGAAGCCCTGATGAAGATGTCCGGTTTCTATTGTTTTGAGTACCGTTTCTGTAATGTACGGGCCGGATGGGAGAAAGGGCATGTGGAACGCAGCGTGGAATATGTCAGGAGGAAAGCTTTCTGCCTGACTGACATCACCGTCCACAGGAATCTTCTCACCAGCCTTTACCTCCAAGACATCACCTACCTCGATCGTGGACAAGGGCACCTCCTCTACTTTCCCTTCCCTGACCAGATGAGCCGTCTTCGGGGCCAATCCCATGAGTTCCCGGATACTGCTTGCGGTACTCTTGCGCGCCTTCTCCTCTAACAGACGACCGGTCAGCACAAAGGTGATGATCATCACCGACGCATCAAAGTAGGTATGCCATTCTATCCCTTTTGATGCCCAGACCGCATCTCCCCAAAACGTGTTGCAGGTACTGAACAAGAACGAGATGCCCGTGCTCAATGCCACTAAAGTATCCATATTGGCTGTCATATGGGAGAGTTGCTTCCACGCGTTGCGAAAGAATACACGACCGCATACGAACAAATTGAGCAGGGAAATCAGCATGGAGGTTTGGTTGGCAACGTCCCGATTCCCCAAGTGAATCCAGCCCATGGAGATAGACATCACCAACAAAGAGAAGACCCATGAAAGGATGGTCTTACGCTTGAGTACCGTGTACGCACGGTTCTCGATTTCCGTCACGCTGGTCTCTTGGTCGATGATCAGGTCATAGCCGATCCCATTGATCTCTGCCTTCATCTGCTCTAAGGAGATCACCGACGGGTCATATTCCACCAAGGCAGAACGCCCAGGCAGGGAGACAGAGGCAGACTGCACTCCTTGCAATGAATTCAACTTCCTTTCCACATGAGCAGAGCAGGAGGCGCAAGCCATTCCTACGACAGGTATTGTCTTTGTTTCCATATTGTTTTCCTTTCTATTCGATATCATTTCATTTACGGTTGCAAAAGTAATATAATCTTCCCATAGGTGTATTATAGGATTATGGATAAGATTTACAAGTTTATTGTGATCTTTCTGCCTACATCAAGACCGATCCCATACCCTTGAAAAAAAATCAGCAATCATCGTACAGTTTTCCAAATAAAATCGTACCTTTACCCCCGGATGAACAAAAGGGCCTTACCCTCCTGCCTGGCATCCTCTCCAAGGATCTGTGCAGCTTCTTCTACGGTTAAGTATAATTAACACAAGACAGATGCAAGTTTCCCCCGTTCTCCGGCTTTATCAGTCAGAAACGAAACAAGAATGGAACAAACATGAAAAAAGTAAGAATTTGGAGTTTACTCGCAGGTATCTTGCTGTCAGCGACGTTTGCCCTGCAGTCCTGCGATTTGGATGATGACGATGACAATTACCATGCCTATTATCCCAACGCATTGGTCACGGTCTATGACAAAAACGGGCATCCCTTCATGCAATTGGATGATTCCACTACATTGTACCCAGTCAATCTCACCTCCACCCTCTACGGTGGGAAATCGGTCAGGGCATTGGTCAACTTCCGTGAAGCCACAGAGGCAGAGCTCAAGAATGGCATCTACGCTGACGAAGGTTTACGGAATGTGTATGTCAACTGGGTGGACACCATCCTGACCAAGAACATGTCGAAGGACCTTGGCACCGTGGAAGCCAATCGAAAAGCTTACGGCAACGATCCAGTGGAAATCGTGAATGACTGGGTTACCATCGCCGAGGATGGATATCTCACGCTTAGGTTCCGTACGCTCTGGGGTGGAAGTGCCAAGCACATCATCCGACTCGTCAAGGCAAGTGACGTAAATACGCCTAATGCCGTACGACTTTACCAAGACGCGCAAGGAGACGTGACTGGGAGATACGGAGACGCGCTCGTTGCCTTCAAGCTCGATGACCTTGACCTGAAGCCAGAGGACAAAAAGGTGACGATCACCTTGCTGTGGAACTCTTTCGACGGGGAGAAGTCTACCACCTTTACTATGGCAGGCCAAGACAACTCTGCCAGGACGTCAAGCTACACAAGTAGCTGGGACAGCTTCATTAAAGATATCAAATAAACAGTGAGCTTCTTTACAGGGGATAGGGAAAAACAGTTGGTTAAACTCCTTCGCAGCGGCGATAACGCAGCGATGAAGGAATTCTATTCCCTGTATGGAGGCTTTCTGACTGCAGTCTGCAATCGATATATCGCCAACAACGAAGACTTAAAAGATGTGATGCAGAATGTCATGATCAGCATCCTCACGCACATCAATGACTTTGAATACAGGGGAAAAGGGTCGCTGAAGGCATGGGCGTCGAGGATAACCGCCAATGAGTCCTTGCACTTCCTCAGGGCTCAGAAGAAAGACCGCTTCACGGAACTGAGCCAAGATCTCCCAGAAGAAGCGGATGACCCGCCCATTGATGATGTCCCGCCGGAGGTGATTCAGAAATTCATCACGGAACTGCCACCAGGCTACCGGACGGTATTCAACCTGTATGTTTTTCAGGATTACTCGCATGAGGAGATCGCCCAGCAATTAGGCATCAAAAGAGACAGTTCCGCCTCTCAACTACATAGAGCCAAGAACATATTGGCAAAGAAGATCAACGAATATAGAAAAAATAAACTTCAGTCACGATGAAAGAAGAATGGATCAACAACTTAAGAAAGAAGATGGACGACTACCAGCAGTCGGCTCCGGAGCTCTCTTGGGATGCCATTGAGAAAGCTGTGGCTGAACAAGGAGCCTCCAGCACAGGCTCATCGCGAAAGGAACATCAGGCAAAGGTCGTTCCCCTATGGTTCCGCAGGACAGCAGCCGCCGCCATGATCCTGCTCGTTGCTGGAATCGGCTTTTACATGATCGACCGACTGACGGGTCCGACAGCCCAGATCGCTGGCAATGGCAAGAAGCCTGCAGCCCCTGCGGCAGTCTCTGTTCCCGGATCCGCAGCAGAACAGGAAAAGGCACTCACGACAGCGCAGCTTCGGTGCCCTGCCCATGT
>CAJLYG010000258.1 GCA_905210845.1 uncultured Prevotella sp.
TAAATGACAGCATATCGAGGATTTGCAATTGAGCTTGTGCCATCTGCTACAATGAGAAGACGCAGCGTTGGTTGAACCTGAGTTATGGAGTGATCCCTATCTACCAGAAGGAGCATGTATCCTCTGATTTCATGTTCCGGGCTGCCTTGAGAATGCTGAGGCAAAAAGGATACATCACCTTAGATGACAAGATCGCCTATCTGAGTGGTAGCTTGGGAGAAGGTGGGGGCACGACATTCCTGGAGATCAATAAGGTCAGCAAGATCTTCGACCAGTCTTACGAGTTCCATCTTCCTGGCAATAGGGAGAAAGAATAAAGGTTTTGCCTTCTTGCCTGAAGGCGGACGGAATGATATCCCATGATAAAAGGGGTAAAGGAGTTGCGATATCTGACTCCTTTACCCCTTTTCTGATGGGTCTTCTTGTGCTCTTAGAGCTTGTCTATCACCTTCGTGAGCTGTTCTCCTAACCCGATCGTATAGCCTTGTGACTGGAATACGACGCGGTTGAAGGTATCACCGATGATGAAGATCGGCAACAGGCGGTCTGTCGGGAGCTTCATGTTATTCACTAATTGCTTCTTGATCTTGCCACCTTCGTCAATACCGAAAATGGTATTCTTCGGCAACTGACCGTAATCAGCGGCGTTGAACTTAGCCGCTTCTTCCTTGCTTTCAAAGAGCAGGACAAACGGGCGACCCCATTTTTCGAGCTTATCCTTTTCCTTTGCGATATCGCGCAGGGCATGGTTGGTAGGCTCTTGGTTGACACCTAAGATGCCTAAGACGAAGTAGCCTCTTCCGGTCTGTGACAGGATACTCACCTCTTTGCCGTCTTTCGTGAACTTCGACTCGCTGTCGAAATTGCCAATGACGCTCACCGCATCATTATTGGTGCGCATGACGAGGTTTAATTTCGTGGTCTGGTTGGGCTTGACATTGAAGATTTGGGTATTGGCCAACACGCTTCCATTGGCAAGGCGCGTGCCAGTGACTAAGATGTAAGTCCCAGCATCTAACTTTGTCCCGTCCTTAAAGGTGTTCGACCAGCTGGCTCCGCCTCCCATGTCTAACTGTCCTTCATCGAAGCTGAGCAGTTGTGTCGTGCCGTTATTGATCTTCGAGATGGTGAAGTGGCTATAGTATTTGGGATCGTCTAAGAACTTGGTTGGTTGATAGTTGAGCACCAAGGTACCTGTGACAGCTTCTTTCTGTAGGTTCGAGTCGAAGTTGACATCCATCCACTTTCCGTCTTTCTTGTATTGTACCTTTGCGGTAACAGGGTCTTTCCTCGCCTCGATGTTCAGGCTTCTTGCCACATCTACGAAGAAAATGTCGCGTGAGCGGGTATCCGTGATCCTTGATTTCCATACCCCGATCGGTGTCTGGGCTATTCTGAGGATCTTCTTGTCCGGGTTCAGCCGGATGTTGTTCTTCACCCAGCTCACTAAGGTAGAGGGATCTGCCCTGAACTGATCTGCTGTTTTGGCATCGAAAGCCTTCTCAAAGAAATGCTTGAAAGGAATGATGATCATCTCGTCTTCCACTCTGGGGCATAATTGATTGCTGCTTGCCGTGAAATTATCCTCTAAGATATCGCTTTGCATGTCTCGCAGGTCCTTGTCGCTCAGGCTCTTCAGCAGTTCACAGGCACGGTCGAGTTGGTCCTTGTGCTTGATCAGAAAGTTGAGAATCACTGCATGGTTACCCCGTGATTTGACGAGGAATTCGGTCACACGGTCGGCTGGGAGTTGGTTATCCACTGCCGCTTTCCGGGCGGTCTCTGCATTGTAGAATGTGGAAGTATAGCTATTCCTTACGGAATCCTCATAGGCGAGCCGCCTGCTGTTTTCCTTTCGCTGTGCTTCCGTGACCTCTGGCAGTATCGCATGTTCTGGGGGCGGGACGATGTCGAAGGCTTGTGGTGTGAAGGCGATGCTCTTTCCGTCGCTGGCAGCGTTCCGGGTCAGCCGGATCGTGACGAGCTTATCTTTGCCAAACGAGCATTTGGCAAACCCGTAGCTTCCGTTCTTAGAGGCCCAGATGAGCATGTCGCCCAAGCCAGATGTCAGGAAGGTCATGCCTTTGGTGTCTGTGTACTTGGATGCGGCGGTATAGAACTCTGCGTAATTATAGATCTTGAAGTCCACGCGAGCCCCTGGTACAGGCTTGCCGTTCTTGTCCACGACCTTGAAGTCGGTTCTTGCCGTCTTGGCATAGTTGCCGATCAGGTTGATCTCCGTGAAGTTAGAGGTGCGGAGCATCACCTCCTCCGGTCCGTTATAATCTCCGAATGCCCTGGTGTGCATGAGCATGGCCCTGGATGCAGGTGCGTTAAACCAGCCTAAGTTCAGGACGGCTTCTGGCTCGCAGGCACCCAAGAAATACCATTTCCCGTCTGCCCAAGCCTCCACCCAGGCATGGTTGTCATCGGTATGTGCCCATCGTGGTGTGTATACCTGGCGTGCGGGGATGCCGACGGCACGCAAGGCGGCAACGGTAAACGTGCTCTCCTCTCCGCATCTTCCCTTTGCCGTTCTCAGGGTTGCCAAGGGCGAAGAGGTGCGGGCATCAGATGGCTCATAGGTGACATGCTCGTGGCACCAGTGGTTGACCTCTAAGATGGCATCGTACATGCTTTTGCCTTTGACTCTCTCCTTGAGGTCCTTGTAGAACACCATCCGCGCGCTGTCTAAGTTCTCGTTGTTCACTCTCACGGGGAGCACGAAGTGCCGGAAGATGAGTTCTGGGATCTTGCTTCCCCATGCCATTTCCTTTTGGGTTTGGAAGGAAGACCGAATGTTTTCCAGATAGAACGACGTAGGGTAGTCGGTAATGTCGGCATACGGCATGTATGCATACAAGAACTCCAAAGCCTCGTTTTCCTCGGGCGATACGTGTAAGTCCTTCGTGTTAAAGAACTGGTTTCCGACCTGTCCCATCTTCTTTTGGAATGCGGTCTCTACCTTTGTCCGATAGGCTGCGTCAGTGATGAAATGGTTATCAGCAAATGCGCCTAAATAGATTGTTAATAGAATAACGATACTACATATTTTTCTCATAGGATTGTAATAATGTGACGGGAGGGACAAACCCTTCCCGTCTGGTTTGATTAATGAATAGGTATCTTGTCAATTCTCCTTTGATGGCGCCCGCCGTCAAAGTCTGTGGCAAAGAATTCGTCCATGATCTTCCTTGCCATGTCATTGTCGATGAACCTGCCTGGCATCACCAGGACATTCGCGTCATTATGCTGGCGGATCAGGTGGGCGATCTCTGGGATCCAACATAATCCCGCCCGGATCGACTGATGCTTGTTCAGGGTCATGGAAATCCCCTCTCCGGTTCCACAGATAGCGATGCCTGGGTATACTTCCCCCTTCTCGATGCCTCTTGCCAAGGCATGCCCGAAGTCGGGATAGTCACACGACTCGTCCGTAAACGTGCCGTAATCCTTGTAAGCGTAGCCGTGTTCATCGCAGTATTGCTTGACAAATTGTTTTAAGGCAAAGCCAGCATGGTCGCTGGCTAAGCCTATAGTCTTGAACTTCATGCTATTTTTTCAAAAAATCCTTTACTTGCTTGTAGACGTTCTCTCCGGTGTATCCGAGCTTCTCGTCTAAGACCTTATACGGGGCAGAATAGCCGAAGCTGGGCAGTCCAAAGATCTTGCTGTCTGGACCAATGCCAACCAATCCTTCTAAGGTGCAGGGTAGGCCGGCTGTCAACCCGAACTTCTTGGCGTGGTAGGGCAGT
>CAJLYG010000259.1 GCA_905210845.1 uncultured Prevotella sp.
GGTTGCCAAATGATTATGGAAAAAAATCTTATAGCGAAATGAAACGGCGGAAACGCCACGACGCTCGACAAGGAAGTGTCCAAGGAGGCCAAGCGTGCCGTGTACATCTTCTTTGGTGCCCTCGCTGTCATCGTTTTCTTCGCTATTTTCCAGAGTGTCCTCCCTACCTATGAGTCAGTTAAGGCCATTGATGGAGCCGGGAACATCGCAGTGGGCAACAGTGCCGTGACGATTACCCCAGCACAGTTGGCAACGGCAAAGCTCATCGTCCCCGGGGCAACCGTTGCCACGACGACCAAGCTGAAGATGAACTTGGTCATACAAATCGTGATGATCTCCGCCGCTGCCTTGATGATTATGTTCTGCAAGGCAAGTCCTAAGAAAGCCGTGGGAGGTGCGGTCTGGCAGAGCGGCATGGTAGCTGTCGTCGCCATCTATGGCATCGCTTGGCTGGCAGACACTTATTTCTCCAACTACTTAGAGGAAATGCAAGTCATGCTCGGTGATATCGTCGCTAAGTATAACTGGTCCATTGCCATCGTCTTCTTCTTGGTTTCCGTGCTCATCAACTCACAAGGGGCCGTGGTGATGGCCATGCTGCCCCTTGCCTATAAGCTCGGGATTCCAGGCCCGGTTCTCTTAGGCGTCCTGCCCAGTGTCTACGGCTATTTCTTCATCCCGAACTATCCTTCAGACATTGCCACCGTCAACTTCGACAGGACTGGGACGACGGTCATCGGGAAGTACCTGCTCAACCATAGTTTCATGATGCCGGGACTGATCTCCGTCTTCGTGTCAACGATCGTTGCCTACCTGATCTCCATGGCCATCTATTAAGCCTGTCCCATCTGGGGAGCCTTGCGTATCGCGGATTGAGAACCCATATTGACCCTTCTCATAGGTGATACGCATGACTCCCCTCGAAGGAACGCGTCGACTCCAGGCCAACGCCACATGCCCCATTGTCCTGCGGAGATTCATCTCCACACAGGGAACGACCTTCCTCTTCCCCTGCTCCCTCACGACCATCATGTCAATGCCGAAAGGACCTTGGTAGATATTGGGAAGCAAAGGGGTAAGAATCTCTATAATCTTCTGTCGAACAGACGATAACACGTTTCTATTTACATACGACTTTAACAGGTTCAACTTCTCTTCCTCCGTGGCTAACAGGTTTCCGACATACGCGCCATGGACAGTTTGGAACAGGGATAATCCATCGTAGGCGATCCCCTCGCTTGAAGCCGTGAACTCCATGCCGAAATCCAATACCTTCTCATGGTATGGCTCCACCATCACCCCACCCTGTCGACGGATCACATTCCGGATCCATCCCAAGAGATGGGACGTGATGGGATCACCCTGACGAACATACCGGATACCGCGCCCACTGCTGCTCCACGGCTCCTTCAGCACCCAAGAACCGGACGCTATCGTGCGGGCGATCCCTTCATCCCATCCCGTGACATACAAGGCATCACCGGTAAAGGTCTCTGGATCCATACACAAGGATGGCAGGAGATGCCCTGCAGCCCACCTGCGGTTGCTGACCGCCCGAATGGCTTCCAGTCGTCCCTTATCTGGCAGGCTTGTTGCAGGGATGCCCCACTTCACCAACTGATGGCAGAGCACCTGGTCCCATCCCCATGGGTCAATGCGCCATGACTCCCCGACACCCCGGGACCGGACATCCTCAGGTGTGAGGAACGTCACCTTCGACTTCGGGACACCCAACCGATCCAGCGCACGGAGCGCGGCAGGGACATCCTCCACCAAGACTCCATCCCCCTCACCAGCCCATAAGGCAGGCAAGAAACACAAGTCGGAACGCAACCGCCGGGCAGCCGCAGGAGGCGTAAACGGACAGGAAGTAGCCGTCAGGGAAATGTCATGCTCAGGATTAAAGATATGAAGTATCATCCGACAAAGATACAAAGAAAAATCATGACTCCATAGGGGAAATGCAAAAAAACTAAAAATAAGAAGTTTTTGTAAACTACAGTTTGCAAATTTCAAAATATGTATTATCTTTGCATGTGATAAAACGAGATACATAAGAAAACAATATGGAAGAAGCTTTCTTTCGTACCCATATATACCTGGTGGAGCATACCCATGCTCCGGTTCGTCGCACCCTGATGGATGAGATCAACTGGGACGACCGCATGATCGGCATTAAGGGTACGCGAGGAGTGGGGAAAACGACATTCCTGCTGCAATACGCAAAGGAAAAGTTCGGTGCCAACGACAGGCAATGCTTGTATGTCAACATGAACAACTTCTACTTCCAAGGCAAGGGGATTGCCGATTTCGCAGGCGACTTCGTCAGACATGGGGGAAAGGTGTTGCTCATCGACCAGGTCTTCAAGCAGCCCAACTGGAGCTCCGAGCTCCGGAAGTGCTATGACAACTATCCCGAGTTGAAGATTGTGTTCACGGGATCCAGCGTCATGAGGCTGAAAGAGGAGAACCCGGAACTGAACGGCATCGTCAAAAGCTATAACCTCAGGGGATTCTCCTTCCGGGAATTCTTGAATCTCCAGACAGGAAACCTCTTCCCTCCCTACACATTGGATGAGATCTTAAGCAATCACGAACATATTGTCAAGCAGATCCTACCCAAGGTAAGTCCACAAAAATACTTCCACGACTACATTCACCATGGCTTCTACCCCTTCTTCTTAGAGCACCGCAACTTCTCTGAGAACCTGCTGAAGACCATGAACATGATGACAGAGGTGGACATCTTGCTGATCAAGCAGATAGAACTGAAGTACCTGACCAAGATCAAGAAGCTCTTCTACCTGCTCGCCGTGGACGGACCGAAGGCACCCAACATCAGCCAGTTGGCACATGACATCCAGACCAGTCGCGCCACGGTGATGAACTATATCAAGTACTTGGCGGACGCGCGCCTGATCAATATCATCTATCCCGTCGGACAGGAATTCCCCAAGAAGCCCTCGAAGGTGATGATGCACAATTCCAACCTGATGTACGCTATCTACCCCATCAAGGTGGACGAGCAGGACTTAATGGAGACGTTCTTCGTCAATTCCCTGTGGAAGGACCATTTAGTCAACCAGGGCGGAAAAGACCCCTTCTATATCGTAGACAACTGCAAGAAGTTCAGAATCTGCGATGCCCAGAAGCCCACCAAGCGCCCGAGCCCCGACACGATCTACGCAAGGTACAACACAGAGGTGGGAAAAGACAACCGCATCCCACTATGGCTGTTGGGATTCCTCTACTGACAAAAGGAAAGAAATAGAAAATCAAAGATTTACAAATCATCATTTATATTATATCAATAACAAAATGGCAAAAGAAAAAAAATTTATCACTTGTGATGGTAACACCGCTGCCGCTCATGTAAGCTATATGTTTACTGAGGTAGCTGCCATCTACCCGATTACTCCGTCATCCCCGATGGCTGAGCATGTTGACGAGTGGGCCGCCAAGGGACGCAAGAACCTGTTCGGCCAGACCGTAACCGTCCAGGAAATGGAATCTGAGGGTGGTGCTGCCGGTGCAGTACACGGATCCCTGCAGGCTGGTGCCTTGACATCTACCTACACGGCTTCCCAGGGGCTTCTGCTGATGATCCCAAACATGTACAAGATTGCGGGTGAGCTGCTCCCATGCGTATTCAACGTGTCGGCACGTACACTTGCCTCTCATTCCTTGTGTATCTTCGGTGACCACCAGGATGCTCGGGTGAACCGCCGTAGAAATGGG
>CAJLYG010000260.1 GCA_905210845.1 uncultured Prevotella sp.
CACTCTCCCCGCCCTATCGGTAGCTCAACCCTAAGAGCACGCTGGCACGCCCGTCGAAAGGATTGTCAGTACGGTCGTTGCCATCAAAGGTATTCCGATGGCAGGTAGCCGACGCTTCCAAGGTGAGGGCAAGGTGACTCGCCACCCGTACAGCAGCCTGAAGACCGCCTTGGAAACCGAAACGGAACCGCTCGCGGGTGTCATACTCCCCCTCATACCAACTCTTCTCTTGGAAATCTGAGGTACGCTCCGCACCTGCGCCTGCAAAGAAATTGACGCGGAAGGCACTGTTGCCAAAGAGCTTCAGCATCAGGTCGACATATCCGGAATAGGAAGTGTAATCGTAGGTGTACCGTTGGTCGTTCCTGGCAAGGATCTTATCCGAAGCCCCGATGTTCTGATGGTAACCCAAGAGGGCACGGGCACCCAACCAATTGGTGATCCATTTGCCGACATAGAGGTTGCCGACAGGCTTGATGCGCTTTCCAAAATCAATATAAGAAGTGTAAGATCCCCAGTTCATGGACGCGCCTCCTTGGGCACCGATAAACCAATAGCGTGGATTGTCATCTGCCTTTGCCGAGGCACTCAGACTCACAAGTCCCAGAGACAACACAAACAGACTGACTGATTTTAACTTGAATGCTAACATACTATCTTTACTGCAAGAATATGAAGGCGACAGTCTTTTCCTTTCCAAGACCTTGCCGGTAATCACTTGCAAAAGTAATCATTTTCCGGGAGTTAGCAAAATGTTCCTGCAAAGAATTGCATTTTCAGGGGATGGGAAGCAAAAGGTTATCTATCAAGCTTCAAAAGGTCATCTAACAGGCGGCAAAAGATCATCTAACAGACTTCAATAGGTTATCTTTTGGGGTCCTGGAGCTTACCTTTTGGAAAAAGGAGGGCGATGCCCCTCTGCACAGTCAGCATTTCCCTTCCTGTCTGTGACAGAAAAAAGAACAGCCATCCGACTCCTAACCAGGGGAACCGGATGGCTGTTGATTTTCTGCCGGTATGTCAACCGGCTTCTGTTCGATGAATTACTTCTTTGCTTTCTGGGCTTTCTTAGCAGCCTTTGCCTCTTGCTTAGCCACCTTATCCCAGTACTTCTTGCCCTGCTCTTTCAACTTCGCGGTGAAAGCCTTGCCGGAAGCCTCAGTAGCAGCTTCCTGCTCTGGACTTGCGAAAGCATGGCGGAAGCCCTTGTCCTTGTTCCACAGACCACGGGTGAAGTCAGGAACCTGAACGGGGATGTTGCCATTATCCATGGAGATAGAGCCTAACTCTGCCAAGCAACACCATTCAGCCAAGTCGTAAACGTCCATGTCCAAAGGCAGTCCGTTGCGCAAGCAATAAACCAATCGGCTGTCCTCGATGAAGTCCATGCCACCATGGCCACCCACTTCCTTGGCCTCTTCGCCATATTTCGTGATGATCGGGCTTTGAAATTTCTTCTCCAAGGCAGCCTTGTCGGATGCGGAAATATAGTCATGTCCCTGCAGGTTGTCTGCGGAAGGAGTGATACCGGCACTCTTCATGTCGTTGGAAGTAAGCGCATAGCCCTCAATAGGATACTTGTTGGCGAAGCCTTTGGTACCTGTCAACTGGTACATACGGTTGTACGGCTGAGGATCCATCACGTTATGGTGGATCTCGATCACCTTCCCACCTACCGTAGAGATCAGGGTCGTGGTAGCATCACCATTACGGAATGTGTCACAAGGCTCGCCGGTAACCTGCTCTACCTTTGCCTTTCCGTTCACTGACTTCGTGTCCATGGCAACGAGCGTCTTCATGCGGTCGCCACGATGGATGTTCAGCAACTGAGCCACAGGACCCAGTCCGTGGGTAGCATAGATATCGCCACGGAATTTCTTGTTGTAATCCAAGCGCCAGCCCAACTTGTCATTGGCGTCCTTCTTCCAGTAAGCATCCCAGAAAGGAGACAGCGTATGGCGGTAAGCACCGGTCACATAGAGGATCTCACCGAACAGGCCTTTCTGTGCCATGTTCAAGGTGTTCAGCTCAAAGAAGTCATAGCAGCAGTTCTCAAGGATCATGCAATGGAGCTGTTTCGACTCAGCGAGGTTGATCAGATCCCAGATCTCGTGGAGGTTCATGGCAGAAGGTACCTCAATGGCAACGTGCTTGCCATGTTCCAAGGCATATTTGGCAACAGGAACGTGGTGCAACCAGTCGGTAGCGATGTACACCAAGTCAATGTCCTTGCGCTCGCAGAGCTGCTTGTAGCCATCCTCTCCATAGTAGATGTCTGCCTTCGGCATGTCTGCCTTGCGGAGGATGTTCTCGCATCTCTCAGCACGGTCTTTCTCGTGGTCGCAAAGTGCCATGATCTGCGTGCCAGGAATATGCGTCCAGCGTTCTACGGCACCAGGACCACGCATGCCTAAGCCAACAAAACCGACACGAACGACATCGAGCTTGGGCGTTACCAAGTTCAAGGCATCCTTCTGTCCGGCTGGGCGGGCAGGCACTTCAGTGACAGCTGTTCCATTGACAATCTTGTACGGCCAATTGAATTGAGCTTTCATACTCTGTGGCAGGATGAAAAGCATCGCCACAAGAGATAGAGACAATAATTTCTTGTTCATCATGTTTGACAATTTAATATATTTAATTTTACGGTTTTAGATTGGAATGAACTTAATTTCCGTGTGCAAATTTACCTCATTTTATTGAGAGTACAAAAGAAATAGCTCTTAAGATATGTCAAAATATACAGCTTCTTGTTCAAATAGCGTTTCCTACTGCCTATTTTCCCTCTTATCTTTCTCATAATCCCCGAGGGTGAGGATGTCCTGGCCTGTTCCCTCCGCGATCATGAAACACTTCTGGGAGTCGATCATAGCGGCATGCTCGTATTTGAGCATATCGATCCTTTCCCCATCCAATCGCGTGTGCCCAAAGACCTGAAAAACCTTGTCCAAGTCATAGGCAGAAGAGGGTACCCGCAGGCCCAGCTCATTGACGTCAGCCCAAAGCATGCTGCCCGTCTTCTCTCCCATCCGCGACCTGCAGAACCCAACGATAGAGAGCATCTTCGCCCCTTCCACGGTAGAATCCAAGCCATTGAGCCTGTCGATGATGTCCTGATGGGTGATGGACAACTCGTCGTCGGGGAGTTGCCAGATGTTCTCGTTGACCTTGTGCAGCCAGTAAGCCGATAGTCCAGCATGGGTAAAGACGTAAGGGATGCCCATGCACTCCTCCATCCACGCGAGTTGGAACAAACTCTCATGCGTGGAGAACACTTCGTAGTACTTACTCCAGTTCGACATGTCGCAGCGCGTAGCCCTGGCAAGACTGCAGAATATCTGGGAACTATAATGTTCGTCATGGTTGCCCTTGAGCAAGATCACCTTGTCGGGGTGCTCCTGCTTGAGATGAATGATGTCCATCAGGTTATGCAGGATCCCGTCCGGCGTGAACGGTCCATCCTCCTGAGGATAGGGATCGAGGTAATCCCCCAAGAAAACGATGCGGTCTACCTCATTCACGTACTTCTGGGCAGGGTCCTTCCAAAACAAGCGTCCATGAACATCGGGAATCACCAATATTTTCTTTTCCATCCATCTAAATCGTTGGTTTGATCCTATGTCCCTGATCGGCTGACCAGTCCACAGTGATTATATAGATACTGCAAATCAGTACCCTCCGGTATCCCTATGGG
>CAJLYG010000261.1 GCA_905210845.1 uncultured Prevotella sp.
ATCAGCGGAGCAACAGTGCCACCTTTACGGGCAGTACAGATGCAGAAGGGCGTTTTGCTATTCCTGTTGCCGACTTCTCCCCGAAGGAGGAATTCTTCGTACAGGCGTATGACAGCAAAGGGAAGACAGACTTCTACAATTATACATTCGTTGATGACACTATCCCAGCCCTCAAGAACTGGAATCATATCGAGCGGCTTGAGAGCATATCCTCAGATGTCGTCGTCGCTGGTTCTATGCGACAGGGACCCTTGCATGAATTGCAGTTGTTGCCCGAGATCACAGTGAAGGCAAAGGTCAAAGCAATGAAGAAGGATCAAACGAAGGAATTCTATGGGACACATTATATCAGCGAAGAAAAGATGTCGGAGCGTCATTTCTCCTCTTTTGCCCGCCTTGTGGATGAATTCTTCTCTTACATGCGACTGTCCATCAATCCTGCTTCGAGAGATCAGGGAGCCAGCGTCAAGTTACTTCCCCGGCGTGCGTCGACCCTTCCCCGTAATGTATCTCCAGATAAAGACCCAGAAGGCGCAGAGATACGTATCTATGTCGATGGCAACTTGATTTCATGTGCGGATGCCATCTATCTCAACATGGATGATATCGCCACGGCGGAATACCTGAAACCTTCCGAGGCACTTGCCCTGCATCAAGGCTGTATCAATGGGGCCTTGGAATTGAAGACCAAGTCATTCCGGGAGCATGTCGTGAAGAGCAAGGGTGTTCTCTTCTTCCCACCCTTTGGCATTACCAATTACCGCACTCCGTATGCTGTGTCCCCTGTCGTAGCTCCCCGAGTGCCAGGGCAATACATCATGCTTATTGACAGGTGCACCCCGAAGGACATACAAAGCAGTGGTTACCAGGTCGTGGTCCATTAATGGGTAACAGGCCGTTGGCATGATGGGTCATCGCCCTGCTTGCCGGTGAACGGCGACCCTATACACGGAAAATGGCTGCAGGAAAGTCCCGCAGCCATTTTCGCTCTAACGTCTCGTAGTACATATAGTAATTCTCTCTCTCTTTGTTCTTATCCTGGTGCAAAGATAGGATGTTACCGGAAAATGATCAACAAATTTCAGTGAAAGGTCCATTTTCTTCAATGAAACCTTGAAGGCGCTCCTGTCGGAACTTCTTTCGGAAGGACAGATAGTAGAGGATTCCTGCTGTTGTCAGCCCAAATGGGAATGCCGACCAGATGCCGACCAGCCCGTAGTGCAGTCGGATGCCCAATAGATATCCCAAGGGCAGGGAGATCAGGAAGTAGGAGATGAATGCGATGATAGCCAAGGGCTTGACATGAGAGATCCCCCTTAAGGCATTGGCATAAGTGCACTGCATGCCATCGCCAAACTGATAGATGATCAGTGGGATGATTGCCGTTGCTACCAAGTTCGTCACTTCTGGGGAATCCGTGAATAGGTTGCCGATGGAGGTGCGTGCAAAAAGAATGGGAATGCTGACCATTCCGGCAATGACAAGAACCAAGCGGAAGCCTGCAACAGTGGTTGCATGTAAGGCCGTCCAATCCTTTTGACCGTGAAAATAGCTGACCCGGATGGACACAGCGGATGCCATTCCGTAATAAACCATGTAGAAGAGTTGGGAAATCGTGAGCACTACCTGATGGGCAGCCAACGACGTCGTGTCGATCCAACCCACCATCACACTGGAGAGGCTAAAGGCTGCGGTCTCCATTCCCAACTGGAGTGCTAACGGCCATCCCAGTCGATTGAGACGAAAATAATCGTCCTTGTTGAGTTTCTGTGCTTTGAATCCTTTCCGGTAGATGGCTCCTTCGGGAGAAAACACAAAGATAGCCGTGATGGCAACCGCCATGAATATTCTGGAAAACAAAGTAGAGAGCCCAGCTCCTAACAATCCCATCTCTGGTAAGCCCATCTTCCCATAGATAAGAATATAGTTGCCAATGATATTCATCACATTGCCGGCAATCATGATATACATGGATGTCTGGGTGCGTGTGATCCCGTCATAGAACTGCTTGAAGGTGTTGAAGCATACCACGAAAGGAATCGATATGAGATTGACGATGAAATAAGGCTTCATCAAGGGGATCAATTCCTGGGGTTGCCCCAGATGCTCGATGCATCCATAGACACCTCCCATGACCATTATCAGCAAGATGGCGACGATGGCATTGGCAAACAGACTGTTCTTGACCATTCCCCCAATCCGCTCAGGTCGTCCTTGACCAAACAGGTTACCAACGATGGGCGTGAGACTATAGGAGAAGCCAAGCGCAAACAGCAGGACCAGTGTGAAGAGGTTGGTGACAAAACTGGCTGCCGCTAATTCTTCGGTAGAATGCCAGCCGATCATCAGCGTGTCGGCAAAGCCGAGAACGATCGTGCCTAATTGTCCCACGATAATGGGGACCCCTAAGTAGCATAATGACTTGTAGTGACTTGCAAAGTTACTCATGACGTTCTTAAAAAGATTCTGTTATGCGTTATAAGTCACTATTGAGGTAGCTTGTAGAAACACCTGACCAAGGATTACAGGCATATATAACGCAGTTGCAAAGTTAGTAAATTATTGCGTGATGGACAAAAAAAATGCCGAATACCTTTCTTGCGAATGATTTTTTTCCTATATTTGTGCATACTAACCAAAATACGATGAACAGTTATATATCACAGCTTAGTCCTATTCCGGGAAAATATGATATCTGGAAAAACGTCATTGCCTGTCTGCATATCAACTCTGATATCGCCCATTCCGACTTTATCGTCAAGCATTTCGTCAATTGTTATATGTTTACGATAGGGCTTGCAGGCAAGGTGGTGTTTAATTTCAATGGCAGGGATACGGTCATAGAACCGAATGTCCTGGTCGTGGGGACGCCCAACTCCAAGTGGTATGTCAAGGAATATACCTCTGATTACGAGGCTGTCTGCCTGGTCGTGAGCGCTAATTTTTCTACGGAAAACTTTATTCAGAGCCGTTTGCTGCGTGCCGCATGCTTTCCCAACCTCAATCAAGTGGGTGGCAGGACCCTGTTAACAACGGAGATGGCAAAAACCCTTCATCGAACCTTCGAGGAAATGGCATCCCGCATCCGTGAAGACCCGGAGGGTCATTATGATTCTTTGCAAGCACTTTTTGCCTTGTTCCTGTCAGACTTTGTGTCTTTCTTAGAGACATTGCCTGCCTGGTCGTCTGTGAATACAAAGTATTTCACTTTCCTGATCTCTTTTATGGAATCCCTTCAGGTGAATTATAAGAAAGAGCATACCTTGGCTTTTTATGCTGATCAGCTCCATATATCCACCCGATATTTCTCAAAGGCGATCCATGACGTGACGGGGGGATTTACGCCTGCTTATTTTATCCATAGGAAACTATACATAGAATCTTGTTGGATGTTGAAGTACACGGACCATAGCATCCAGCAGATTGCGGATGACCTGTATTTCTCCGACCAGGCATCGTTCAGCAAGTTCTTCAAGCGGCAGAATGGGATCAGTCCTTCCGAATATCGGAATTCCAGATGATTCCATGCCAGAGACACTTGGATCCTTGGCTTTTACCTTCCCTGTTTTTGTGTCTTTATACTAGAGATTTTTTATGCAATAGGTTGACAGGTTGTCAAAAGCCTTTGTACATCGGGCTTGCAACCTGTTTTTAGGTTGTCAAAGG
>CAJLYG010000262.1 GCA_905210845.1 uncultured Prevotella sp.
ACAGGTTGCTTGCAATCCTGCCGTAAGCGGAGTAGGGGGCGAGGAGCGCCACGAGGGAGCCTATCCCGCAGACGAGGGCAAGGATGAACACTGCGAGGACCGCATACCGTAGGATGCTTTTCGCAGGTGAATAGGAGTAAGGATTGCGCTTTCCCCATCGACCGATCCTTGCCACGATGTCCTGGAAAACGCCTAAGGGACAGATGATGGAACAATAGATGCGCCCGAAGAGGAGGGTCAGGATGACAAGGCCTAAGATAACGGCAACGTTGAGTGCCAATATGGCTGGCAAAAACTGGATCTTTGCCATCCATCCGAGATAATGACGCAAGGTTCCCGTGAAATCGAGGAACAAAAACGTGATGCAGATAAAGCTTACTGCAGCTAACGTGATTCTGATTTTCTTTAGCATATTCTATGGTCGTTATTGGTGGAATGTCGTGAATTGGACGTCTTGGAGCGAGATCTCACAGTCTTTTCCGATGTCCATGGGCTTGTCGGTGTAGAAAAAGGTAGAGTGGCGGACGGAGATATGGTGCACCATCCCTTTCTCTCCATGGGCCTCAATACCGGTTTTCGTGCCCCGGCAGATGACATCCGAGATGTGGATGTCCTGAAATTCAGGTACGAACTCAGTTTGTGTAGGTTGCGCTGCCTTGGCTTTGGATCCCGCTGGCCGGTCCTGATAGGTGGTCTCGAAGACGATGGCGGCATCCTTGATGTCTGTCATCTGGATATGGGAGATATAAATTCTTTCTGTCTTTCCTCCCTTCCCGGTAGCCGACTTGAACCTCAGTCCAGTTTCCGTGCCCATGAAGGTGTTGTTGCGGACGACAATATTCTTCATGCCACCGATCGTCATAGGCATAACCGATCACGAAACCGGAGAGGATGAAGAAGAAGTCCACGGCCAAATAACCATGGTTGAAATTCTCTATCAGTCCATCGCTTAGCCCGTTTACCGACTTGGCAAAGCCGTATCCTTCATTGATATGATACCACAATACAAGCATGGCGGCTACTCCTCGTAGTCCGTCAAGTAGTTCATAATGGGGCTTGCTATCAGCAAATGTTGTTGATGGTATGAGTGACGTCCTCATGATGATTGTTTGTCTTGTTAAAAGGTTATGTCCGTTCGGTATCCGTACGGATCAGTCGTTGTGATTTCTTGTGCCATCTCCTCATGAGATGTTTATGGGGTACAAAGATAATGAATTTTTTGCAGATGGCAAAGGCTGATGGAGATTTTCTCTCCGATTTGCGTGCCTAAGGCCTATGGATAGGGCGTGGACACTGTGTTGCCTCCCCTGACGGCGGTAATCCGGCTGGAAGAAATAGCTGAGGAATGCTCATGCCTTGCGCATGGTCGATCTTTCCTTGAAATAATGATAAAGGATATGGAAGAATCCGTGTAGGCATGCGTGCTCGATTTGTGTCTGATAGAAGTAGCCCACGAACCGGTTATGGCGTGCTGCCAAGTTATGGAAGACCCGGTAGCAGAGGCGATGGGCGATCAGTTGCTGATAGTGGGCGTCCTTTTTGATGAGACGGCATAGCCAGGCGTAATCGATCAGATATTCTTGGGGATGCTCGTGTATCAGGCTTGTCGCTGCGCTCACGCCACTTTGCAAGGCATCATAGATCCCCTCGCCGGTGAGCGGTTGGTTGAGCCCAGCCGCATCTCCAATGAAAAAGACATGGTTGTGCCACAAGGGATGCCGTAAAGGATTGCCGATCGGTATCATTGCGGCATGGAGGGGATATTGCTCCTGGTTCCTCAAGCCGATGACGGAACTGAAGTCGCCCATCGCCTGGTTGCCCTCAAAATGCTCACCACGTAACTTGCAGAATCCCAAGCATTCCTTGCTGTCCTTGGAAAATGCCCAGGCATACGTTTTGGGCACAAAGCCGAAATAGATGTTGACCCCGTCGATGGGCGCGTCTGCACGACTGACATTGACTTCAAACGCCTCGCTGTTGATGTCTTTTCTCTGGAAAGAGGGGTCGTAACGGTGGAGGAGATGCTCTGTATGGCTCACGGCTCCATCGGCAGCCACGAGAAAATTGTAGCCGATACGGCACCCAGACCTTAGCGTGATGGTCTTGTTGGTAAAGTCAATGTCCTCGCACCCATCCCCTTCGATGAGTTGTCCTCCCAACCGGGAGAACTCCTTTGCCAAGAACTGGTCGAAAAGAGGGCGGTCGACTAAATGGATGCGGCAGTCCGTGTCTTGGAGTTTAGGGGGCAACATGTCAGCGCGGGTGAAGTCGCAGTCGACAAAGCACTCTTGGCGATGCCAAAGCCTGAGTCTGCTCTCGCGGGCTACTAATGATGCCTCCATGAGCCGGGCGTAGTCATCTGCGCCCAAAAGGGAAGCGAGCAGGTGGCGCGACTTCGCCGTAAGCACGCCTGCACAAAGTTTCACCCTTGGGAAGGCCGCTTTCTCAATGATGCAACAGTCAATGCCATTCTTTATCAGTCGGATGCCACAGGCACTGCCTGCAGGTCCGGCTCCAATGATGACGATGGGATAAAAGAGGTAATGGTCTGCCTTGTTCATGTCAGTTTCTCCCTGCAATATAAATTCCGCGTAAAGGTACGAAATATTCTCCAATACGTGCATATCTTAAAATACTTTTGCATTTCTCCCTCCTTTCTTTTGCGGAAAGAAGGCGAATGGAAGATTCGTAGAAATCTGTCTTTGGTCGGGAAGAAAATCCTTGGAATGCTTGCCATCATGGGGAAAAGTATCTATATTTGCCCCACGATAAGGCACTTAATCAAATAGATCAGATGAAGAAAATATTATTTGTGATCGCTTCCCTGCGGAAGCAGAGTTTCAACAGGGAGGTCAGTGAACGGGTAAGAGGCATGCTTGAGGGCAAGGCCGAGGTAAAGGAACTGGATTATGCCCAGGTTCCTTGGATGGATCAGGACATCGAGTATCCCGCCCCGCAGTCGGTAGTCGACTTGCGCAAGGCTGTGGCTGACGCAGATGGCGTGTGGGTCTTCTCCCCAGAATACAATTATGCCTATCCAGGCCATTTGAAGAATCTCATTGATTGGCTTTCCCGTCCCGTGAATCCTGCCGACCGTACGGCTCCGACTGTACTTGCAGGAAAGAAGTTCACCCTCACCGGTGCTGGGGGACGGGGCGCGACAGCGTCATGTCGCAAGATGCTCACCAGTCTGCTGACGACCTTGAAGGCAAGTGTGATGACAGAAGGGCAGACCGGCATCGCACTGAATGTGGAGGCTTGGACGGAAGGACGCATGATCCTTGACGACGAACAGAAAGCAGCGTTAACAAGGCAAGTGGATCTGTTTCTGAGTTTCTTGGACGATTAAATTCATGCGCAATAGAACTGGGACTGCGACCTGAATTTGCTATCGCTAAGCTTTGAGCTTGCAAGAGATAAGCTCCCGCCTTGTAAAAGATAAGTTCCTGCCACACGAAAGGTAAGCTTTCGGAAGGCAGGAGCTTATCTTTTGGAAAGCAGGAAATTGATGATTTGAAATTTGTTGACGATTTCCAAGAGCCTTGCGTGCGCGGCGACCAGGGGCCGCTCACCGTTTTCTAAAAAGTAAAAAACAAAAAATGAAAATATAAATCGTCGACGTCGACGGCGGTCTTTTTTCGAGTCGACGACGTC
>CAJLYG010000263.1 GCA_905210845.1 uncultured Prevotella sp.
TTGGTCTATGGCCAGATGAACGAGCCGCCAGGCGCACGTGCATCCGTGGCTCTTTCTGGACTGACAGTCGCCGAGGAGTTCCGTGATCATGGAGGCAAGAATGGAGAAGCATCAGATATCATGTTCTTCATCGACAATATCTTCCGTTTCACACAGGCAGGTTCTGAGGTATCAGCCCTTTTGGGACGTATGCCATCAGCCGTTGGTTACCAGCCGACATTGGCATCGGAAATGGGAGCCATGCAGGAGCGTATTACTTCAACCAAGCATGGATCCATCACGTCTGTACAGGCCAGCCGACGACTTGACCGACCCGGCTCCTGCCACGACTTTCACTCATTTGGATGCCACGACGGAGCTTTCCCGTAAGATCACGGAGTTGGGAATCTATCCTGCCGTTGATCCATTAGGAAGTACTTCTCGTATTTTGGATCCACTCATTGTGGGCAAGGAGCATTATGATTGTGCCCAAAGGGTAAAACAAATCCTTCAGCGTTATAAGGAATTACAGGATATCATTGCTATTCTTGGTATGGATGAGCTTTCTGACGAGGATAAGCTGACGGTGAACCGTGCACGTCGTGTGCAGCGTTTCCTGTCCCAGCCATTCGCAGTGGCAGAACAGTTCACCGGCTTACCAGGCGTAATGGTATCTATCGAGGACACCATCAAAGGCTTTAACGCCATCATGGACGGTGAAGTCGATGACCTGCCAGAACAGGCATTCCTCAACGTGGGTACCATTGATGACGCGATTGCTAAGGGCAAGAAGTTGCTTGAACAAGCTAAAGGTTAATGAGTATGCTGAACCTGAAGATTGTTTCCCCCGAAAAGGTTGAGTTTACTGGTGAGGTGAAGAGCGTAACGGTCCCTGGAACCCTCGGATCTTTCGAGATTCTGAACAACCACGCGCCGATCATCTCCTCCCTGGAAAAGGGAGTGGTGGAATATACAACCGATGATGGCAAGCAGCAACTCAATATCTATGGCGGGTTTGTAGAAGTAAAGAAGAATGAGGTAAGTATCTGCGTGGAGATCTCACCAGATGATAAGTGAAGGAAGATATGATTCAAACTGATCCGATTGAACAATATGGACGACAGTACCGCAAGGTCTCTTTGTGGATCATTGTCGCATTGTTTCTGGTTGGACTCCTCTATGTACAAGTGGGAAATCAACCGAAATACCTGAATGCTCTGTCAATCAGTGCGATCTTTTCTTTGCTCTGCAGTATCGCTTTAGGGATGTCTTGGCAATCTGTTGCAAAGCATTCTCCTAAGATGCTGACGAAGTTCTACTTGGTAGCTCCAGCCCTTCGGATGTTAGCTGCCATTGCAGTATTTGCGATTTACTGCGTGGCAGTGCGCGAAAGAAGCGCCGTATTGGGCTTTACCGTCATTTTCCTTATTTTCTATATCGTGCTATTGGTATATGACTGTATCTTTTTTGCCCGTATAGAAAAGCATAATAAACAATAAAAAGTAAGAAATGAAATATATCAAACAATTGTTTTTCCTGTTGATGATGTTGCTTCTGCTGGCACCTGCTCAGGTCTCGGCGAAGGAGCAGATTGACGTCAAGAACATTTTGTGGGGTCATATTAAAGATTCTTATGAATGGCATGTCACGACGATCGGCGATGAGCCCATCGTGATCAATCTACCTGTCATCGTGAAGACAAGTACAGGTTGGCATGTTTTCTGCAGCAGTGCATTCTCAGAAGAGAAGGATGCTCAAGGCGACCGCCCCGGTCCATTCAATTTGGTGATCAAGAACGGAGATGCGAAGCAGTATCCCGGAAAGATCGTGGAGAAAATTGGAAACGAGGAAGTGCGCCCTTGGGACATCTCAATCACCAAGACAGTTTGCATCCTTTTCATCAATGCCATCCTACTGCTGATCTGTGTACTCATCCCTGCTCGCTGGTGTCGCAAGCACAAGATTGACGATCCCGCCCCGAAAGGATTCACAGGGCTGATGCACATGTTCATCATGTCGATCTACAATGATGTTGTCAAGTCAACGCTTGGTGAAGAAGCTCCTAAGTATGCCCCATGGCTGCTGAGCTGTTTCTTCTTCATATTCCTCTCCAATATCATGGGAATCGTACCTTTCCCACCAGGAGGCGGAAATCTGACAGGTAACATCGCATGTACATTCTTCTTTGGATTCACGACCTTCTTGATCACGAATTTTACTGGGACGAAAGCTTATTGGAAAGATATTTTTTGGCCTGATGTTCCTACGTGGTTGAAGGTGCCAGTCCCATTGATGCCGTTCATTGAGCTGTTTGGAATCTTTACGAAACCTCTGGCCCTGACCATCCGACTCTTTGCCAATATGATGGCAGGACATGCCATCGCATTGTCATTCGCCGCCATGATCTTCATCATGTTCAATATCAGTGACCAGGCGATCGTCAACTACAGTGCAGGAACCGGAATGACAATCGTAAGCGTTGCGATGAGCTGCTTCATGATGCTCCTCGAAGTATTGGTAAGCTACATCCAAGCATTGGTATTCACCATGCTGAGTGCAGTCTTCATCTCTTTGGCTCATGTAAAAGGTGAGCCTGCCGAAGCTTAGTCCATATGGGTTCACTCCCAAGGTGTCAAGCTTCAAGTATTATGTCAATAAAGAATAAAAAATAAACTTTTAAATTTTAAGATTATGTTATCATTATTATTAGCAGCAGAAGTTGCAAAATTAGGTGCCGCAATTGGCGCAGGTATCGCCGCAATTGGCGCAGGTATCGGTATTGGTCGTATTGGTGGTCAGGCGATGGACGCTATGGCACGCCAGCCGGAGAAGATGGGTGACCTCCGTTCTTCTATGATCATTGCAGCAGCATTGATCGAGGGTGTTGCCTTCTTCGCTGTCATCATTGCAGTCCTTGCCATTGTTTTATAATCATAAATCATACTTTAACCAGTATATATGGATTTATTAAAACCTGAAGCCGGCTTACTTTTCTGGATGACGTTGGTCTTCGTCATCGTCTTCATCATCTTGCGGAAATGGGGCTTCCCCGTTATCGTCAAGATGGTAAATGACCGTAAGGCATACATAGACGATTCCTTGAAGAAGGCACACGAGGCAAACGAAAAGTTGGCGAATATTCAAAAAGAAGGTGAATCCATCAAGCAAGAAGCTCGCGAGAAAGAGGCTGAGATCCTGAGGGAGGCAGCCAAGACCCGCGATGCCATTGTAGAGAAAGCCCAAGCGAAGGCTAAGGATGAAGGTGAACGCCTGCTCAATGATGCCAAGGCAGAGATCGAGGCACAGAAGCAGAACGCAGTCAAGGACATCCGCTCACAGGTTGCAGTCCTGTCTGTCCAAATAGCAGAGAAGGTCCTTCGTGAGACGCTTTCCACCAATGAAGCCCAGATGGATTTGATAAACCGATTGCTGGATGAAGTTGCTTCTGATAACAAGAAAGTATAGCGCTTATGGATATAGGTGTAATATCGGTTCGATACGCCCGTGCACTACTCAAGAGTGCCACGTTGGCTAAACTGGAGGATCAGGTATATCAGGAGATGCAGACTCTTTCACAGAGCTACATCCAAGTGCCCGAACTGAGGTTTACAATCGACAATCCTATGCTCGCCAAGGACAAGAAAAAGCGTCATGCTTACAACGCCTTGCGCA
>CAJLYG010000264.1 GCA_905210845.1 uncultured Prevotella sp.
CGAGATCCTACGCCGAGACCATAAGCTGAAGGAAGCCACGGATACCACGCCCGCTGACGATGACGACTTCAACATCCGCTCTCAAGAAGAGCTCTCCAGCATGATGAACTCCACCACGGACACGCTGACCATCCTCTTAGGGGTCGTGGCAGGGATCTCCCTGATCGTGGGTGGCATCGGCATCATGAACATCATGTACGTATCTGTGACCGAGCGCACCCGTGAGATTGGACTCCGCATGTCTGTGGGTGCAAGGGGGATCGACATCCTGAACCAATTCCTCATCGAGGCGATCATCCTCAGTGTCACCGGAGGTGTCATCGGCGTCATCTTAGGCGTAGGAGCGTCCTATGCGGTCAACTTATTAGCCCACTGGCCGATCTCCATTGAGATATGGACCATTATCATGAGCTTCGCAGTATGTACGTTTACCGGAGTATTCTTCGGATGGTATCCTGCAAAGAAAGCAGCGCAATTAGACCCGATCGAGGCAATCAGATATGAATAAATCCTAAAAGAGCCGCATTTTTTGCGGCTCTTTTATTGTTTTTTCGCAAAATCCTTGTACCTTTGTAAGTGATATAGTACAAACAACGAGTTGGTTGACACGACCAATAATCAAAATACTACACTATTACAAATGGACAGTAATGTATTAAGCTCGATCGTGAGAGACAGATTTTTCTTCATCAAGAGCGATTACAAGCTTATCAAGATCAACTTTGACGATATCCTTTACATTGAAGGTCTGAAGGATTATGTGAGAATACACCTCAGCGACGGCAAGGAAATTGCAAGCCTGATGAACATGAAGCGTCTCGAGGAGTTGCTTCCCCATCCTGAATTCCTCAGGGTGCATCGGTCGTATATCCTGCACATGTGCAAGATCCCGATGGTCAACCGTTTCTGCGCGGTCTTCGAAGAGAAGACCATCCCCTTCACGGGAAGCTACAAGAAAGCGGTTCAGGACTATCTCGAAAGCCATACGGTCAGCTGAAAGCCAGCAAGTCCTCAGGCTTCTCAATGAGGCAGGTGGCTCCGTGCTCAAGGAGGAACTGCCGGTCGCGGAATCCCCACAGCACACTGATACATGGCATCCCACAATTCTTTGCCGTGTCAATGTCCACGTCGCTGTCGCCGATATAGACGGCAGTGGTGCGGTCAGCACCCAACTGCCGCAATGCCTCCATGACCGTGTCTGGGGCTGGCTTCTTGCGGATATTCTCCCGCTCGCCTATTGCCACATGGACATAGTCGGCAAAAAAATGCTGGCAGAGCTCCTGCGTAGCTGCATAGAATTTATTGCTGACTACGGCAAGGTGCTTGCCTTGCTCATGGAGGGCTTTCAGAGTCTCCATCATCCCAGGATAGGGCTCTGTCGTATCTAAGCTATGTACCAGGTAATGCTGTCTGAAGGTAGCGTAAGTCTCGTCGAAGCGTGGGTTATCCAATCCGCCTGGGATGGCACGCTCCATGAGCTTCTTTACCCCATTTCCTACAAATCTTCTTACCTCATCTACTGTATGCTCGGGCATCCCTGCCCATCTTAACGCATAATTGGTACTTGCCGCCAAGTCGTTCAACGTATTGAGCAAAGTACCATCCAAGTCAAACACGAATGTTTCAAAATGGTTCATCGTTTACTTCTCGTAATTAATAGTTTTATTTTTTTGTTCAGGGGTGTCGCCTTGAGCAGGTCTTCTATGTTGACATTCATTCTATACTTCCAGGGGTTGTAAGCGTCCTGTGGCGTGTTGATCCTTTCTTCCTGAATATTCTTCGCCCGCAGTTCCGTCGACATGGACAGCCAGTCCTGGATGGAGAGCATGCAGAGCATGGAGGGGCAGTAGAGATGCCTGCTGATGATCTCTTCAGCGATGGTGGTGGGTAAGTACTGGGGTGCCCTGCCCTCTTTCTGCAGCATCGTGGTGTAGAAGCGCTGCGTGCGGGCTGGGTTCTCCTCCCACCACAGCCTCAGGGGTGCCATGTCGTGCGTGGAGATGGTGCACACGCTGCGGTAGGCATTTGCCTCAAGGTGGGCAAACTCGTATTCACTGTCCTTGGGCATGGTCTGGATCTCCAAGGTCAGGATGCGCTGCTCGTCCAAGACGCGGGTGATGCAGTCGGGCAACATCCCTAAGTCTTCTCCACACACTAACATACGGGTGCCCTTCAGCATATTCCTCAGGCGGAGGGTGGCGAAGTGTGCCCAGTAGTCATGGTGGCGTGCATGGTAATAATGATGGTAGAGACGGATGTAGGCATCTTTCTCTTCCGGGCTCAGGATGTTGAAGACGGGCTGCGAGGACGCGCCGAAGCGAGGGAAATACATGCCTGGTCTGTATGGATCTTCCAAGAAGAGCACATTGCCAATCAAGCGGTAAAGCCCATCGCGGATCCACACGCTATTCTCGTCGGTCCGGTTGGCAAAGGCTGCCTGCACCTTCACTTGGGTATTGTAGGCTTCCTTGAGCCTATACAGATTATAGGCTTGGCGTTCCAGTAGGTTATCCTTCACATACTGGGCGTGGATACCAAAGAATTTTCTGAGGACATCATCGTTGATAAACAGCTGGGTGAACAGCTCCCGATGGAAAGGCAGGCCGAAGTCGGTGATCTCTTCCTCCGTCATCGGGAGGGAGGGGGAATAATGCCCGAGAGTACCGAACAGGGCATGCTGAGGGATTTCCCAGATGCGGAAATAGCCGACGATATGGTCGATTCTAACCGCGTCAAAGAATTGCTCTAAGTAATGGAAACGCTGATGCCACCATTCATAGTCACTCATCTCGAAGGCAAGCCAATTATAGGTGGGGAATCCCCAGTTTTGCCCCATGGGCGACTCTGCATCGGGAGGGGTGCCTGTCTGTGCATCCATGTTGAACAGTCCAGGGTGCATCCAGGTTTCCACGCTGTCCCGATAGACGCCGATGGGCAGGTCGCCTTTCAAGAAGACGCCCTTGGCATGCGCGTAGTCGGAAGCCGCTTTCAGCTGCTGATGGAGGAAGAACTGGACGTAGTATACTTTCTGCACGTCGGGGTTCTCACGGCAATAGTCGGCGATGGACTGTGCATCATAATGGGCATATGCTCCCCAGTCGGCATAACGAGCGGTGTGGTAATGGTCGCGCAAGAGGCAGAAAGCGGCGTATGGCACCAGCCAGGAAGCATTCTCATCGAAGAACCGCATGTACTCCACCGAGGCAAAGACCTCGGCACTGTTTTGCCGATAGACCTCATCGACATACGAGGCTTTCACCCTGTCCACTGCCATGTAGTCGCTGTAAGGCAGTGCGTTGAGCTCCCGCCGCTGCTTGCGGAGGACATTCATCTTCCGCTCATCCTGCAAGGGTTCCATCTGCTCAAGGTCCAAGTAATGGGGATGAAGGGCGAAGGCAGAGATGCAATTGTAGGGATGGGAGTCTGTCCAGGAATGGGTGCTTGTGGTGTCGTTGACGGGAAGGACCTGGATGGCTTTCATGCCGCATGCCGCAGCCCAATCGACCAACCGCTTCAGGTCACCAAAGTCGCCCACGCCATATGAGTGCTCAGAACGGAGGGCGAAAACAGGGACCACCACGCCAGCACCACGCCAGATTTTCTCGCAGAGGTGGTGCTCAACCAGTTTCGAACTCCGCATCACAAGAATT
>CAJLYG010000265.1 GCA_905210845.1 uncultured Prevotella sp.
CTCCGGTCAGATTCCTATTGACCCGAAGACAGGCAACTTTGTTGAGGGTGGGATCAAGGAGCAAACCCGCCAGGCCATTGAAAACGCAGGCAACATCCTGAAGGCTGCCGGCACAGACCTCAGCCATGTCGTCAAGACAACCGTCTATTTGGATAACATGGATGATTTCTCTGCCATGAACGAAGTCTATGCCCAGTATTTCACGCAACCCTTCCCTGCCCGCTCTGCCGTGGCAGTAGAGAAGTTGCCGAAGGGGGCCTTAGTTGAAGTAGAAGTCTTAGCAACGAAATAAAGGAGGAAAGAGGGTGCAACAAAATCCTGATGCACCCTCTTCCATGCTAAACAAATAGAAAAAGGAGGCTGCTCGCCCCCTTTTTCTATTTATTCCTTTTCAGACGAAGGTCAAAGTCAGAGGAAGTCTGGCACAGACTTCCTGGAATCCTCATCCACAAGACAGAATCGTTCACCCCATATTTGAAGCGGTTCGTGCCGATGGGGAACCCTTCGCCATCAGAGTCAAAGACGATCGAGTCAGACTTGACGTGGTAAGAGCCATGGTCTTTTTTCTGATTGAAGCAATAGGACACGTCGATGGAATAGGCACCATTGCTGTTGAGTGTCAGGCGATAATCCTCCAGCATCACACCAGTGCCAACCCATGTCCCCTCCAATTTTCCTTCGTCATCATTTCCACAGGAGACGAAGGATAAGGCTGCCAGGCATGCCACGATTGCAAATATAAATAACTTTTTCATAAGCAAAAATATTTATTGTTTAATTATTAATTTCTGTCCATAGCTCTTTCCCTTGTTGATTACCTGAATGTAATAAAGTCCAGGGGACAGCTCCGAAACGTCCATAGTGAACGTTTCTTGGTCTGTTTTGAATTGCTTGATCAAGAATGTCATATTCCATAGCATGATTTTCTTATATAGATAGTCTTTTGTCTTAGGAGACTGTATTTTCAGAACGTTAGTAACGTTATCGCTATCCAGTTCCTTGAAGTCTAAATTAACATAAGAGCTTGCTGGATTTGGATATATTGTAAAATTCAATTTCTGGCTGTTTGGAGATGCTTCTAGGTTTAAATCCTGATAATAGTAATTCACCATATCTTCTCCTTTATAACGTAATTTCGCACCTATTTTATAAACTCCCGTTGTAGGCACTTGTGCTAATGCCGATAACTTATTATTCTGGAAAGAAGCGTCATCTGCAAAAGGATTTTCACTGATAATAGGATTGTCTTCCCATATAGCTTCAATACCTTCTTCTACGTCTTCACAAGTAGGCTGTATTACTACAATATTTTCGCCAGAATATTTGATCACCCGCATTCCTCTAATGCCTAAACCGACAGTAATCGGACATGTTCTTTCGAACGCATCATCACCATATGTAATTTCTACTTTGATCTCATCTGAAATTGTTCCTGTTGATAGGCGATCTACTTTGTAATGGATTGTTGAATCATTTACGACATTTATTGCCCCCAAGGGATGAGCGTTACTCCATTTAGCTGAAGCTTCTTTTGGCATACCAATAATGTGATAATCCCCCTCACGATAAATGCCATTATTCCCAATAATTTTAATACTATTATAATATGATGCGCCAACACCCACAGCATACCATGACTCGCAGACTTGAATATAAAGCCGTTCATTCTGCATAACATCTCTTGCCACATGTTCAAAGGCATTCCGGATTTCCTGATAAGATGTAGTAAAACGAAGATAGTTCCCAAAAACAGCGGTTACAATTAACTCTTCCGCTAAATCAAACCCCACCCCTTTTACTTGATAAGCATGATTGATTTCATTTGTGCCTTTTCCTCCCATGACAAGGAGATAATACCAATGAGAGAGAACACCAGATAGAGCATGTGGGTCTGTCATCTCGTTATATTTAGTAGACCCATACGTATTGGCGATGGTTGTTATTCCTCCATCCGTTTGGGCGATGTCTCTTAGGCAACTTCCATCAAGAAACAACTGCTTTCCCACCTTCCACGCTAAATCTGTGTAATTTAAGATCCTGTGTGACATGATGACGCCCCAAATATCGCTTAAACCTTCATGAAATTCTTTAGTTCGGTCTTCATTCCATCCTATATTAAGTTGGGTGATGCCATGACCTAATTCATGGGCGACGACATCCAAAGAGCAAAATGGATTTAAGTAAATACCAGAACTGTATCCGCCCACACCAAAAAATAGACTTTTATTAGCTGTATTCCAATATGCATTTGCAGTTTCTGTACCGAGAATAGCTCTTGAATATGCATTGATTTGGAATTTGTTATTATCTATTCCTTTAATATTGTAAGTATCATAGAGATAGCCCGTCACTTGTTCCAGCCCCCACATAATATCAAAAGCCATGTTTTGCTTATTCGGATATTCATTTTGTGTCCAATTATTATCGTTGTCTCTCAATTCATTGGGGTAGGGTGTATTAGCACAATCTGCTACGTTGATGACATTCTGCTGTGCGGAATCTATTAAATGATAATACCCATTGTAATATTGAGTATATCCTGTCTTTGTGCTACTGTACAGGGTTTCGAAACGTGCTTCTTCCTTATGTCATAGACAAGAGGGGAAGTGGTCGCAATCTTTCCAGTGGCTGCATCTACATAGCCTATCTCATCATTGTTGCGATTATTAGAAGACAAGATTACTTTATATACCAAATAGGGATTATACACTCCTGTCTTATTATCAGCAATCAACTTAATCTGAAGAGAAGCTTGATGTGCAGTTATATCCTGTAAAGGGATAGATTTGTACCTTGCGAAGATTGTAAAGGCCTGTACACTGTCAATCCTGGGATTGGTGTCTATCTTCATCTCTGGAATGTAATTACCCTGTGCGTTTTGTATAATGCCATTATGATAATGGATAACATACCCTCCACCATCAACAATGAGTCCCTTATACCTTTGCTCATAAAATTCATCTCTAATATTGCGATGCCCTATGTGAGTGATCCTCTTTTCGAAAATATCATTGTTGTTCGCTCCTAGGACTTTGACGAAAAACTCCTTGGCATTCGTTGGGCGTGTACTCTCTGGCGAATTATTATATCTTACCTCTTTAATACAGTGCCCAATCGAATCCCTTTTAATTTGCATTTTATCAAGTTCCTGCCCACAAGCGTAAGAGCTTATGAACATTATAATTATTGTCAAGTATATCTTTTTCATAAAAAGTCGAATAAATTAATGAATAGCTAAATGATGTACTCTCGTTTGTCTCAAAGATATGCCTGTTATCCTTTGAGGTTGTTACTTATATGGTGGAGTTTCTGTTTCCATATTAATAATGTTATATAGGTTTTATTTGCAAATATATGATTTTTTTTGATGCATGCAAATTTTTTAATGTATTTTAACCCGTGAAATTGACAAAAAAGAATAGACTCCGATAGTGACAAAACCTAACACAGATATGCTCAAGGCTTTGCTAGTAAATGGATCAATTCCAACAATAATGAAGCCGAGTTTAAGCAAAGAACAAGGAAAGAGCAAGCAAAAGGAGCAAGGAGGGCGCGAGCCCGAAAAAAAGAAACGAGGGCTTATGAATGCCCGAGTACCTTAATGAAAGAGCGACGAGAGGAGCGGTTGCA
Organism: uncultured Prevotella sp.; assembly: GCA_905210845.1. Lineage (GTDB taxonomy): Bacteria > Bacteroidota > Bacteroidia > Bacteroidales > Bacteroidaceae > Prevotella. Next base: position 3,631 of record CAJLYG010000265.1, read on the forward strand.
C
>CAJLYG010000266.1 GCA_905210845.1 uncultured Prevotella sp.
CTGCTCCGTGGGTATGCCCGCTCTGTTCGTGATGCTGCTGTCTATGCTTTCCAGAATGGGAAGATGGAACTTGCCGATAAGTATGTTGATGTTGCCATGCAGGATACAGCTACTTACAAGGATGCCCTGAACCTGAAGCTCTATTTGGCTTCACAGCAGTTGAAGAGCCATGAGGATTCCTTGAACTATGTCAACAAGATCGCTGACATCTATGCAAAGAACAAGACGGTTGAGGTGTTCTCACAGTATGCTTCTATGCTGAGCGCACTGAAACTGAGCGACAAGTTCTATGCATTGTGCGACCAACGCCTCGCAGAGGTTCCCGGTGATTACACGGCTACGGCACTGAAAGGTCAGCAAGAGATGAACGAAGGTAAGATGGATGCTGCCATCGCAGATTTCAAGAAGGCTGTTGAAGCAAAGAAAGACGAGCCTATCATCTATACCTACCTCGGCTTCTGCATCAATTCCAAGGCTGCCCAGATCCAGGATCCTGCTGCCCAGAAGAAAGCATTCCAAGAGGGTATCCCATACTTGGAGAAAGCAAAAGAGCTTGATCCTAAGCGTGAGAAGGCCAACTGGAGCTATCCTTTGTACCAGAGCTATTATGTAGTGTATGGTGACAATGATCCTCGTACTAAGGAACTCGAAAGTATGAACAAATAAAAATCAACTCAGTACAATCAACCTTGAGCCGTTGCATACCATTGCAACGGCTTTTTTCTTGTTGGATGGGCGATCATTATGCGGTTTATGCCAACAGGCATGGCATGACGACGTATGTCCACGCCAACAAAGCACGATGGATGGCACGATCATGCAGGAGATGACCTTTCAGCTCGCGATAGATGACCTTTTATGAGGCGGGAGATGACCTTTTGCAGGGTACGAGATAACCTTTCAAGAAGCGAAAGATAAACTCTTGCAAAAACGTTTAGGAAACCCTAAGGAAAAGGTTATTGCTTGGTGAATTTAATGATATCGTTTTGGCTTTTCAGCAGATAGATACCCGTGTGCAGCGACTTGATATCCAGGTCCATCTTAGGTTGCGTGACATCAAGGTGGAGCAATTGCCTGCCTTGGATATCATAGACAAAAACAGTGGATCCTGGCACGATACCTTCAAGGGTGATGTTGTCTTTATACAGCCCACTGATGGAAGTCAGCCGCGCTTTATCCAAGTCTTGGCTACAAGCCAAGTTGATCATCGCCTTTGAAACATCATCGCACATGGTCGTATTGTCGTTCCAATGCAGTACGACTTGGTTCTCATCATAAGACACTTCAGTAACATATCTGTCTGCCTTATTTCCATTAAAGCTGATGCTCGTATTCTCGATTCCTGCAAAGGCGTGAATCGATATCAACAAAGATATGATGGTTAAACATAAGTGCTTCATGATTTCCTCCACAAAATACCTCACAAATATACAGAAAAATCATTTTTTTTCGTCATTTAGTTTTGCCTTTTGTTCGGAATTTAAAATAAATTAACCATTGATCTTTTGCCTTCCTGCGGAAAGGGTGTCAGTAGGGAGGACCGGGAAGGAATCCTGCCGCAAGGACTCATTGCATCCTTGGATCATGTTTTGGATCTGCTGGATGCGGGATTGCTGGTCGGCCGTGTTTCGGAATCGCTGATAATAGGAGAGAGAGCTTTCAAAATAATCTCTTGCATTGTGATAGTCGTTCAAGAACATATAGCAGAACCCAAGGTGAAAGAGTGCTTCTGGCTTCTCATTGTCATAGCAAACATTGAGGAATTCCTCATAGAGCGGAATGGACTTGTCGTACTCCTTGAGGTTGAAATGGCTCTCGGCGTCCGAAAAATAGTAGACGGACCCTTCATGTGGTGAGAACTCGCCCAACTGAGGGATCGTGGCATCCAAGTATTTACATGCCTGCTCATAGCTCCATTCATAGTAATAGCACACCCCCATATAAGCGCGGAAACGGGGATTGAGCTTATACGCTTCGTCCAACCGTTCGAACAGCAAGAGTGCCTCATGGTACTTGCCACTTTGGAAGTACTCAATGGCCATCCCCAGGCGATCTGCATCCGTCTGTTGTGCAAATGTCCTTTGCACGGTTAACGTGCAAAGGACAAAGATAATGATGATGGGGAATTTTCTCAAGGTTACTTTGTGTAAAAGTCGATGAGGCGTGTCAGAGCACGTTTGCAGACCGGGCAAAACTCAGGATACTCATTCGTCCTCATCCTACAGTCCTGCAAGGGCCGATAAACACCATGTGTATTATACCCAGCCCCTTCATATACGCCGATGGTATGGATGTCAGTACCTTTTGGCGTAGGGATGGGCGTACCCTTTTTGATCATGTCTTCCCATTTCCCATGGAAGTTGGCGAGGGTTGTCAGGTTTGCTTCCCAGGGCTCAACGTCATGGGGATACATGGGAACCTCTTCCGACTCATAGGCATACTCATCACCTAAGCCACAGAAACTATGCCCAAACTCATGTACGACAACCTCTTTCGTGTATTTATTGTGAGTTGTAGAGAGCAGGTAAGAGTTCAGGATGCCTCCTCCGCCATATCGCTCAGAGTTGACAAGCACGATGACATGCTCATACGGCGTGCCAGCCAAATAGTCGTGCATCGTTTTCAGGACGAGTACCAATAGTTATTCGCAGGCAATCCTGACAGAGAGTTATGCCGGAACGGTTACGTACGATAATGCCTTTTTCTACCAGGTAATCGTAAATTGCCTTAGCATTACATACTTTTGTCAGGAAGAAGTTGGCATCAGTCGGGTAGATATGCGTACAACATGAAAGTTTGGCAAATTCTTTTATCATGCGCTCACGTTCATTAAGTAATGACTGTACCCATCTTTGCACTTCATAATGTTTGTGCATCATCTGAATAGCTTCCTGTTGTGTCAGTCGGTTGACATTATACGGATATTTGATTTTACTCAGTATACCGATAATGTCAGGTGAAGCGAATGCCATGCCCAGACGGATTGCTGCACATCCCCAGGCTTTCGAGAAAGTTTGAAAGACGATCAGGTTTGGATATTGTTTTAAATCTCCTATAAGGGAAGGTTCGTCAGAAAAATCGATATAAGCTTCATCTACTATGACAAGTCCCTGAAACTTTTTAAGTAAAGTAAGTATTTCTTTGCGACACAGATTGTTGCCTGTGGGGTTATTGGGAGAGCAGAGGAAGATGAGTTTCGTATTTTCGTCTGAAGCCGCAAGCAGTTCATCTGCTTTGAACTGAAAAGTATTGTCAAGCAGAACCTTGCGGTATTCTACATCGTTTACATCAGCACATACCTGATACATACCGTATGTCGGATCTATGGCAACAACATTATCGATTCCCGGACGGCAAAAAGCACGAAATACTAGATCTATAGCTTCATCACTTCCGTTACCTAGAAATATTTGTTCAGGGGTGACCTTTTTTACGAGAGCAATCATATCTTTCAGCTCGCGTTGAAGTGGGTCAGGATATCGGTTATTGGGAGTGTTATACGGATTCTCATTGGCATCCAGAAATACTGAAGCCTCTTTTCCGCTATATTCGTCACGTGCCGATGAATAAGGTTTTAGAGCCCATATATTCGGTCGTGTCAGCTCTTTCAGCGATTTCATAAGCGTTTCGG
>CAJLYG010000267.1 GCA_905210845.1 uncultured Prevotella sp.
CTACCTCAATTTATCTGCTAATTCAGTAAGAGAGGACATGTACACGCAAGAAGGATGTTGAAGGGCTTAGTTGCGGATTTGAGGTACAACAATAATTATTAATCAAATTGAAAAGCATGCAAAAAAACAGTCTGCCTATGGTTCCTTGTGCAATGATGTTGCTTGGAGCCATGCTGATGGAAAGGACATTATCATGGATGTCCCCGTGCCAGAGACTTTTGGCATGGGTGCCTATAAGGATAACATTGGCAAGGTAAGGAATTCTGGTATCGAAATCACTGCTGGATGGCAACAGTCTTTCCACGACTGGACCTTTGGGATCACAGGTAATTTCTCATACAACAAGAACGAGATTATGAATTTAGGAGGTGTTGACGAGATGATATCCGATTATTATATCGATCGTGTTGGCAAGCCTTATCATTCTTACTATGGATATATTGTGAATGGTATCTTCAAGACCCAGGAGGAAGCGGATGAATATACGGCTAAGTATGGCAATCCTTTTGGCGCAAAGTTCATGGCGGGAGATTTCCGTTATAAGGATACGAACGGAGATGGAAAGCTGACAGCTGCTGATCGTGATGTCATGGGGTCTCGTTTCCCGAAGTTTACTTTCGGAGGCAAATTATATGCTGCATGGAAGGGGCTCGACCTTACCATCCTCTTACAGGGAGTGGCAAAGGTGAACCGTTATTTCAGTGAGTCGACAACAGGTGACTTTACAGGTGATACCTCCAGCCCTGATGTCGCATGGTTGGATGCGTGGTCTGCCGACAATCCCAATGGCAAGTGGCCCCGTGCTTCAGAGGGATTTACCTCAGCCAGCCATCCACGCTTCCGCTCTAATTTCTGGTGTCCCAGCACAAGCTATCTGCGCGTGAAGAATATCCAGGTAGGATATAACCTACCGGAAAAATGGGTGAAGACCTTAGGGTTGAATCGCGTGCGTATCTATTACTCTGGAGAGAACTTGTTCACGTTTGATAATCTGGAGCTGAACATTGATCCTGAATCACCAGATGGGAACGCATATATTTATCCACCTATGAAGACGAATTCTTTTGGCATTAACATAACATTCTAACTCTTAATCATGTCATTTATGAAAGCATATAAGATATTTGCAGTTTTGTTCGCAGGTGGGCTCCTGATGACTTCTTGCGATAGTTTTTTCGATACTGTCCCTCATGATCAATTGACCCCATCCACATTTTGGAAGAGTGAGGACGATGCAAAGCAGGCCCTTACTGCCTGTTATAACAATTGGGTGGATCAGAATCGTGGATCATCCCTCTGCTTCTATGAGGATGTCATGTCCGACATAGGCTTCAATTATACCCATACAGGTAACTATGCTTATGTGGGAAGCGGCGCACCGACGGCTGCCCACGCTGTGAACTATTATAAATATACGGCCATCCACAGTGTGAATCTTTTCTTGGAGCATATTAATGATGTTCCTTTCAGTGACGAGGCTTTAAAGAAAGACTATATTGCCCAGGCGCGGGTGATCCGCGCATGGAACTATTTCCGGCTCTGCTGGCTTTATGGAGGCGTGCCCTTGATTACCAAGACCTTAGAGACTTCCGAGGAAGCTCAGTTGCCGAGGAATAGTGAAGAGGAGGTGCAGAAGTTCGTTATTGATGAGCTGAATGCTGCTATTCCTGACTTGCCAACAGAAGCCGCTGCCAAAGGGCGGATAGATAAGGGAACAGCAATGGCGATCGAAATGCGTGCCCAACTTTATTGGGGGAACTATAATGAGGCGCGTAATCTCGCCCGACAGATCGTTGCTTTGAATAAGTACTCCTTGGATCCAGATTTTCTCCATATCTTTACGATCGCAGGGCAGGACTCTCCTGAAATCATTTATGCCTACCAGCATATTAAGAACACCTTCAACTATAGTGATATGATTCGCTTTCCCAATAATGCCGATGGCGGTTGGGCTTCATGGGTGCCTACCCAGAATCTGGTTGATATGTTCGAGATGAAGAATGGCTTGATGCCGAACGATCCTGGTTCAGAATATGATCCTGTGCATCCCTATGCGAATCGTGATCCGCGCCTGAAGAATACGATTGTCTATCCAGGAGTAGACTGGGTAGGTCAAAATGGCGTTCATCGTATCTTTGATACTGTTGATAAGCTGATTGATGGGAAAAAGAACAATGATTATTATCTTGCTGCAGACAAAGCGTCAAAGACGGGACTGATCTGGGCAAAGTATAATACGCCTTTGACTCAATATACAAAGTCGTATAGTGATGACAATCTTTGTCCTATCTATTTCCGGTATGCCGAGATTTTACTGACGATTGCCGAGTGTGACGTAGAGCTTAATGACAACCTGAGTGAGGCTCTTGACCTCATCGACCAATTGCGGCAGCGCGGTGGACAGATTAAGGTGGATAGAAGTCGTTATGTAACGCAACAGCAGATTCGTACGCTGGTAAGAAGAGAGCGTACCATCGAATTGGCTGGAGAGGGATTCAGGCGTGCTGATATCGTCAGGTGGAAAGATGAAAATGGGCGGCTGGTTGCCAACAGTGTGATGAAGGATCTTTATCGGGCAATTGGTACCGTAGACTTTAATGAGAAAGACCCTGACAAGCGCTTCATCCAAACCCTTCCAACAGAGGAAAATAAGACTGAGCGATTGATAGAGGTCCGTTCTTTCCAGGACTACCAGCGTTATATGCCGATCCCACAGGGTCAGTTGGATCGAAACAAAAACCTTACCCAGACACCTGGATACGATAAGTAAGGCCTGATGCTTGTTGCATGATTGCCATCAAGCCAAGAGAACTTCCTCATAGACTTGATGTGGAACTATTAATAAAAAGAGGATGCATCATCAAAATTTGAAGTGATGCACCCTCTTTTCTTTTGAGGCAGCTTATCTGCAACTATTCTCCGGAGGGCATGATCGCCTTCCCGTCGTCTCATACCGACATCACCTCGCTCGACTCCTTGGAGGTGCCGGCAACGGCTTTCGACCAGCCAACTGAGAACATGCAGGATGCGATGCCATTGCTCTATCAGAGTGGGTACCTCACTATCAAGGGCTACGACGCAGACATTCAATCCTACCATTTGTCCATTCCCAACCAGGAGGTGCGCACGGCGCAGCATGCCCTTGAGCAGATCAATGCCCGCGGCTATGCCAAGCCTTATCTCACTGATGGGAGACGGGTGGTAAAGGTTGGTATCCGATTCGATGCTGATAAACATACCGTGGATGAATGGGTGGTGGAATGCCTATAAAATCCATTAGGACTGGTTAGTGGTTCTAACAAGTTTGGATTAATGACACTATCCAGTTGAAATGTTTAAGAAAAGAAGAAAGACAGCCTCCTCTAACACATAGTTGAGGTCGTATGCAAGGGCGGGCATCCATGTTCCGTCCTTAGTCATGATGAAGGAAATGAGATATTCATAGGGTATTCCGTAAAGATAATTGCGAATATTCTTGCTTTCGCTTTTCTTCTTTTTTATCTTTGTACATGAGTTTTTTTTTATGCAATAGGTTGACAGGTTGTCAAAAGCCTTTGTGCATCGGGCTTGCAACCTGTTTTTAGGTTGTCAAAGGTTGTCAAA
>CAJLYG010000268.1 GCA_905210845.1 uncultured Prevotella sp.
ATCGCGGCGCCCAGTGACGGTTACATGGGACGTAAGAATATCTATGAAGGACAGTTGGTGCAACCGGGACAGTTCCTCGTTTCAGTCGTTGACATGACAGATGTTTGGGTGATCGCCAATTACCGTGAGACCCAGATGGACAAGATCAAGGTAGGGGAGAAGGTCACGTTTACGGCAGATGCCATCCCAGGGGTTACCTATCAGGGAACCGTGCAGAGCATCAGTTGGGCCACAGGTGTTGGCTATAGTGGCGTCCCCGTGGACAATGCGACGGGTAACTTCGTGAAAGTAGAGCAGCGCGTCCCTGTCCGCATCCGGCTCTCCGCAAGCAACAAGCCAGCGGATGTCAGGCGGCTGATTGACGGGATGAATGCAGAAACGAAAGTGTATTATGAATGACCCACATTTGATCTGATATATCATGCCAGGACCTATCCCTATGGGACCTTTCTCGATGCCGATGTATCGGGATTTCGTCCCAGAAAAAATACGACCGTGGATCTATCTGGTCTTCCTTGTTTTCTTTCAGTTGACAGGATGCATCTATCTCGGTTCCGCTTCTTCCATCGTCGGTTCCACAGGACTGATGAGTACGGATGTGATGTTCATCGGATTGTGCAATGTCATCGGCGTGAACATGCCGTTCCCCTTGCTCTTCCGGTTTAAGTTTCGTTTTACCAACCATCAGTTGCTGCTCAATGCGGCCTTGATGATTGCCCTCTGCAATTTCCTCGCCTTGTTTACCACGAACGTCCCGCTTTTGGCCATGCTCTCCTTCTTGGCAGGCTTCTTTAAGTTATGCGGAACCTTCGAGTGCGCGTCCAATATCCAGCTCTGGTTTGCCCCTGGTCGGGATTTCCAGATCTTCTTTCCCGTGCTGTATATCATTGTCGTAGGTGATATCTATCTGCAAGGATGGCTTGCGGGCATCGTCACCTATTATTTCCAAGACTGGCAGTTGATGAACTGGCTGGTCATCGGGTTGATGCTTGTGGTGGTCTTGACCGTCTATGTCCTGACCAAGAATTATCGATGGATGAAGCCCTTGCCGTTGATCTCCGTCGACTGGTTAGGTTGCGTGCTGTGGTCGGCATTGATGATGGAGGTCGTGTTCCTCTTCGAATATGGTGAATACTATAACTGGATAGATGGCTTTGAATGGCGTATGGGCGTCGCTTTTCTGTTGATAACCCTTGTGCTGACCCTCTGGCGTGAGGGAACCATTCGCCATCCGTATATCTCTTTGGATGCATTCCATTACAAGACCTTGGTCCCAACCTTGGGGTTATACTTGATGGCAGAGTGGATGAACACCACGCCAAAGGTCTTGCAGAATGCGTTCATGGGGGGCATAGAGCATTGGGGGATGCTCACCACATCCCATTTGGAACTCTTGGGGTGGTTAGGTACGCTCCTGGGATGTCTCTTCACCCTTTATTGGTGTAAGGTCCTGCGGATGAAATATACCCGATTGCTGACGGTTGGTGGGATGGCCTTATTGGGCTATCAGGTGATCCTGTATTTCTCCATTACCCCCGATTTGCCCCTCGAATACCTCTATTTTCCCCTGATCCTCCGTGGATTTGGTTATGCGATATACTTTACCGCCCTGACGATTTACTTAGAGGAACTGATGCCCTTCCAGCATTTCTTCATGGGCCTGACGATCTCCGGCTTCATGCGGAATGGACCTGTTGAGGCGATCATGAGTGGCATTTATTCCTTTGGGCTCCGCCATCAGATGGCAGATACTGTGGCGGCAGGTATCCAATGGGACATGCAGCAGATCATGATGATCAGTCTCAAGCAACTATATGGGGTAACCTGTATCCTCGGTTTTGCCTTCTTGATGGCATTGATGCTTTACGACGTGCAACCTGTGCGGAGCACCTTGAAGAAGATTCCTTCGTGGAATGCCGTTGGGCGGGAGGTCAAGAAGGATGTCCGTGAAATCCTTGTCCGTCATCGGCGGAATGAAAGCTAAAGCCCAATGGAGCGCTTTCGTAGGCCTCCATCTGTTTTGATGGATCTTTGAAGGGAATAGACAAAAAAAGAGGAATCACCTTCTCACGAAGACCATCCCCCTAAAAAAAACAGTAATTAACTCAAAATTTATAATCTATTCTCACTAACTGTCAGTTCTATTAAAAACCTTTAACGAAGCCTATCAAACTAAACCTATCTAAAAATTATCGAAATTAACATAAACAAAAACTCTATTCTCAATCTTGTCAACCTTTCTTTCTATTTCGAGAGCAAAGGTATTTTCTTTTTGCAAAGATACAAAATAATTTCAGTAAAATGCCATTTTTTATCAGTGAATTTTCAATTTTTTAAGGGAAAAGTATATATCCCCCCTTTTAGGGGCAGAATGAGGCACGACATAAGGTGATTACGACGAGTTGGAGACGAACGTTCGTGGTGAAAATTAACATCTTATTCTTTGCCTATTTGAAACATTCTGGCTATATTTGCTGGAAATTTAGCTATCATGGAAAAGGAATCACGAAAGTACAACAAAGGAATCTGGATGGCTCTCTTGCTCATGATGAGGGTGTTGGTCGTCACTGCCCAGACCTTGCCCACAGAGAAAATCTTCTTTGCATCAGACAAAATGAGTTATACGAGCTTAGACATGCTCCGGGTCTCGGGACATCTCTTGCGGGATGACGATGGGAAAAGCACTGTCCCTTACAGCCGTTATGTATACCTGGAGTTGTTAGGTGACAGGGATAGCATCTTCCTTCGTGAGAAGGTGGCGGTGGACCCACAGGGTAATTTCTCAACGACCCTGCTCTTTGACCCGCTTGCCCCACAGGGAATCTATTACCTCCGGGCATTTTCGAAGATGATGTGCAATTTCCCGGATGCCACCATTCCCACGTTCCCTGTCGAGCTCAGAGGTGCCCATCCCACTTCCGTCGGTGAAGATAGGCTGCAATGCCATGTCTTCCCAGAAGGAGGGAAATTGCTTGACGGGGTGATCCAGAATGTGGGATTCTGCCTTACAGACCGAAAGGGACTGCCTTTGCAAGTAGAGGCAAGTCTCATGGATGAGAAAGGAGATACCGTCAACACAGCCCGGACAACGCCATCAGGTTGGCAAGTGTTTGTCATGCAGCCGCAGAAAGGGAAAAGTTATCGTATCCGTGTTGTCGTGGGGGGTAAGGAATCCTTCTTCTCCTTGCCTGCTGTAGAGAAGGAGGGGGATGTTGTCCTTGCAAAGATTAGCGACACGCGCCTTTCCTATACGATATGCTCTTCTACGCTGTCACACCGTAAGCTCTATGCCTATCATGCCGCCAGTGGACTCATGCTGTTGCCATCGGTGAAGAACGGTGCCCTTGACTTGACGGGAATGCCGGAGGGAGTCGTGTCTCTCCTGCTCACGGATGAGAACAATAAAGTCTTGAGTGAATGTCATAACTGGTATGGATCGCGGCCCAAGGAGAACCCCGTCCTGCCTGTCAGTCTCAAGGCTGGGCAAGACCTCCGCCTGCCT
>CAJLYG010000269.1 GCA_905210845.1 uncultured Prevotella sp.
GAAGATGCTGGCAGCGTATGACAGGGCAGCTCCCCATTGCCCAGCACCGGTCTCTGTGGTCACATTCGTATCCCCTTCCATCTTGCAGTAATAACACTGTGGGAGGGCTGAATTGATCTTGTGGGACCCTAATGGATTTGTGCTTTCGTTCTTGAAATAGATGTGTGCTGGCGTGTCCAGTGCCTCTTCTAATGCGTAGGCACGTACGAGAGGAGTGGCGCGGTAATAAGTGTATTTCTCACGTACTTCCTCTGGAATGTCTATCCAGGCATGTGTCTGGTCCAGCTCTTGCTTGGAACACTCCATGCTAAAGATATGTGCCAGATCGTCGGCCGTCAACGGTTGTTTGGTGGCAGGATTCAAAGGAGGCAATGGCTTGTGCACCATGTCCGCCTGAATATTGTACCATTGTGTAGGAATATCCTTCTCCTGAAGGATAAATTTCTTCTGTTTCATGCTTTTCTGATTTTGATATGATAACAAAATAGGGTTGTAAAGGTACAAAAAACTATTGATTTCACGATAGGAAATGCTGCTTTTTTTGTAATTTTGCACACATTATGATGATTATTGCAACGGTTTTCATTTATTTCTGCATACTTTTGCTGTTGAGCAGATGTACGGCACGGAAGTCAAATAACGAATCCTTTTATCGTGCTAACCGTCGTTCCCCTTGGTATTTGGTGGCATTTGGGATGATTGGAGCGTCCATTTCTGGCGTGACATTTGTTAGCGTCCCGGGAATGGTAGAGAGGTTAGATATGACATACATACAAACTTGCTTAGGTTTTATTCTTGGCTATTTTGCCGTGGCATTTCTGCTGCTACCTGTGTATTATCGCTTGAACCTCACGACGATTTATACCTATTTAAAAACACGGTTGGGCGAGCGATCCTATAAGACCGGGGCAGGATTCTTCTTGTTGTCTAAGATGACAGGTGCTGCCGTGCGTTTTTACGTGGTATGCATGATCCTTCAGCAGTTTGTCTTGGATACTATGGGGGTTCCTTTTTGTGTGACTGTGCTTGTTTTAGTTGCTCTGATCTGGCTCTATACAAGGCGAGGCGGCATCAAGACATTGGTTTGGACGGACACTTTTCAGACCATTTGCATGTTCGCGGCTCTCATCCTGATTATTGGACAGGTGATCAGTGCCTTGGGGATGACAGTACCTCAGGCTGTAACGGCGATCGTAGCGGATCGTCACAGTAAGGTATTCGTGTTTGATGACTGGGTGTCTACGCAGAATTTCTGGAAACAATTCCTCAGTGGTGTCTTTATTGTCATTGTCATGACGGGACTGGATCAAGACATGATGCAGAAAAACCTTACCTGTAAGACATTAAGGGAGGCACAAAAGGATATGTGCTCTTATGGCTTCGCATTTGTCCCTGCCAACCTGCTGTTCTTGTCCTTGGGCGTCTTGTTATTGATCTTGGCACAGAAGGAAGGGGTGCAGATTCCAGATTCCGGGGACGGGCTTCTTCCCATGTTCGCTGCATCAGGGCGATTGGGAAGTATGGTAGTCGTTCTGTTTTCCATCGGGATTGTGGCCGCGTCATTCTCCAGTGCTGATTCTGCACTGACAGCCCTTACGACCAGTTATTGCGTGGATATTTGTGAACGGCAAGATGATGAGTGTCTGCGCAAAAGAGCCCATTTGGGCATTTGCATTCTCTTTGCTGTGTTTATCTTGCTTTTTCGTGTCATCAACAGTACAAGTCTCATTGATGCGATCTACATTCTATGTAGTTATACCTATGGTCCCCTGTTAGGCTTGTTTGCTTTCGGCTTGCTAACCCATCGGCGTGTCAACGACAGGCTTGTGCCCTATATAGCAGTGGCATCACCCTTGATTTGTTGGATCATTGATGATGCCACTTCGCGACTTACTGGATATCGTTTTGGATATGAATTGCTGATGCTAAATGGAGCCTTGACTTTCGTAGGACTTGCGTTGTCCAGCTCCACGCTCAAGCGTTAACGCCTGTTGTTCAAATGGATGTCTCCGCTATGGATAGGTTGTTGCGTGAATCCTTTCCCGAAGGAGAGACCGCTCTTGATGGATCTCGTATCGATCTCTGGCTTTGCATAGGAGTTCGTGTTCTGACGCTCCAAGTCAATATAGATAATGTCTCCATTGACATTCCCCGTGCCAATCATATAGCCATAGAAGGTGTCAACAGAAGATCCATTCTCATAGCCCAAATGGAATCCCCTCTCTGTAGACCCGTAATCTAAGACGAAGGTAGCGCCAGAATTGGTGTACTTGATATAGATATTGCCTGTGGACTCGTCAATGTACCAGGTGAATTTCAGCGTCTGACTTTCCCCACTCCTGTCTGGCTTTGCGTAATCTATTTCAACGCCATTGCCACTTAGTGAACGGGAAGCATTGTTGTATTGATAGAATTCCATGTCTGCATAGAAGTTGTCAGTCTTGCGTGATTGCCCGTCGTCGCTGATGTAAGAATAGGTCATGGTCCCATACCATTCTCCACATAAGGTCTGGGCCATCTGCAGGAGCGTGTTGTCGTTGGAATCCCACTCTTTGTCGTAGTTGTTGTTCCAGCCCCAACCCCGATAGTTATCATACCATCCGTAGGGATCGTCCCAATACCAATCGTCGTCGTCATCATAACAACTTGTTAAAGTGAAAGACGTCACTGCTATCAGCAGCATTGCCAAATAAATATTGTAACGTTTCATAATCGTAAGTTTTATTTATGATATTATTTGTTCTATGGTGCAAAAATATATTATTTTGTGAAACCTCCAAATATTTTTCGCATATTCTTTGGTAGGAAAAAGCCTACCCTTAAGAGGGATTTCCCTAAATATCTTTAATTATCATTTTAACGTTTCCGGATTTCAATTATAATCGCTATCTTTGCGTATTATTAATATATATGTTAATCAAAAGATGAGAACAGTTTACGAATTCACTGTCAAGGACAGAAAAGGAAATGCAGTATCCCTGAAAGAGTATGCGAATGAAGTGCTCTTAATTGTCAATACTGCTACGAAGTGTGGTTTTACCCCTCAGTATGAAGAACTGGAAAAACTTTATGCAAAATATCATGCCCAGGGATTTGAGATCCTTGATTTCCCATGTAATCAGTTTGGACAACAGGCTCCGGGTACGGACGAGGCGATCCATAATTTCTGTAAGCTCAACTATGGGACGGAGTTCCCGCAATTTAAGAAAATAAAGGTGAATGGTGATGATGCTGATCCTCTCTATAAATTCCTGAAGGAAGAAAAAGGCTTCGCAGGATGGGACATGAGTCATCCTATTGCCCCAGTCTTAGATGATATGTTGTCCAAGGCTGATCCTGATTATAAAGAGAAACCCGATATTAAGTGGAACTTCACTAAGTTCCTGATCAATAAAAAGGGACAGGTGGTTGCTCCTCATGTAACAAGTGAAGAGTAAAGAACG
>CAJLYG010000270.1 GCA_905210845.1 uncultured Prevotella sp.
CGGGACTGGCAGTGACCACCTGCGCGATGGTGACGTTGCTGCTGTTACTATTATATAATAGGTAAGGGGTGTTCGCTTTCATCGCCGTGCCACTGACTTCTGTGAAGCTGAACACGGTCTCCCCTTCTGAGTTGGTGGAAAGTAGGTCATCGCTGGCTTGGTAAGCCTTGCATCCGTCTGGCAACTTCCAGTCGAAGGGCAGATAAGTGGTGACCCATCCCGTTGGGAATGACCGGTTGTAGTCGCAGCTGTCGGCATCGAAGGCGATCGGCACCCAGTAGTCGTAGGATCCTTTCGTGTTGTTATTACCCGTAACAGAAGTGTTGTCATACACGTAGAAGTGATAGCAGTGGGGGATAGAGTCACTGTTTACCATGTCACCCGTTGTGATGATATTATAGCCGCCCACGCTCTTGTCGAGATAGGTATAGCTTTTGTTGAACTTGTTGGGAGCATAGACCAGCACATGCGTTGGGATGCTTTGTATCAAGCGTTGGTATTGTGCCTTCACGCTTGTGGTCGTTGTGTCGATACTGTTTTTGGCAAGTTCTTCCTTGAAGTTCTCAATGTCCCGCGAGAGCATCATGTTCTCACTGCCTATTGCGAGGTATCTGAACGTGACATACTCCATGTTGTCGCAGTTCTCGAACACATTGTTGCCCAAGTTTTGGATGGCATGGTTGACGACAAGACTCCGAATGCCGGAGTTAGCGAAGGCACTATCCTGCAGCTGTGTGAGCGATGTGGGCACTGCCACGGCATGGTCGTCGGATGCAGAGATAGGATAGAGCTTGAGGTTCGTAGCCCCCTTGAAGGCATTGCTTCCGATATACCACAAGTTTGTGTTGCCGTTAAAGTCGAGCCCGTAGAGGTTCGTGCAACCCTTCAGGTCGTTTTCATTATTCGAATTGTTTACTCGGAAAGCGTTCGCCATAATCACCTGAATATTGGAGCCTAAGACGAGCTTCACGGGTACGCCCAATGTATTCAAGGCATCTCCAATATGCCAGAAGTAATTGTCAGACCATTGCGTTGAACCTAACCGTGTAATCTTGACATTGGAGATAACACCATCTGTTTTACTGCTATTGGGACTGCCCACCGTGAGTGTAACTTCGTCAGGAACTGTGAGCACAAGTGGGTTGGTTGTATTATAAGCTGAAAGATCTGTTCCACTATTTGCATAAATGTTGTAGACCGTAGCCATAGCTCCCGCACTCTCCACAGTATAGGAGAGGTTGTGTGTCTCCGTCTTGCCATTTGCCGTCTTGGAGTAAGTATAGGTAGAGGCAGTCGAGGGAGCATCCTCGAACACAAAGACAGTGGGGAGGGCATAATTCTCACCGTTGACGGTTGCTTGGATCGTGGTGACTGCAGTTGTCCATGTCGGCGCAGTCACGGTGCTTGCCCCAAGATAGCACTTTGCGTAGTACTCGTTGTTGTTGAAATAAATCTGCCACGTGAAGTTTCCATCGTTGTAATACCCTACATGTGTGGCCTGCAACTGTCCGCTTTCTGTTGCGGTTGCCACGTTGCTCATGCCCAATAGCCCGGCAATGAGCAACAAAACTAAATAAAATCTCTTCATTTCCCTTATTTTTATTACCCTGATTAAAGTGATGTGTCTCTTCAGGAACATGGTCCTGAATTCTTATAATTGATATTTCTCTTTTGTCGACGCTGCAAAATTACAAATATTACAAATACATTGTAATTTCTCCCTCCCGCATTTTAAAAATGTTTGAATAAAGTTAACAATTGGTAGTGTTTGTTAATCAAATTGTAAAAGGTCACCTTTCAGAAGCTCATAGATGACCTATTGAGCCCTGGAAGATGGTCTTTTAGCGCGTGACAGATGACCTATTGGAATTTGCTTTCAGATCACATCAAAACTTCTACGTAATGGATACCTTTCGCAGACGGGATTACTTGTCCTTGGAGACGTTTCCCATCAACGCGAATCTCCTTCACTCCTTTCTGCCGACCCTCTGGATTCTTGATAATAATATGGTATTCTCCTCCGCGGAAACGCCGCTTCACATGATATTCTTTGGCAGTATGTGGCAGGCAAGGGTCTATCCGAAGTCCATCGTACTCGGGTCGGATCCCTAAGATATACTCACTGATGGTATACCACATCCACGCCGCTGTTCCCGTCAGCCAACTGTTTTTGCCCTCTCCCGGTTTTGCTGCTTCTTTCCCGGCAACCATCTGGCAGTTGACATACGGCTCGACCTTGTGCAGGGTCTGGTATTTTTCTTCCACGTAACTGGGCAGGATTTTCCGGTAGTGTTCCCATGCATCATCCCCTCTTCCGGCGATAGTCTCCCCGATGATCACCCATGGATTGTTATGGCAGAAGATGCCTCCGTTCTCCTTATACCCTTCCGGATAGGAGCTGATCTCGCCCATCTCGATGTGGTAAGTGGAAAAGGCGGGATAGTTCAGGACGATCCCATAGTCGCTGTCCATCATCTTCTTGACAGAATCGAGTGCCTGGTCACAGAGCCCTTCGCTGGCTCCGATTCCAGCCATGGTGCACCAGCCCTGGCTTTCAATGAAGATCTTGCCCTCTTCGTTCTCATGGCTCCCGATCTTGTGGCCAAAGAAATCATAAGCGCGGAGGAACCATTCTCCGTCCCAGCCATATTTGCGCGTGGAATCGATCATGGCGTTCACGTGACTTTCCGCACGTTGTGCCTCTTCCTCCTTGCCAAGGTACCGGCAGAGCTCGACATAGTTCCTGCCTGTGACGACGAACAATCCGGCGATCATCAGCGACTCAGCCTGAGAGCCTTCGCTCTTGTTCTCTGTCGTCTGGAAGCTCTCGTTTGGATCCCAGGAGAAGCAGTTCAGATTGAGGCAGTCGTTCCAGTCTGCGCGTCCGATCAAGGGCAGTCGATGGGGACCTAGGTTATGGATGACATGATCGAAGGATATCGTCAGATGGTCGAACAGCGGTCGTTCGGAACCAGGTTGGTTATCAAAGGGTACTCGCTCGTCGAGGATGGAGAAATCCCCGGTTTCCTTGATGTAAGCTACTGTGCCGAAGATCAGCCAACAGGGGTCATCGTTGAATCCCCCGCCGATATCATTGTTGCCTCTTTTTGTCAATGGTTGGTATTGATGGTAGCATCCTCCGTCGGGAAATTGTGTTGAGGCAATATCGATGATGCGCTGGCGTGCCCTTTGGGGGATCTGATGCACGAAGCCGACGAGGTCCTGGTTGGAGTCGCGGAATCCCATCCCGCGCCCGATACCGCTTTCGAAGAAGCTGGCGGAGCGGCTCATGCAGAAGGTCACCATGCACTGGTACTGGTTCCAGATGTTGACCATGCGGTCGAGCTTGTCATTCCCCGACTTGAGGACGAACAC
>CAJLYG010000271.1 GCA_905210845.1 uncultured Prevotella sp.
CCGGCATTGCCATCAATCCCGGCACCAGTGTGGAGACGGTCATGGAGATGCTTCGTATCGTCAAGAAAGTCTTAGTCATGTCAGTGAATCCCGGAAATGCAGGACAGATGTATCCAGCCTCTTCCCGCCTTATTGGGATTGGCACATGTTCTGGATGATGACAGCTTTCCTGAGCATCATCCTTGCCTTCATGAATATCCTTCCTATTCCAGCCCTCGATGGCGGTCATGTCCTCTTCCTGCTCTATGAGATGGTAACTCGTCGCAAGCCCAGTGAGAAGTTCATGATACGGGCAGAATATGTCGGGATCACCCTCTTGCTTCTGTTGATGATCGTCGCCAATATGAATGATATCCTGAGGTGGTTGGGATATTTGCATTGATTCGGGGCACTATGTGCACATTCTGTGCTTGCTGAAAATCATGTAGAATATAGTTTTTAGCAAGAAAATCGGATAAAATAACAGGTTGAAAGTAAAATCGTACATTTTGCTTTCAATCTGTTATTATTTTGCTTTGAATATTGATATATTGTTAATTTGACTATCTCTAATATAATATTCTGTACTTAAATCTGACGATTTATTTATCAAAATGAAAGTAAATTTGTAACTTTGCATTCAATTTGGTAGGTAAATAACGGATTTTTTAGAATATATGCAAACAAAAATGAGAACCAATGAAAGCTGTTCTCATCAAGAGACAGCAAATGGATTGTACAATGCTGACTATGAACATGACGCGTGTGGTGTCGGAATGGTAGTCAACATTCATGGTAACAAAAGCCACGAACTGGTTGATAATGCACTCAAAGTGTTGGAGAACATGCGGCATCGTGGTGCTGAAGGTGCGGATAACAAAACTGGTGATGGTGCAGGCATCCTCCTGCAGATTCCTCATGAGTTTATTCTTTTGCAGGGTATTCCGGTGCCAGAAAAAGGAAAGTACGGCACGGGTCTGGTGTTCCTTCCTAAGGATGAGAAACGCCAGCAGGCTATCCTGAGCATTATGATCGAAGAGATCGAACGCGAGGGACTTTCCTTGATGCATTTGAGAAATGTGCCTACCAATCCTGACTGTCTTGGTGAAGCTGCCCTTGAGACGGAGCCTGCCATCAAACAGGTCTTTATCACGGGCGTGACGGATGACCATGTCTCTACTTTCGAACGTACCTTATATATAATAAGGAAGAAAATCGAGAAGCGGGTGGATGACAAGGACTTTTACATTTGTTCCCTTTCCAGTAAGAATATCGTTTATAAGGGAATGCTCTCAAGTCTCCAACTTCGCCAGTATTTCCCAGATTTGACAAATAATTATTTTACGAGTGGACTGGCACTGGTCCATAGTCGTTTCTCTACGAATACTTTCCCGACGTGGAGTCTGGCACAACCGTTCCGCCTTCTCTGCCATAACGGGGAGATCAACACCATTCGTGGAAATCGTGGTTGGATGAAGGCACGTGAGAGCGTCCTCTCTTCCGAGGCCTTAGGCGATATCCGGAAAATCTCACCGATCGTCCAACCGGGTATGTCGGATTCTGCCAGCTTGGACAATGTGTTTGAGTTCTTCGTGATGAGTGGTCTTTCCTTGCCACATGCGATGGCGGTGATGATCCCGGAGAGCTTTAACGACAAGAACCCGATCTCCGAAGACCTGAAGGCTTTCTATGAGTATCATTCTATTTTGATGGAGCCGTGGGACGGGCCTGCCGCATTGCTCTTTAGCGATGGTCGCTATGCGGGCGGCATGCTCGATAGAAATGGTCTCCGTCCTGCGCGTTACACGATTACCAAGAATGATACGATGGTCGTCGCTTCTGAAGTGGGAGTCATGGACTTCGATCCTACGGAGATCGCAGAAAAAGGACGGCTCCAGCCGGGCAAGATCCTCTTGATTGATACGCAAGAGGGCAAGATCTATTATGATGGTGAGATCAAGGAACGGTTAGCAACGGCACATCCTTATCGCCAGTGGTTGAATACCAATCGTATCCAGTTGGAGAAACTGCATAGTGGCAGGAAGGTGGAGAACGGAATGGACAACCTTGTCCGTCATGAGATCATGTTCGGGTATGGGGAGGAAGATGTCGATAACACGATTGTTCCTATGTCTACCAAAGGGCAGGAGCCTACGGCCTCAATGGGTAATGATACTCCCTTGTCGGTGCTGAGCAGTAAGCCCCAGATTTTCTTCAACTATTTCCGCCAACAGTTTGCGCAGGTCACCAACCCTGCCATTGACTCTATTCGTGAGTCTTTGGTGATGTCGCTCTCCGAGTATATCGGACGTGTAGGCAGTGGAATCCTGAATCCTGATGAGACCAACTGCAAGATGGTCCGACTGCCGCATCCTATCCTGACGAATACCCAGCTTGATATCCTCTGCAATATTCGGTACAAAGGCTTTAATACGGTGAAACTGCCTATTGTCTTTGAGCCAACAAAGGAAGCTTCCGAGAATGGGGAACGTCTGCGGGCAGCTATCGATGACCTTTGCCATAAGGCAGAGAAGAGCGTGGACGACGGGTATAACTATATCATCTTGTCCGATCGCTTCGTAGATGAGACGCACGTTGCCATCCCATCTTTATTGGCAGTCAGTGCCGTCCATCATTATCTGATCAGCGTTGGGAAGCGAGTGCAGACCGCGCTGATCGTCGAGAGCGGGGAGATCCGCGAGGTGATGCACGCAGCCTTGTTGCTGGGCTATGGAGCGTCGGCACTATGTCCTTATATGACTTATGCTATTCTCGACGATCTTGTCAAGCGGCATAAGATCCAGGAAGACTATGCAACGGCAGAGGCGAACTATATCAAAGCCGTCAAGAAAGGACTGCTGAAGATCATGGCCAAGATGGGTATCTCTACCATACGCTCCTATCGTGGGGCCAAGATCTTTGAGAGCATCGGACTCTCGGAGAGCTTGCTGAAAACCTATTTCGGTACGAATGTCAGTACCATTGGTGGGATCGGACTCGACCAGATCGCGAAGGATGCCATTATTTTCCATAACCTTGCCTATGGCAAGCATACCCAGACGGACTTCCTGCCGAACTTGGGACAGTTCCATTATCGTAAGGACGGAATCAAACATGCCTGGAATCCGGAGACGATTGCTACCTTGCAGTTGGCAACCCGCACCGGCAATTATGAACTTTTCAAGAAATTCTCGGATATCGTTGACAAGAAGGAAGAGCCTATCTTTATCCGCGACTTCCTCGACTTCAAGAGAAATCCGATTGACATCAAGAAGGTGGAGCCGGTTGAGTCGATCGTGAAGCATTTCGTGACGGGCGCGATGAGCTTTGGCGCGCTTTCTAAGGAAGCACAATTTTGCAGATTTTTTCCCTTTTACTGCTGC
>CAJLYG010000272.1 GCA_905210845.1 uncultured Prevotella sp.
AGGAAATTGCTGATAAGATTTATACAGAATTCAAGAAACTTTATGTCTTAGACAAGCCATTTAACCATAGAATATCACATATAAATGGCTTGATATGCAATTGGTTATTCAGATGATTGAACAATGAGAACTTTGCTTCGTTACATTGTTGAGAGGCATTATGCGGAATTCCAAAATAAGAAACAATATAATCTGTTCCTTCACGTTTTATGCTACTTGCGGAATGTGACTTGTGCAATCAGCAAGAATAAATATCTCTTCATTTTCTTCATCCTATGGTCCAGGCACTCCCTACCTGGCAAATTAAACTGTGCAAAGGTAATCTTTTCCCTTGGGACATCTCCCCCATTCCGTGTTAATTAATCCTATTCCAGCTCACACATGGCATCCACCAAGTCTGTGAGCATCTCCAAGGTTTTCTCGCGTCGGTCGCATTGGGGATGGGCTAGTGTGTCTACTTCGTGGCACTAAAAGTCTACAAAGACCTATTATCCTAAACAATTTTATACTTCACAGCGATTTTTTTGAAAATAGGTTGACAGGTTGTCAAAACCCAGTGTTTATCAGGCTTGCAACCTGTTTTTAGGTTGTCAAAGGTTGACATGAGGTTGACAGAAAAAGCACTTCTTTCGCTAAATTCTCTCGAGAATTTATTGTAACACTTAATCTTTTGCTTTGCAAAACATCTACTATTAGATCAAATTCTCTCGAGAATTTTGCATGATAGCTTCTCTTTTCATATACTGATCGTTATCTTTGCTGAACTGAAACCTTTTCAAATGAGCAGAGCCAAGCTTGCCTTGAACTCTGCCATGGACAGCTGTCGACCTTATGTTACCACTGACACGGAGAAGCCTAGGCTGGAACGAAAAAAAATCCCATGTAGCACGAATGTTACATGGGATTCCTATATTATCTTTCGTCAAATTGCTTAGTCGCAGTTTGCAAGCTTGTTGTCAGAGCCAAGCACATCTGTGATCTTGCTCTTGTACATTTCGATCATGTAAGCACGTGCTACCTTGCCGTACTGACGAGGATCGAAGTACTCTGGATGCAGAGCCAATGTTTCACGTACGCCAGCTGTGTAAGCCAAACGAGAGTCAGAGTCGATGTTGATCTTGCAAACAGCACTCTTGGCTGCCTTACGGAGCTGTTCCTCTGGGATACCAACAGCATCAGGCAGGTTGCCTCCGTACTTATTGATAATGTCAACGTACTTCTGGGGAACAGAAGAAGATCCATGGAGAACGATTGGGAATCCAGGAAGTTTCTTCTCGATCTCTGCCAATACATCGAATGCCAATGGAGGAGGAATCAGGCGACCTGTCTTCGGGTCACGTGTGCACTGCTCTGGCTTGAACTTATATGCTCCGTGAGAAGTACCGATAGAGATAGCGAGGGAATCGCAACCAGAACGCTGAGAGAAGTCGATCACTTCCTCTGGTTTTGTATAGTGAGACTCCTCTGCAGAAACCTCATCCTCAACACCAGCCAAGACACCGAGCTCAGCCTCAACGGTCACATCATATTTATGAGCATATTCAACACACTGCTTGGTGAGCGCGATATTCTCCTCATAAGGCTTAGAGGAGCCATCGATCATCACAGAAGAGAAGCCCATGTCAACACAGCTCTTGACAAGCTCGAAAGAATCTCCGTGGTCAAGATGGAGCACGATCTCTGGATGATGGCAACCTAATTCCTTTGCATACTCAACAGCACCCTCTGCCATATAGCGGAGCAATGTTGGGTTCGCATAGTTACGAGCGCCTTTTGAAACCTGAAGGATCACCGGAGACTTCAACTCAGATGAAGCTGTGATGATAGCCTGTAACTGTTCCAGGTTATTGAAGTTGAATGCAGGAACTGCATAACCGCCTGTAACGGCTCTCTTGAACATCTCGCGCGTATTGACGAGACCTAAATCTTTGTAATTGACCATAACTTTTAAATTTATGTTTAAATCTAATCTTCTACTTTAACCGACTGCAAATTTAACATTTTATTTTGGCTTATCAAAATAATGGTATGTTTATTAATGTTGCAGTCGAGTTAAAAAGTTTAATTCTCACTCCTGACCGTGTGTGCAATTTGTTTTTTGCAAGATGCACATTACAAAACATGAAGAGGGATAGTGTCTTTCTTCCTTGCCAGTTCCGAGGCGAACAGCAAGACAACGAAATAGCCAAGGAAGGGGATGATAAACGGGGTGACCAGATTGGTGGCATCTGCCACGATTCCCATCAGCAGGAAGCCGCATCCACCGATCGGGGTCATCATCAGCAAGGAGGACGCACTCTTGGTCAGGTTGCCTAACCCTCTCAGGGCCAAGGAAAAGATGGTAGGGAACATGATGGCCTCGAAGAAATAATTGCCGATCAAGGAGACCATCGAGACTGTCCCGAGGTCGCATAGGACAATTCCTATGCACAGGACGCTTCCGAACCCACAGTACATCAGCACCTTCTCTGCCCTAACACGGCGCATGATCCAGCTCCCAACGAAGCGACCCACCATGAAGAAGGCCAAGGCTACGGTCAGGACAATGGAGGCGGTGTTGTCATCCATCCAATGCTGACCGGTCACGAAGTTGATGAAATAGCTGTTGATGGAGATCTCCGCGATCTCATAGCAGAGCAAGGCGAACAACCCAAAGACGAACATCGGATGGTAGCGGAACAGTTTCATGATCCGCGTGCCCTGACTCTTATCCTCCTCCGTCACCTCATGTTTAATCTCCGGCAGGTTGATCCGAGAGAAGATAACGGCGATAAACACCACCAAGATTCCTAAGATCGTATAGGGAACGACGACATTCCCGCCCTCTTTCGAGCCGTTGAAGAAGAACTGACCGACGGCGAAGGTCGCACAGAGACTGCCCAATCCGTTAAACGACTGCGAGAAGTTCAGACGACAGGATGCCGTCTCTGGGGCTCCTAACTCCGTGGCATAAGGATTGGCTGACGTCTCCAAGAATACCAGTCCGCAACCAATGATGAATAAAGGACCCAAGAACGCATAGAAGGAGCCTACCTGAGAGCCGGGGATAAACAGCAAGGCACCGATGGCAAACAGCATGCTGCTGCAACAATTTCGAAGTGCAAAATTATTGCTTTTCCTCCGAAATACCATAACTTTCATTGTTTTTTTATGTTTATTTAAGGAGTTTTGAACGCTTGCGTCCTATACTTGCGCTACGGATAGCGGAAAAACCCGCTCTGCATTGAGGTTAGTCTGTCGGGCAAACTCCTCTTCGCTTATGCCATAAGCCTTGGCGAGCGTCTTCATCACTTCTACCACAAAAGCGCTCTCATTACGATTGCCGCGATAAGGAACGGGCGCCATAT
>CAJLYG010000273.1 GCA_905210845.1 uncultured Prevotella sp.
GAAGGGGTGTTGGCAGGTGAGCCCGTAACCGCCATCGTATGCCATTGGCCCAGTCGTTTCAGTGGTCCTTCTTACCGTGAGCATGCAGCCCTTCAGGTCAAGGCTCTCAAGGACAGTCTGCTCCGTGTCAATCCTTCCATGAAGATCTTCGTGATGGGGGACATGAATGATGATCCGACGAACAAGAGCATGAAGGAGGTTCTGAGGGCACGTCCGGAAATCAGTCAGGTGGGCGATGGGGACATGTATAATCCTTGGTATGACCTGTTGGCTAAAGAAGGAACGGGCACGTTGCAGTACAACGGCTCTTGGAATCTGTTCGACCAGATCGTCATGACGCCTAACCTTCTCAACCGAGACGGGAAGAAAGACTATTCCTCTTTGAAGTTCTGGAAGAACAAAATCCAACGTATGCCCTACCTGTTCCAGACGGAAGGGAAGTATAAGGGTACTCCCAAGCGCACCACAGCAGGAGGGGTCTGGTTAGATGGCTATAGCGACCATCTTCCAGTATGTGTCTATTTAGTGAAGGAGCAGAAATGAGCATGGAGATCGAGACACATCCTTTCGAGCCGTTCTTGCCCGTCCATGCGCGACTGTTGATGTTGGGCACCTTCCCGCCAGCTCCGAAACGGTGGTGTATGGAATTCTATTATCCAAACTTCCAGAATGATATGTGGCGGATCTTTGGCATTGCCTTTTTTAACGACAAGAATCATTTTGTCCTGCAAGATAAGAAAACTTTTGACCTGGATGCCATTATCCCCTTTTTAAAGGAAAAGGGCATCGCTATCTTTGACACGGCAAAACGGATACGGAGGACAAAGAACACGGCTTCCGACAAAGACCTGGACATCGTGGAAACCTCGGATATCGACAGCATGCTTCGACAACTGAAAGACTTGAAGGCTGTGGTGACCGCGGGGCAATTGGCTACGTCCGTGTTTGCCCGGCATGTGGGCATTCATGAACCGAAGGTGGGCACCTACGTGGAGTTTTCCTTTGAGGGACGCTCCTTACGGCTGTATCGCATGCCCAGTAGTTCACGCGCCTACCCGATGAGCGTAGAGAAAAAGGCAGCGATCTACCTGCCAATGTTTGAACAAATAATACTTTAGTTATGACGATTATTGGTATTGCAGGTGGTACGGGGTCAGGAAAGACTACCGTAGTTCAGAAAATAGTGGAGGCACTGCCTCCTGATTTCGTGGCTGTTATCCCACAAGACTCTTATTATAATGATACTTCCGACAAGACTGAAGAGGAGCGACATGCCATCAACTTTGACCATCCGGATGCTTTCGACTGGAAATTACTGATCAAGCAGATCAACGACTTACGGAATGGAAAGGCGATCGAGCAGCCTACTTACTCGTATTTGCTGTGCAATCGGCTTCCTGAGACGATCCATGTAGAGCCCAAGCCGGTCATCATCATCGAGGGGATCATGGCGTTGCTCAATAAGAAACTGCGTGACATGATGGACCTGAAGGTGTATGTAGACTGTGATTCCGACGAGAGGCTGATCCGCAATATCCAGCGCGACACGATCGATCGGGGGCGTACGGTATCCATGGTCATGGAGAGGTATATCAAGGTTCTGAAGCCCATGCACGAGCAATTCATCGAACCGACCAAGCGTTATGCCGACTTGATCATTCCAGAGGGAGGAATGAATGTCAAGGGAATTAGTATTCTCTGCAAGTACATAGAGGGTATTGTCCCCCAGGATATTCATAAATAACGGATGTGACGATAAGGGGATAATCAGCGAACGGGTCTCGTGTAAGATGCAGTCCGTTGTCCTTAGGAAGGGTCTTCTTGCGGGGTAGTTCCCTCTTCCTCTATAGCTTTCCCTTCGCCCTTTGTCATGTTCGTCAAGTGATTTCTCGCGATACGTAGTTCGATGGCATTCAATACCTCAGCCACGCCATAGATGACCATGCACCATCCAATGATGAAGAGAGGTGCTGTGGCGATCCACGATGGCTTGATCACGGCAATTAGGCCTACTAATAGGATCACCGAGGGGAGAATCCAATAGAAAAAGCCTACCTTGCAGAATTTCGTTACGCCAGCAAGGTTGGCATATTGGTTGATGGCACCTAAGATGAGAATGGCCGCAAAGATGTAGGTCAGACCCGTGACGAAGGTCGTTGGCATCATCGCCAAGATAATGCCTAAGATCATGCTTCCTAAACCGACAATGGGAAAGGCAGGGCGTGAGCTCGTCAGCGGTTTGCCCTGGACATCGTACACCTGTATGTCATCGGCATGTTTCTTGCTACTGTAATAGATCACGACGGAGATAAGCCCTGACAGGAAAAACAACACACCCATGGCAACGGTAATCCATCGCACGGTCTCCTCACGATATTTGATGAGCAGCACTCCCACAATAATGGCGCAGATTGCTCTAAAAAAAGATCCTTGTATCCACTTCATAATCTTGACTTATTTGCTGCAAAATTACATACTTTATCTTGGAATCGCAATATTTTTTTGTAATTTTGTGGCGGAATTTAGTTTTATGCATCATGACAACATTATATTTGGTCCGTCATGGCGAGACGGTGGATAACGTAAAGCAAATCTTACAAGGGCAGGAGCCTGGTGAATTAGATGCCCAGGGCATCGCACAAGCAAAGGAAGTGTGCAGGCAACTGAAGGATGAGCCTATTGAGGTGTTTTTCTCCAGTGACCTCAAACGCGCTATAGACACCTGCAAGATCATTGCAGAACCGCACCATTTGCCGATAGAGACAACACCGCTGCTCAGGGAACGCGACTGGGGGGACTTCACGGGAAAGCATATCCCTGACATCGACTGGAAGGAATCATGGCCAGAGAACGTCGAGACCTTGGAACACTTGAAGTCAAGGGCACAGAATTTCCTTACCTATGTGAAGGTTTCTTATCCTGACCGGGTTGTTCTCGCAGTGGGACATGGCATCATCAACAAGGCCATCCAAAGCGTTTATTTCAAGAAACCGATGAATGAGATCCAGAAGATGACGAACGCGGAGATCCGCGTCCTCATGCTCTGACCTGCTATTTGTTGTCGCCTGATCCTCTTGAAATAGAATAGGAGCCACCTCCTTGCTGAGATGACTCCTTTCGCAACTTATTATTAATAACTCTCTTTTTCTATTTATCTGTGACCGCCTCCGAAGCCGCCGCCACTCCGGCTGCTACCTCCGAAGCTGCCTCCGCTATGGAGTATATGGCGATGGCCGGCTGGAAGACCGGGGATATGTTGGACGGCATCGAGGGCATCATGAACCAGTACAACACCGCGCTCAATCAGCTCGGTGTGACGGCGATCGAAGC
>CAJLYG010000274.1 GCA_905210845.1 uncultured Prevotella sp.
GCCCTGAAGTCCCCGGAAGATGTTGCCGCCGCCTCCGCCACTGAAGCCCGTATGCCCGCCAAAGATATCGCCGAACATATTGAAGATATCGTCCATCGAGGAGAACCCTCCGCTGAAGCCCCCGGCGCCGCCGTCCATTCCGGCAAAGCCGAACTGGTCGTATCTTGCGCGCTTGTCCTTGTCGTGGAGCACGTCGTATGCCTCTGCGGCTTCCTTGAACTTGTCTTCAGCTTCCTTGTTTCCCGGGTTGCGGTCGGGATGGTACTTGATGGCAAGCTTGCGGTATGCTATTTTGATCTCTTCATCGGTGGCATCTTTGCTGACACCAAGCACCTCGTAATAATCACGTTTAGCCATTGTTCCTCAATCCATCTGTTATTATTGTCCGACAGCCACCTTCGCATGGCGGATCACCTTGTCGTTCAAGGTATATCCCGTCTGGACACAATCAATCACCTTTCCTTTTTTCTCGTCGCCCATGCCCGGCACCATGGCCACGGCCTCGTGGTAGTCCACGTCGAAGTCTTTGTCGTGGGTATCGATTTTCTTGACGCCGAGGCTTTCCAAGGTCTTGACGAACTTTTTGTATATCAAGTCCATGCCTTCCTTCAGGGCCTTGACGTCATCTGTCTTCTCGCTGTTTTCGATCGCGCGCTCGAAGTCGTCCAATACAGGCAGGATTGCGGTAATGGTCTTTTCCCCGCCGTTCAGGATCAGCTCAGCCTTCTCCTTCAGTGTGCGTTTCTTGTAATTGTCGAATTCTGCCACGGCACGGAGGTATTTGTCCTTGAGCGAGTCGATCTCGGCTTGTGCTTCCTTGAGCGGGTCCTTCTCCTCAGGTGTGTCAGAGCCCTTGGTTTCCTCTGCCTTTTCGTCAGTGTTGTCAGTATGCTCTTGCTTGGCATCCCCTTTTGGGCATGCCTGCTTTTCCTTGTTGTTAGACGGCTGCTGGGCTTCCTTCTCCTCAGCGTTGCCGTCCTCTATTTTGATTTTCTTTTCTTTACTCATGTTGGGTTACCTTTCTTTTCCAAGTCATTCAGCAAATTTTATGCCAAGAACTGTTCCTCCGTCGCCTTAGTTCTGGTACATTTTTTCTTTCTGTGCCTTGATATTCTCGTCGTAGATGTAGTCATCGTAGTCCATGAGCTTGTCAATGGTGCCCTGCGGAGTCAGTTCGATGATGCGGTTGGCAACGGTCTCGATGAACTCGTGGTCGTGGCTGGAGAACAGGATATTTCCCTTGAACCCGACCAGGTTGTTGTTGAAGGCCTGGATGCTCTCCAGGTCGAGGTGGTTGGTCGGCGTGTCGAGGATCAGGCAGTTGGCGTTCTTGAGCTGCATGCGTGCGATCATGCATCGCATCTTCTCGCCTCCGGAGAGGACGTTCACCTTTTTCAGCACTTCCTCGCCCGAGAAGAGCATGCGCCCGAGATACCCTTTCATGGCTACCTCGTTGCCCACCCCGTATTGGCTCAGCCATTCCACCAAGTTCATGTCACTTTGGAAGAATTCCGTATTGTCGAGGGGGAGATAGGCTGTGGTGATGGTGATTCCCCATTTATAGGTGCCTGCGTCAGCTTGCCGGTTGCCGTTGATAATCTCGAAAAGTGCTGTCATGGCCTTGGGATTATGGCTCAGGAAGACTACCTTCTGTCCTTTCTCGATGTTGAAGGATACATGGTCGAAGAGCACGGTCCCATCTGCGTCCACTGCTTTCAGTCCGTCCACTTCGAGGATCTGGTTTCCTGGTTCCCGCTCCATGGTGAAGATGATGCCGGGATACTTGCGACTGGAAGGCCGTATCTCCTCAACGGTCAGCTTCTCGAGCATCTTCTTGCGCGAGGTCGTCTGCTTGCTCTTGGCCACGTTGGCAGAGAAACGGCGGATAAACTCCTCAAGTTGCTTGCGCTTTTCCTCTGCTTTCATTCGCTGGTTCTGGGCTTGGCGCAATGCCAACTGTGAGCTTTCGTACCAGAAGGAGTAGTTGCCTGCGAAGACAGTTACCTTGCCATAGTCGATGTCCACGGTCTGAGTGGATACTGCATCTAAGAAATGGCGGTCGTGGCTCACCACTAAGACGGTCTGTTCTAAGTTGCTCAAGTATTCCTCCAACCATTGTACGGTATCGAGGTCGAGGTCGTTGGTAGGCTCGTCGAGCAGCAAGTTGTCGGGATGCCCGAACATTCAGGAGCAATCCGGAACCTTGGCAAGCATGACGCGCACCTTCTCGTTGTTCGACAGTTCCGACATCAGGTTGTAATGCTTGTCTTCCTTGATGCCTAAGTTGCCTAACAACTGTGCGGCGTTGCTCTCAGCCTCCCAGCCGTTCATCTCGGCAAATTTCAGCTCAAGGTCGGCGGCGCGGTTGCCGTCCTCCTCGGTCATCTCTGGCTTGGCATACAGGGCTTCGCGCTCCTTCATGTTCTTCCACAGAGGCTGATGCCCCATGAGCACCGTGTCCATGACGGTGAAGTTATCGTATTTGAAGTGGTCCTGCTCCAAGATGGACAGGCGTTCGCCTGGACCGAGCTCCACGGTCCCCTTGTTGGGTTCGAGATCCCCACAGATGGCTCTGAGCAGCGTAGACTTCCCGGCTCCGTTGGCACCGATGATGCCATAGATGTTACCACTGGTAAACTTAATGTTGACGTCCTTGTATAGCACTCTTTTGCCAAACTGGATCGCGAGATTTGTGACTGTTATCATGTTTTTTACCTTAATTATGTCATTTAGCGTGCAAAGGTACTAAAATTTATTGGTATTACCAAATATCATAGGTCTTTTCATGCGTTTTTCCCCTGATTTTCAGGTTGTTCCCTGATTGATGCCATGTTCCCCTTTTCAGACAAGGGAAGGCTCGCCTATAAAAGATCTTGCCACTCTATGGAGGACAATTGGTCGGAAATGGGTTTCAGATAGGTTGAAAATAGCCTCGGAATAGGCTCTGAATAGGTTTTTAATATAAATCTGTAATAATTTGATTATCAATATATTATATGTTAATTTTAGGGTGTTCTGTCTCAAAACTGTTTCAAATCTAACTCAAAAGTAACGATGAGCTGTATTTTAACTGCCCTATTGCTTGGAAATATGGATGATTTTTGCTATCTTTGTAGGGTAGTTCTATCAACTGCAAGCGGCACGAATCGTGCCGTTTAACCACATTCATTCACTATTAAAAAATGATTATCATGAAAAAAGTTCCGTTTATTCAGATTCCCAAGGACTTCT
>CAJLYG010000275.1 GCA_905210845.1 uncultured Prevotella sp.
GCATTCGCGACAAGCACCCTTTCCCGGGCAGCCGCTACATCTTTGTCAGAAGCCATACCCGACTGGTGCATGTCGCATTGCATCCGGTAGTCGCGTTGGGCAAGGCGGATCTCTGCATCCGCCTCATTCAAGCCTTTCCTGTAATCTGCAGCTTCCTCACTATGCACCACTGCCAATTGCTGTCCCGCGGAGACCCTGTCACCAACTTCGACACGGAGACCGTTCACCCTCCCCGTACAAGGCACAAAAATCTTTCCCAACAAACTTTCATCACAAGCGACGGTACCATTCAAGACCAGTTCGTCATCCACAGCTCTCATCTTGGCAGTCGACAAAGCTACCACATGACTTTTCTCTAAGGTATCAAGACGCTGCTCCTGAACCGACTGTTTGACTCTTGTCGAGCAGGACGAACAAATAAAGACGCCTGCCACCACATATATATAATTCCTTTTCATCATCCTTCTGATTTACTTATTCTCCTCCATCGGCAAGATCTTCCCTCAGGTCTTCAACAGCTTTGAACAACTGTACCCTTGTGTCTAACATCTGAAACCGTGTGTCCCGATAACTGCCATAAAGATCGACAAACTCCAATAGCGTGATGTTGCGCTTCATAAACTGGCTCTCTGCTGCCAGAAGCAATTCTTCCAATTCTTGAGAAAGCATTTTCCTTTGCTCTTCTACCGTTCTCATACAGGTTTGTACAGCCTGATGGTCGCGTAGGATTTGCCTACGAAGAGCCGATTCCTTGTACTCTCTGTCCATCTGTGCCTGTCGATAAGAAGCTTTTGCAGTCCGGACATTTCCTTGGTTCCGGTTCCAAAGAGGAACGGTGACCGTAGTGCCAATGGCAAAGAAGTTATGACCAATACTACCATTCTTATCGTACTCCCCCATCACGCTGATATGGGGCAACGCCTCTGCTTGCTCAGATTTCAACTGATAACGTGCTGATTCCTGCTGGAACCTAACTTGTTGTAGAGAGGGATTACGATCAACAAATGGAGAGAGCGAGACTGGATTCCCAAGAACAGAAGCAAGGGAAAGTGTCATTCGTGTAGCAAGTCCCATCAACTCATTCTCATCTAAATGGGCTATCACCGGCACACAGTCCTGCATGTTCATGGCAGTATGCAACTGTGCTTGTAAGTCGTTCTCCTGCAAGCGGAGCGCAGAGAGCTCAGCTTGCAACTGACTCAACATCGTTTGGATACGGAAAGCCTCCATCTTCGATACATTGCCTTTTTCCATCTGTTTCTGGAAGGCTTTGAGGATTCTTTCCACAGACCCGATTTCCAATTCATAAACCTTTTCTTTCTGTTGCACGTCATACAGATCAATAAAATTCTGCCTCACCTCATGGCAGATCTCCCAACGGGATGCCCAATAGCCAGCCTGCGAGGCTTTCACATCGGCGCGAGCCTGTTTCACCTTATTAGAATGCTGACCGCCGATGGCAATAGACTGGCTGACCTGAACATCCGTCTCTCCATCATGCCCTGTGTCCAACCACCTCTTATTATTAGGGTTCCGGACATTATGCATGAACTGCACCTGCGGGTTCTCATAAAGACGGACCTGACGCAACTGTCCTTCTGCTTTCTCCGTTTCCAAAAGGGCAGACTGTAGAGGGAGACTGTTCTTCACCACCATGCTGTCCACCATCCCAAGAGTCACCACACGGTAGGATGCTATGGGATGAAAAGGACGATCTTGCGTTCTTGCCATTTGGGGACAAGACGCAGCACATAAAAGAAAAAACAATCCATTGATTCCTGTTACTTTCATCTCTATACAACTTCTGTTTCCATTCGGGTGCAAAATTACAAAGAAAGAAGAAAAGCCTTGGCAAAAAGCCATTATAAGGCTTTAAGTTGAGATTAGAGATTTCTAATTCGATTTATTTGAATATCATGAAAGAGAGGAGTACCTTTGCAGGCAAT
Organism: uncultured Prevotella sp.; assembly: GCA_905210845.1. Classification (GTDB taxonomy): domain Bacteria; phylum Bacteroidota; class Bacteroidia; order Bacteroidales; family Bacteroidaceae; genus Prevotella. The sequence continues at coordinate 1,947 of CAJLYG010000275.1, forward strand.
TAAGAAGAAAGAGAAGATGTTATTAAAGTTTTTCCTTACCTGCAACAAAATCGGGGCATTCACCTTAGGAGGTGGTTATGCCATGATTCCCATCATGCAGCAGGAGTTCGTAGACAAGAACCATTGGCTTGACAAGCAGGAGTTCATGGATATCATGGTCGTAGCCCAGACCACGCCAGGTATTTTCTCCATTGACATAGCCAGTCATATTGGGTATAAGTTGAAAGGAGTCTGGGGCGGTATTGTCGGGGCTTTGGGGATCGCCCTACCCTCCATCATCGCCATTCTCCTTATCGCCCTATTCTTCCATTCATTCAGGAGTAATCCCTGGGTGGAAAAGTTTTTCAAAGGGGTACGACCAGCTGTTGTGGCATTGATTGCAGCACCTTGTTTCAATATGGCGAAGACCGCTCATATCTCCCGCCATAACTTCTGGATACCCATCGTATCCTGCGTACTCATCGCTTGGATGGGTGTTTCACCAATATGGGTCATCCTCGTGGCTGGCACTGCCGGATTCTTTTATGGAAAATGGACTCTCAAACGCAATATATAAGATAAAATATGCTTTTCCTTCGGTTATTCTATGTTTTTTCAAAGATTGGTATCTTTAACTTCGGTGGTGGTTATGCCATGCTTTCGTTGATATACAACGAGGTTGTTGTCAACAACCACTGGCTCTCGAACGCTGAGTTCACGGATATTGTTGCCATCAGTCAGTCAACGCCAGGCCCTATTGGCATCAACTGCGCGACTTATGTCGGATATGTGGCGTGCATCAACAACGGATATCCCGCATGGGTGGGATGTATCGCTGCGGTCATGGCATCCCTTGCCATCATGTGGTTGCCGTTCATCTTAATGATCAGTATCAGCCATTACCTCCTCACTCATAAGGACGAACCCTCAGTGGAAAATATCTTCAAGGCATTGCGACCCACGATCATTGGGATGATAGCTGCCGCAGCATTACTGTTGATGAACAAGGAAAACTTCGGCTCACCATCCGTTAATCTGCCTTTATTTATCCTAAGCATCGTCCTTTTTATCGCTGCCTTCTTCGCCACCAAGCAATGGAAAGTGAATCCCATCTTGGTCATGTTGGCATGTGGTATCATCGGACTTGTGATTTACTAACCTAAACGTTTTCGATAAGCCAGATGAGCAGAGCCGAGCTTGCTTGAGCTCTGCCATGGCGAGAAAAGGTAGGCGAAAGCCAACGTTTTCGTTAAGCCAAATGAGCAGAGCCAAGCTTGCTTGA
>CAJLYG010000276.1 GCA_905210845.1 uncultured Prevotella sp.
TAATCGCCGGTGGCAGGCGTCACATCGATCTTTGTCAGGCTGCCCAGTGCCTCGATGCTCTCGCGGTATGCCTGTTCATATCCGAGACCCACGGAGATCAGCACCACGATACACATGACGCCCACCGCCATTCCCTCTGGGAAGTTGTGTATGGTCACTGCCAAGTTGAGCATTGTCGTCTTGGAGAGATGTGCCGGCAGTCCTTCAGGATGATCACCATCAACATGCAGGTGAGGGGTCACCGTATCGATCAATAGCAGGAAAGCCATGCCTAACAGCATTCCAATAGCTGCTGGCACCACTTGCCACTTGCCCATACCCGTGCTCATCTCCATGCTCGGGATCAACAGCGACCAGATCGATGCAGCTACCATCACACCAGAGGCAAAGCCTAAGAGCGTTTTCTGTAAACGGAGCGGCATCTTCTCCTTCATGAAGAAGACAAAGGCGGCTCCTATCATTGTCCCTAAAAAGGGAATCAGCAGTGTTAAGAGAATTCCTTTCATGTTCGCAAAGGTAAGGAATATTTTCTAATATGGCAATACTTCTTGGGGAAAAATCGACCCACAGGATTATTTATGTCCTTAAACATTTTGGAAAAGGTCATCTCCTGAAGCCCAACAGCTTGTCTCCAAGCTCCTAAAAGGTTATCGATTAGCGTGTCAAAGGTTACCTCCTGCAAGGATGGGGATCCTATGCCGAAGCTCTTTTTATTATATTATTTATAAATCATTCAATATCAATGTGTTATAAAATGACGTATAAACTAAAACATGAACGATAAGTAGCAGTCCCATCGCTATCAAAAGGCAGAGTGGCAACTATCTTATTCATTCATCCTGGTCAGCATGGATTGCCTTATCGGGTATGAATTTGCTGATAGCCGACCAGTCGATCGGTACGTTCCCCTATACCTCTATAATATACGAAAGCCTGATAAGCATTCTCTGTTTGGTAGAATGAGCCCTCAGAGGATAGGAAGGAAGTGGTCCCATCCTGCTTCATCAGGAGATACTGATAGGAATAATAGCCTTGTTTCAAGACGACAGTCCCTTCATAGCACTGGTCAATGTCATTGTAAGTCATCTGATAGATGGGCAAGAACTGATCGTTCGTCCACGTCCCGTTCAGGTAGACCGTTCCATTTTGCCTTGGGGCTTTCAACCGGAAATGCACGGTCAGGTATTCGCACAACCTGTCATTTTCCTCGTTATCGCTGTTGCGGATATAGAATCCACCATTCGCGCTTTCATCATAGATATAACTTGGGCGCGGCTCATCTTCCCAAAGGTAGGCATGGTATTGTGAGCCATCCCAATGAATCGACTCCATTCCCATCGTGGTATGGTTGACATCCAGCATCTCAAACTTATGGTATTCGTTCCCTCCGCTGAAAATCAGCGAGCGGTTATGGTCCCATTTCAATCCGTCCTGACTGATAAACTGAGGATTGGGGTTGACCACCGCATTATCCCACCGACCGTTCTGCATGACCACGGTCTTCACTTGCGTAGCGGGGTCGGTGACCTGCAAGCCGTTATAAGCCACCTCCATGACCAATTGCTGATGGCTTCCATTGATGTCGATATCCGTATTGGTCGTCATTCCCAAGCCAACTCCCATCCTCGGTTCCACAACCATGAAGCACGCCTTGAACACGGGACGGCTGTCATCATCCTCATCATAGACTGTGACGGTATAATTGCCACTCATCTTTAACTTGCACCTATCATTGGGGATTTGCAAGGAATAATGCGTGTAGAGGACGTTGGTGTTCAAGGATTCGATGTAGCCGTCGATGGTATTGCCTTCTGAGAACCCCTCAATATAGTCGCTTGCAAAGATGCCGGTAGAAGGCGACCAGTCGGCCTCACAGTGCTGGATCTGGTAGGAATAGCGATGATAGTCGTGGGTGAGGTCGTCAAAACTGATATGGATAGGTGATTCCCCTGCCAAGTTGATGACAGGCGGCGAGAGCCAGTCGTCGCCAGCCACAACCTGCAGGGAAGCAATGCGAGGGCTATAAATCTCGTTTCTCTGCGCAAATGCACAGAGAGAAAGGAGAAAAGCGATAAAGATACATATTATCTTTTCCATGACCTGTTCTCTTTTACCCGATCCAATGTGACCCGAATGTTGGGTTCTGAGAGAGTAGGCTGTATATACTCCCGTGTCCATCCATATCCTTTTGCTGTCATCCTATACCTCCTCTGTTTTATCCTTTATTCATGATGGTAAGGCTCCCCCTTGATGATGGTGCACGCCCTATAGACCTGTTCCGTGAAGATCAGCCGTACCATCTGGTGGGAAAATGTCATTCTCGACAAGGAGACCTTCTCGTTTGCCCGCTGGTAAACAGCCTGGGAAAAGCCATACGGACCGCCGATGACGAAGACCAGGCGCCTTGCCGTCTGTTGCTTTCGTTGAAGCCATTCCGCAAATTCCATGCTTCTGAACTCCGTTCCATGCTCATCCATGAGGACAACCGTATCAGACGGTTGCAATTGGTGGAGGATCAGTTCTCCTTCCCGCGCCTTTTGTTGTTCCTCACTGAGATTTTTCGTGTTCTTGATGTCAGGGATGGTGACGATAGAAAATGGCATATAATGCCCTATGCGCTCAACATAGTCGTTGATGCCTGCCACGAAATGCTTGTTCGCAGTTTTTCCTATCAGCAATAATACGGTTTTCATGCTACAAATATACATATAAGTTGGCATTTCACCTCCATTCTTCTCAAAAAAGTGAAGGTGATGACCCAAAAACAAAGCGGCTCGTCCTCCGAGACGAGGGGCAACCGACGACAAGTCAGTCGCGTAACCGCGTCCTATCCGTCTTTCCTCTTGTACTCCTCCTTGCGCTTGGGGTTCATGGGGAACCAGCCCTTCTCCACGCGCTGTTTCTGTGAAAACAGCTCACCGATGCTCCATAGCAACGAAGCCCCGGTCACCCCTACGATTGCAGAGAGGATCGTACTCTCAATCAACAAAGACCCCAAAATGCAGAGGATCCCTGTCACTAAGAATACCCACCAGTACCGAGTTCCCGTGTAATATTCAGTTTTAATCACCAAAGGATGGAACATCCCAATAATCAAGAATGTACTAACGGCTATGATAAGACCTTCGAAATATATTTCCATGTATGCAAAGATACTGCAAATCGAGAGAAATACAAAAGAAACGAAAGTTTATTTTTAT
>CAJLYG010000277.1 GCA_905210845.1 uncultured Prevotella sp.
AAATGGCTGAAAACGTTCTGCCGCAGATTTTTTGCGCAGAAGAGAGTCCTTCTTCTCCTTGACCTTGGGTGCAGGAGGCGTGTAGGGCAGGATATTCATGGTCCTTGTATCCAGTTTGAAGGATACTAAGGTGTAATTGCCCTCCGTCTCGTCATCGGGGGCCATGGTCACTGCGGTGAGGATCAAGTACTGCTGGTCTGGGGAAAGCTTGGCAGAGATGATGCCAGTCGTATCCACATGGTCGTCGTAGTAAATCTTGACGTTCGTGTTCAGGTCGTTGAGATTGACCTCGTCTAACATCTTGGATTTCGCGTCGAACTTCATCAAGTGACCACTGTTCAAGTAATAAAGAGCATGCCTGTCATCCGTGAATTTGGCAATGATCCTCGATCCTTCCGGCAACTGCTCGGCAACGCTGTCAAGAGCCTCGTTCGTGCCCAATTCAGGCTGTACGATGATATGATGGCTTTCCCCCGTGTGGAAACCCGTGAGGAATCCCAAGCCAAAGATGAGAATGGCGATTCCCATCCTAACCAAGTTCTTTTGGCTGAAGAGAGTCTTTAAGTTTTGTTTAGAGTCCATATTCGTTTCTGGCATACGTGAGATCGAAATGTTATTCTGGGTATTCTGATTGCAAAGTTAATAAAAATTTGCGTAAAATGCAAATATTTTGCTCATATAATGCATCTTTATTCTCCTCAGGAGTAGGTATTTGTGGAATTACCATGATTTAGGTATTGCATGGATTGGGATAATCCACTATCTTTGCACTCGTTATTGAGCGTTAGAATATAAATGAGAATTCGTTGGAAATAAAATTTTGTTCGCAAATAATAGATTCATAATGTTTTTGTACAATCCTAAAAGCCCCGCTGTGAAGCGAGGCTTTTTAGTGAACTTGTTCCGATGGTCTTCCTTCTCTTCAGCCCTTTCTCCATCGCGAGTTCTTTCATATTGGTTTCGTGCAGCCTTCACCTTAGCGTTCAAAGACAGGTAAGCAGCCTATGGTGATATTAAGTCGGCAACCTGACGTATGTCGTTCTTTACTATGCCAAAATGAACTCCATTGTTTCACTTGTAAGGGCGAGGTCTAATTTTTTTGTAGCAGGAATGACAAATATGTTAAATAATGCAATTGTAGATACACTCTATCGGAATATTTTATATATTTGCGAATAAATGAAAGCACAAGGGTGCAGTCTCAGCATCTATGTTAACAAAAGGAGGCTTGAGGAGACTATATAGCCGCGGGAGGATTTACTATGAAACAGTTAAAAGAGTCTCATGACCAAGAGAGTTATGAGTTGGATAACATTTACAATGAGGATGAAGATCGTTATTCATTCACGGAGACCTCGATTTGGTATAGTTAAAAAATATATATCGACTGATAGAAGAAAGGGTGGCCTGAGGGTTACCCTTTTTTTTGTGAGCGGCAGGGGATGGGTTTTTCAGGAAACGCTTCATTTCATCGTCCTGCGATACTCCTCCAAGGCTTGCCCTGTGGCACGCCGGAAGTAGCGGCACATATTTCCGGATGATGACGGCCAAGTAGTTGGCTGTCACGCAGAGCTCACCGGCATAGAATCCCACGTTGCGGTGCTCGCGGAAATGCTCCTGCACCAACCGGTAGAAGTGGCGGCATTGCTCGACGGTCGTCCCGACATAAGGCAGACGGAGCAGCGGCTACGGCAGACGTTCTACAACGTCAATATCGCTCGTGCGGCATTCTATCCCTCGCTCACGCTCAGCGGCACCCTCGGCTGGACCAACAGCGCGGGAGCCGTGGTGAGCAATCCGGGGAAGTGGATAGCCAACGCCATCGGCCAGCTCACGCAGCCCGTCTTCGACCGGGGGCAGAACCGCGCCAACCTGCGCATTGCCCAACTGCAACATGACGAGGCGATGGTGGCGTGGCGGCAGCTCATGGCGCATAGCGACTCGGCCAACTACCTCGAAGTGCTCACCGCTGAGGCCAACCTGTTGCAGTCGCAGCTCACCACCCTCGACGACACCTACGGCATGATACAGGGTGTCGTCAGCCTATACCAGGCCCTTGGAGGGGGAACGAAATAGAATTTGCCTATGTTACATACACTCTCAGTCAGTTGTTTATAGACCAATCGTGATGGACTGACCAAGCATTCGTTAGCCTTCTTGTCAGCCGGAAAGTCACCGTTCAGCTTTCCGGCTGTTTTTTTGATATATTTGATTTTGTACTTTGAGATAAAACCCTTATCTCTGCAAGAGAGGAAACAAGATATGAAATTATGACAGCTATTGAACGTTTTCGTAAGCCAAATGAGCAGAACCAAACTCGTTTGAGTTCTGCCATGGCGAGAAAAGGTGCGCGAAGTGAACTTAAAACATCATTGCTTAACTCCATACAGGAGATAGATGACAACAGCCTGTTGGAGCGCATTAGCCGGTATGTGAAGAAGGCTATTGGCGATAGTAAGAAAAATAGAATCACCAAGGCCGATTTGGTCATTGACCCGCGCTTCGGATATAGTCAAGGATATAAATGGTGGTCCTGCCATTGACGACAAGGCCGCTATGCATAAACATGGGGAGGAAAAGTACAAATGACACGTGTATTTCATTTATACCGAAACGTTGATGACTTTACTGCCTCATCGCTGAATGTAGTAGAGCCATCCCAGTTTCTGCAAGTCTTGATGTCCTAAGCGAGTGCCAGGATCATCAGTCTCATCGTTTTCATATACCTTCTTTTCTTAATTGTTTTGTGCCCTTGCCACGATAACAGTCACCAGCATGGCCAAGACGATGAATATTCTTCTGAAGATGACTGTTTTATGTCCGCTGGAAAGTTACAGACTTCCAGCCTTACGGCTCTTACCCCTATTACGGGAAAAATCCCTCAAATACGGAAGCTCGTACCCTCCCCCAAATTGGGTTGCAACGTCCGCAATCTTGGTAGTTGTCATTTGGAAAATAATGCGTAACTTTGCCAGCGATGAACAATGCATCAGCAAATAACTATTAAGAAAGGAAAATCATGTTAGGAAACTTCACTTATGAGAATCCCACGCGGGTTCATTTTGGCAAGGAGGCTCTCGACAGCCTGGCCGAGGAATTGAAACACTACGGTCCGAAGGTGATGCTCACCTACGGCGGTGGCTCCATCAAGCGCAATGGCATCTA
>CAJLYG010000278.1 GCA_905210845.1 uncultured Prevotella sp.
TTGTTTTCATAAATAATAAGAAATAGAGGATGCATCAGAATTTTGATACACCCTCTTTTTTTCTTTGATTTTTATCTTTATCTCTATTTATACGCGCGCGGATATTAGGTACGCGCACGAATTTTGAATTTGCATTCAATTTAGACGCATTTTCCAACGCGTTATCATTCAATTTGGAATCACTTTCCGAGTCCTCCTCTTCGTCGTCCGTGAAGAGTCTTTGGATCGTCTCGTGGATGTGCAACGAACGCTGCAGGTCGGGACAGGTGAAGGACTTCCCCTTCTCGTCGACGCGGAACTGTCCGTAGTTGAGGATAACGTTCTTGACGTACCTCACCGACTTGTGCGACACCATGGCGAGCATCCGCAAGGTGGAATAGGAGAAGCTGCCCACGCAGTTGCGCCTGTGCGAGAGATAGAGCAAGAGGATCAGGTAAACGCCCACGGTAGTGGCGCCCCCTTCCTGGAGCATGTCGTCAATAAGAGGTCTTTCCAAGAAGTCCTTGGGAATCTGAATAAACGGAACTTTTTTCATGATAATCATTTTTTATAGTGAATGAATGTGTTTTGACTATAAGTTGTGTCAGGCTATAGAAGATCGCCTGTCACGATTATGTCCGGTCGGCAGTCACACCATACCGGCATTCCTTGCCTTTTCTCCCCTGTCCCGTTCAGGACAGGGAGCATAATAACACGTCCCGCCATTTGAAATTTCGGGTCAGTTTTGATACGAACGAGTTCATGGCACTCCGGTATATATAGTCACCATGGAGGGCATTTTTTAGTTTTGCTTTCATGTTCTAGATACTTGTAATTAATTTAACATGTTACAAAGATACGAAATAAAATTGAGATCCGCAAGCCTTGGGGCGGATTTATTCATATTTGGAATGAAAAAATGACGAAGGAACGAGGTATTTCCCGAGGATTCGGAACGTTTTCCGAGTTTACCTTCCATGCTTTCAATTCTCTTTGAAAAAGTATAGTCTAACGCTTGCATATCTCGGAAAAAATGCTTATATTTGCTATCGAAATGAACGCATGGGATGCATCTGGCTCGGAGCAGGCAAATGGCGGTGCTTGAACGAGGGTGGCGGGTGGGTTCCATGCTTACAGGAAATGTCTGAGCAGGTCGGGGATAAACTGGAAGTCGGCCCATCCCGTTGACAATTGCACACCTAAGACGATCAGCCCGTAGCAGAGAAGCATGGCCCTGAAGTACAGGTTGGATTTCCAAAACACGATAAGAATAAACCCCGTGATGACCGACAGCGTCAAGAGTTCTTCCTGGTAGAGGGAGAGATGCAGGTAAGAAGACAGGAACTCACAAGCCATTCGAAGGATGCTGAAAGTCAGGTCTACGAAAAACAGGCCGATGGCAAAGCCACAGGTGTTCTCCATCCACCGGTTCCATCGAGACGGTACCGGTTGGGGCTCATTCCCTTCTTCTATGATATGATTTTCGTCCATCTGTGCGGCAAAGGTAATGGAAATCATGGAAACGGGAAAATTTATCCCTACAAAAAAGACAAAACAGGAGGGAAGAGATGACAATTTATGATAGTTGGCACTATTTTTGCAAGGTCTTTTAGACAAGAAGTAATCATTGGTAATATTACATAGAATGGAAAAAAAAGAAGTTCCCGTCTTGCTGCTTACGGGTTATTTAGGCAGTGGAAAGACTACGCTGTTGAACAGGATTCTTGGAAATGAGAAAGGGATTAAGTTTGCCGTTATCGTCAATGATATCGGTGAAGTCAACATAGATGCCAGCCTGATCGAGAAAGGCGGCGTTGTCGGTCAGGGCGATGACAGTTTGGTGGCGCTCCAAAATGGCTGTATTTGTTGCACGCTGAAGATGGACTTGGTCAACCAGATCCAGGACATCATCAACCAAAAGCGGTTCGACTACATTGTCATCGAGGCCAGTGGCATTTGCGAGCCGGAGCCCATTGCGCAGACGATTTGCTCGATCCCTACCTTAGGTCCACAGTTTATCAAGAATGGAGTCGCGCGCCTCGACAGTATCGTCACCGTCGTTGATGCCATGCGCATGCAAAGTGAGTTCAATTGTGGGGACGACCTCATGCGGAACGGTATCGAAGAGGATGACATTGAGAGCCTGCTGACACAGCAAATCGAGTTCTGTGACACGATCCTGCTGAATAAAGCATCTGATGTATCACTTGAAGAACGAAATCGGATCAAGCACATTATCAAGGCATTGCAGCCCAAGGCAGAGATCATTGAATGTGACTATGGGGATGTTGAATTAGACAAGATCCTGAACACTCACCGCTTTGATTACGACCGTGAGATCCAGTCGGCGGGTTGGATACAGTCCTTGGAAAACCAAGAGAACGAGGAAGAGGGAGAAACGGATGAATACGGTATCGGCACCTTTGTCTATTTCCGCCGTCCCGCCTTTAACTTAGGCAAGTTCGATGAGTTTGTGGCGAGGAAATGGCCCAAGAATATCATTCGCGCTAAGGGTATCTGCTATTTTGAGGATGAACGGGACATGTGCTATCTGTTTGAACAGGCTGGCAAGCAGCAAACCATCAAGCAGGCTGGGCAATGGCTTGCCACGATGCCCAAGGAGCAACTGGACCCACTGCTTGCCCGCGAGGAGAACCTGCGGAAGGATTGGGATGAGCATTATGGCGACCGCATGATCAAGCTGGTGTTTATCGGACAGGACTTGGATAAGGAAATGCTTACCCGGGAACTTGATGCTTGCCTGGAATGAGTCATGCCCTGACACATCAAGTGGACATGCTGCATGGCCCTCTGCTGCGAAAGATAGTAGCATTTGCCCTACCCTTTGCAGCGAGCAGTGTCTTGCAGCAACTGTTCAATTCCGTGGACGTTGCCGTGGTGGGACAGTTTGCCAGCAGTGAGGCCTTGGCAGCCGTTGGCACGAACGGTCCTGTCATCAACCTGCTTATCAACTTGTTTGTTGGCATTGCCTTAGGGGCGAATGTCATCCTTGCCAACCTCATTGGGCAGAAGGACAACCACCGCATCCAGCAGGCCATACGCACGGTCTCCGTGATCGCTGTGGCAGGAGGCATCTTCCTGATGGCATTAGGGCTGGCAGTCTCTCGCCCCATCCTGACC
>CAJLYG010000279.1 GCA_905210845.1 uncultured Prevotella sp.
TAAATGAATATATTGCAGCAAGTGCCATTGTTTTAGTCTTCATCCATGGCGAGAATCTCCTTGCCCAACGCTATGAGGTCAACGCCGGCTTCCCCATGCCGCGCGCCACAGTCATGGCCGGAGTAGAAGTCAACTTATAGCCTGTCCTCAGTGGACATCGGGCATCACGCCACACGAACCTAAGAAATCTCTATACACAGAAAATCCCCGCAGGATAGCTTGCAATCAGCCTTTTCCTGCGGGGATTTCTGATGGTGATCCTCATGATCATCGATACTCTTTTCCACATCACCTGTCTCCAAGCAAATGCAGGACTTGCGATCGTACCGCGCCGCATACCTCAGATACACTGCTCTCGATATTGGCTGATGCCCTTCTCCACGCGGACGATCCCTCTCTTGTTGTTCTTCGCGAACAGTGAGCGGACAAAGCTCATGTCATGGAATGTCTCGTGCTCAGGGTGGTAGAGATGGTATTGGATCGCACAGAATTTCAGATGGCGGCAACGAACACCTGCACGGTCGAGGCGAGCGTTCAGGTCGGTATCCTCCTTTCCATATCTCACATAGCCCTCATCATAACCGTTGACGCGTAGGATATCCTCCCGCCAAAATGCCATGTTGCACCCCCGACAATGATCCTCTCGATAGAAAAGAGGAGCCAGGAAAGGCATCCGAAGGGCATTCGCCTTTCTTTTCACGCCCTTTGTCCAGGGGCGAACATAGACCCATGGCATCTTCAAGAATTGATCCGTTGCAGCCTTCGTGATCTTGGTCCTGCTCCCATTACAATGATAGCCACGACAGGCATGGCGCGCATGATCCTCCACGAAATGCCGGTCTAAGATCAGGTCGCCATCAATCTGGATGAGATAATCACCCTTTGATACCGCAAAGGCACGATTCAAGATAGCAGCCCTCCTGAACCCCTTATCTTCCTGCCAAACATACTGGATCGGATACGGCAAGGTGGGGCGCATTTTCTCCACCATATCACGGGTCTCCTTCCTCGATCCATCATCTGCGATAATCACTTCGTCGGGCATGTAGGTTTGATACTTGACACTTAGCAAACATAATCTCAACGCATCCTCGTAGTTATAAGTACTAACAACCAAGGATACTGTGATCTTTTTCTTCATAACTGTTTTTTATTATACCGCCCTATACTAACCCAGAAGGGGGAAATATCTTGTATCGAAAGCGTATAAATAATGTTAAACATGCTTGTGTAGGTTCTGATGAGTGTCATCAGACAGGGGCTATTTCCTTTCTTTTCATTAACTTTGCTGACATGAAGCAAGCGATATCTCTGTTGATCACGGCACCGACTGACTATTCGCGCAGGTTCTTGGATGCCATCAAAGCGTGCAACCGCGAAGGAAAGGTTGCCTTCTCACCGATTTGTATACCTATGATAGAAACCGTCATTCGGGAAGGTGCCCCTGCCTTATCGGCATTCATGGGGAAAATCAACTCCTATGATTACGTCGTGTTCACCAGTCGGAAAGCGGTCGACTCTATGGCGATAACCTTGCAGCATGGGCATGTGAGCCTGCCTCAGGAGGCTGGCTACCTTGCCATCGGGAAAGACATCGAATGGATGAAAGACCGCTTAGGGGTTGCCCCACGGTTCATCGCGCGAGAGCCCAGTCCGATGGGAATCGTCAAAGAACTGAAGGAAAGGCATGCTCTTGGTTCCACACGAATTGCCGTATTGGGACCTCAAGTTAAAGGATTAAGGGAGCCGGAAACCGTGCCTGCCTTTCTTCGGGCTTTAAACGCGATCGGCTGTGAGGTAGACTTTATCCCTGCCTACCTCACGAGAGGTGCTTCAGCTCAGGCTTGCGGACAGGTAAAAGACCTCCTATACCGGCATGCGATCAGGTGCATTGCCCTGACCAGTGGGGCTGAAGCCGAGGTAGTGCGCCAGATTTTGGATTCCTTAGATGCTTCCTCGCATCCCTTAGAGAATACGGTTATCACTTCGATGGGTCCTTACACGACACGATGCGCGCAACAGGTAGGGTTGCCCATCTCCTTTACCTCATCTCAATTCGGCTCTTTCCTGGCGTATGCTCACTCCCTGCAAGACTATTTCTTGTCCTTGAACACGATAAGTACATAGACAAGGCTGATCACAGCAATCACAGCCTCGATGATAAAGAGCCCTTGGTAGTCGAAAAGTTGCCCGACAGGTCCAGCCAAAACGGCAATCAGCATTCCCGTGAAATGGATAATCGCCACTTGCACGGCGAAGTCGGTGGCCTCACGCCCTTCCCTGACACAGTTCATGGCGGAAGTATAAACCACGATCGAGGCTGATGCATGGCAAATTTTCAAGAAAAGGATCCCGATGATCAAGGTGACCATGGTCGTAGCAGTCATCGACATGCCTAAGAAATACAAGGGGGCGAGGATGATCATGACCGCCACAAGGATACGGGAGCGATGGATGCCTAAGCGATGGACGAGCTTTCCTGCCACCCATGCCATGATGATGGAGCCCATCGTTCCGATAATGCCAATCATGAACCCGATCTCTTTCAGGTTGAAGCCTTTATCCACCATATAAGGGCGGATCATGGAAAGAATGCCTAAGATTCCCACGAAATAGAGCAGCAAGAACCCGATCTGCGGCCAGATCTGCCGCTGGGAGAAAAACCAAATGAAATCAGCTAACTTAGCCTTTTGCTTCCTTGATTTCTCCTTGATCTGAATATTTTCGTTCATGATCAGGGGCACTGCAAGGATAAAGGTAAAGAAGCCAAGGCATGGGAAGATCACTTTCCAACCATAGCTATGCAGCATCATGATCAGTACGCCACTCCCCACAAAGGACCCTGCATAGCGCCCCATGGAGCGCCATCCATTCAGGTTGCCACGCTCACTCTTGTCGAAAGAAAGGATGGCAAAGGCATCCGTGATATTATCTTGGGTGGCTGAGGCAAGCATGGAGATGAACACCAAGGCCAGGACTAAATAGAGATCGTGCCCCAAGTCCAAGAACCCAATCAGGATCACCGACAAGGCATAGACTGTCTCCGAGAAGATAATCGCCCGCTTGAAATCATGGGGTGCTGAAAAAGGCCAATGGTGACCTGAAGCGGAGTGGCG
>CAJLYG010000280.1 GCA_905210845.1 uncultured Prevotella sp.
TATCTCAGCCGAACCGCCACGCAAAGAAGGGAATAGTCGTGATTTGAGCTTCTCCCCGCTATTGTGCTTCATCTCCTCTATAAAGGCGTGCACTGCACTGCGCCCGGCAACGCTTTCCGGCTGGTCACTGCTGACCAACTGCAGATGAGAGCCGTTCCTGAAGACAACGGAATGTTTTGCATAGGATATGGGATAACGGGGACGGCGGAAATGGCTTGGCAGCTTCGATTCGCCGACAACATAGTCAATTCCGTACTCCAGCATGGCTCTCTGCTTTCCGTTGACCATCACGGGTCGAGAGAAATATGCCTGTAGACTTGGCCATACGTTTGTCATAAGGGCAACGTATGTCTTGTGTACCAGGAAAGAGAGCTCGCCAGGCATGTCATTCATCACGCGTATGATGCGCGGTCCCATCACGCCCTCAGTCTTTCCGGTGGCGCGTCCCCACTCGGCGTACAGCATGTTCGGATCGATGATGGTGGCGAGCATCTGTACCGAATTCATGTAGTAATGTTGGAATTCGGTGATCGTTTGTTCATTGTTTGTCATCATTTATCTCCTCATATTGCGCTTCCTCGATATCACTGTCACGAAGCAAGCGTTTCTTCTCTGTGTTCTCTATAGGCAAAGAGTCTATGAGCTGCAGGTAGAAGCCGCGATTGTGTTTGTCAGCGATCTTCTTCAAGCTCTTTTTCTCGAAGCCAAGGTCTTCTGGTGTCAATTCCGGAGTAATAATGAAAGTGACACCAAGGTCGTGGTCGGCTTCAGCTATCTCGGACGAACGACGACGGCACTCTAAGGCAGCGTCATAGCACGCTTTCATCGACTTGTAATCCCGTTGCAAGGCGCAGAGCTTTGCCAAGTCCTCGTATTTGTTGGCAAAATTACTTTCCCATACCTTGATTGGCACGTTGCAATCTACTTGGAAATAGTTGATTGCCTCATAGATACGCGCCATGCATGTGCGCTCTTCTATCATCACATGATGCTCGGCGTTAATACGTAGCTTCAGCTTACGTGCCGCACGGGTGATATTGCGCTCATACTCGAAAATCTCTGCAGCCCATTGCAGCTGCTTTAAAAACATGGCTATGTCGTCCGGTATTCCTTTGCAATGCCCTGTGGCAAGGAACTCCGAAATAAGGTCCGGGTGTATGCTGTCAAGTCGTTCTATCCTACTTTTCATATACCAAAGAGTTTCAGGCGCAAGTCTTTCTCCTTGCGCTCGTTTTTTCTTTCCTCGAGAAGAGATATCGCGTCGTTGTCACCTGTCTCTGCCTTTTTGGCAAGCTCCGCATCGATATTATACTCGCCGAGAGCACGTCCTTGATGGTAAGCATCGTGGTAGACGTCTCCGGGAATCTCGATTCGCATGTTGAGTGAAATGCTATCCTTCTTGCTCAGTCCAAGAAGGCGACAGATGCGCTCCGGTGTATAGTCTAATGCCCCGAATGTGCGTACCTGCTGCACATAGTCATCGGATATCATATTCTCCAGTGCCCTACGGATTATGCCTTTGCTTTCAGTCATCCATTATTTTTTTAGTATTTTCTACCGACAGAAGAGTACCTTCGCGCAGTAGCCTTATTGGCAGCTGTGGGAACATTGTCGTGAACCTTATCACGCTTGCCGCTACATATTTTGGGTCGATTTCCATCGCATAGCCTATGCGGTCGGTTTGCTGGCAAGCCATGATAGTAGAGCCGGAACCTGAGAACATGTCAACGACGATGTCACCATGAGAAGATGAATTGCAGATGGGATAAGCCATCAACGCGACTGGCTTCATGGTAGGATGTATGCGGTTGGCAGTCGGCTTGTCAAAGTTCCAAACTGTAGTTTGTTTTCTGTCTGTATACCAATGATGGGCGGCACCAGGTTTCCAACCATAAAGGCAAGGCTCATGCTGCCACTGGTAGTCCTGACGGCCCATGACGAGCGAGTTCTTTACCCAAATACAACATTGCGCGATTTTGAAACCACTCTCTCGAAGTGAACGGCGGAAGTTCTCCCCTTCTTTGTCAGCATGGAAAACATAGAAAGAACCACCTGGCTTGAGTACTTGGAACATGACTTCGAAACAAGAGCGAAGGAAACGCAGGAACATGTCGTTGTCCATAGAATCGTTCTCTATCTTGAGTTTGTCATCATTGCCACCCTCATAGTTGACATTGTAGGGTGGGTCAGTGAGTATCATGTCAGCCTTACGGCCATCCATAAGGGTGATGACATCCTTCTTGCTACGGCAATCGCCACACATAAGGCGATTCTCACCAAGCAGCCATACGTCTCCTGTCTTGGCAAATACTGCATCCTCGGTACCGGGAATGTTTATAGGCACATCATCTTCCTTAATCTCTTCCTTTTCTTTTTCGTTGTCAAAGAGAGGCTTTGCGCTAACATCGTAGTCGTTCTTCTTCAACTCAAAGCCAAGATTGAATGTCTCCAGTCGGTTGGTTGAGATATGGTATTTCTGAAAAAGGATGGTGTCGGGATTCTTCTGAGCGAACTCTGAGTTGTAAGCTGCAATTTCCTCTACCGCCTCCTGCTTGTCAGCAGCCTGTATTTCCTCATAAGGAATATCGGGAATGATGTAACCGTATTTCCGCAAGCCAAGCAAAGCCTTTCGCCTTTGGTGCGCATCGATAATCATAAGGTGTCCGTTGGATGGGTCGCGCCATACCTTGAATGAATACTTGAAGCCACGAGTGAGAATCAGCATCTGTAGCTTCGCAAGTTTGTCAGGGTCGCTTTTCTTGAAATCCTCCTGAAGCTCAAAGAAAGAATCCAGCGGGGCAACGGGAAGGTTGCTCAAATTAAATACTTCTATTCGCTTTTCCATGTTACTTATAGTTAGAATTATGTTGTTCAAGAACCATTTGGAAGAGTTTCTCTTTCTCTTCATGACGTTCGAGGTTCTTTCGGTCTTCCACACTGTGATCCTTACGGTCAGCACGTTTCAGATATGCCTTGTAACGCTTAATGTTGTCCAGCACGTTCTTGTGCCTTCGCAGGAATTCCGCAGGATCCTTGTGCAGCAAGTCCAATAACTTTGAGAATTCACTGCGACCGAAAAGGAGCTTGACTTACCCGATATACAGAAACAGGGTGA
>CAJLYG010000281.1 GCA_905210845.1 uncultured Prevotella sp.
CATCCACATCCACAGGCGGGCTTTCAGTCCATTCACCACAGCTGCATCTGCGTGGTTGGCATCGGTACGCTCATAGCCTTCCAACAGTTTCGCAGCACGGTTCAGGTCGGTCAGGATGAAGCGGTACATCGCATAGAAAGGGGCGCGCGGATTCTCGAATCCATCCGACTGCTGCGTGCTTTCCGTCACGATCGGCACGGTAAGTCCCTGCACGCTATCCGCCTTCGCCTGGGCATCCAACTGGCTATATCCCGTGTTCCGGTAGAGGTAAAGCTCGGTCAGGTAGAGATAGGCAAGGGCTCGGTAAGCGAGGGCATTGCCCACCGTTGGCGCATCTGCATCACTCGCATCGTTGACATCAACACCGGCTTCCAACACTAAGTTGGCCTTGGAGATGATGCTATAGTAGAGGTTCCACGTGTCATAGGTGTACGTATAGGTGGCTCCTAAGTAGTTGCATTCACTAAAAGCACTGTAATAATCATACCCGACTTGCGCGATGGGGATCTGTCCAGTCATGGCATCGAGCTCTAAGCTCTGCCCTGCGAAGCCACAGGCGCCATAGCCATACCCGATCTTCATCATTTGCTGCGCTACCGCATTTCCCAATCCATCGATGGCATTGGTCGACTCGTTCACTTGCTCCTGCACCATACCGTTGGTGGGATAGACTGTATCCAAGCAGCTGCAGAGCATGGGGGTAGCAGCTGCCAACAGGATGATTTGCTTGATATATCTGTTCATAGACTTACATGTTTAAGATTAGAACTTGACGGTGATTCCGCCGGAGATACTACGAATGGGCTGGAAACGCTCAAAATTGTAACTGGTGTCATCCTGTACGCGCACCTGTCCATCGAGGGCTGAACGCGGGTCAAAGCCGTGTCGCTTGGTCCAATAATAGACATTGTCGCAAGAGGCATACACGCGCAGGCTGCTCAAGCCGAGCTTCCTCACCCAGATACCGGGGAAGGTATAACCCAAACTGACGTTCTTGAAAGTCAGGGAGTTGGAACTGGTCAGGAAGCGTGAGGACACACCAGCCGAATTGTCATCACCATATTGGAAACGGGGGATAGTGCTCGTCGTATTCTCCGACGTCCAAGCGTTCCGCAGATCGGTGGAAAGGTTACCCCGTTCGGAGATACTGGTAGGCGACTGCATGAGCGTCATATACCCATAGTCGAGTGCTTTGCCACCCAAGGAGTAGAGGAAGTTGGCAGTCAAGTCAAATCCATAAGCCGCGAACGTGGTCCCAAACCCGCCATATACCTTGGGATTGGCATCGCCACAGAGATAGTAATCAGCCGAGGAATACTGGGTTGTCGTGCCCAAGCTGCCATCGCTGTTGGTGACATACCATGTAGAACGGCCCTGGCTATCTGGCCCTGCATATTTTGGCAGGTACCAAGAATAAAGAGGAAGTCCCTCGCCGATGAAGTTATAGGTCGCGAGATTCTTATAGCCTCCATGTCCGTCTACCACTGCCATCTTGTTCTCGTCGGGCAGATAGGTCACCTCATTCTTGTTGTGCGAGAGGTTGAAGTTGACACTCCAGTCCACCTTCTTCGTCTTGATGATATCCCCGCTCAGGCTCAGTTCGACACCTTGGTTGACCATATCCCCCACATTATCGTAATATCCGCTATAGCCTAAGGACATCGGGGTCGTAAACCACAACAGCATATCTGTCGTCTTCCGATGGTAGTAATCGACACTTCCGGTGAGGCGATGGTGGAAGAGCTCGAACTCAACGCCCGCGTTGAAGTTGCCATTGGTCTCCCAGGTGATGTCCTCCTTTCCTTTGGAAGAGAAGGTAAGGGTTGCGGAGCCGTTGACAGTAGAGATCTTATAGAAGTCGGTGTAGCGGAAATCGCCGATATTATCGTTGCCCTGCTCACCGTAACTGGCTTTTAGCTTAAGGAGATCGACCTAGTTGGCCTTCGGGAACCACGCCTCCTTGCTTGCGATCCAGGCTCCGCCCACTGACCAGAAATTACCCCATCGATGACTTTCGGCAAAGCGCGACGAGCCATCACGGCGGAAAGAGAAGGAAGCATAGTAGCGACTGTCGTAATCGTAGTTGGCACGGAACATATAGCCTTCCACATTATATTTTGTCGTATAGCCTTCGGCTGAGGTCAGCGTTATATGGCAATCCATCGACAACGATGAGTGGAGCATTTCCCGCATTGATACTACCCACGCCACGAATGCGGATCGTGGGACTGCTTGCTGAGGGGTCGTTGCTTTCCACCATCTGGACACCAGCCACCTTGCCATTGATCGCCTCGACGGCGTTACTGAGCTGTCGCTGACTGATATCCGTGCTCTTCACGACGCCCGCTGACCCTGTGAAGCTCTCTCTCTTCTGCTTACCGAAAGCAACGACGATGATATCGTCCAAATTCCGGGAGTCAGCCTGCATCGTAATCTTCAAGTTTGCCTTGATGGCGACACGCTGTTGCACCATTCCCATATAAGTAATGACCAACATACGTGCCGATGAGGGGAGGTTCATCAGATGGAACTTCCCGTCTACATCAGTAACCGTACCCAACTTGGTACCCTCCACACGGACGGAAGCTCCTGTAATGGGCTGACCGTCATCTGCGGCGATCACCACGCCAGACACCTGCTTCACCTGGGCAAATGCACAGGAAAAAGAAAACAGAATGCAGGTAAAAAGCATCAAAATCCTTTTATCCATACTAACAAAATTAATAAAACACACTTAACAATTCATTCACTCTCTCTTCCATATCAGTCGATTCAACATCGACGAAGAACACGAACACCTCTACAGAAATGTTCGCTTAACATCGGCAAATCTAAACAATATTTTGCTATTCTGCAACAAAAACATAAATTATTTTACTTTTTACCGAATAAAATTACCATATTGATGCAATTTACGCATAACCAATATCATTTTGATAAATATCAACCAACGATATACCCCACTCTATTCTTTATCAGAAATAATGTCTTACATAAAAGGAGAAGCCTGCAGCCGTAGATGCTATGCTGTGGCAAAAGAAAATGACGAGCGACGGCTGTCAACCTTTGTCAACCTTTGTCAACCTAAAAACAGGTT
>CAJLYG010000282.1 GCA_905210845.1 uncultured Prevotella sp.
CTTGCAAAGAGCAGATAATTTCTGATTTGAATAAGCATTTAACCAAGGACACGTTCGGTTACTTTTTCTTTGGCGACGTGGGCTATCGTCATGTTGCCCGGAGTGGATTCCTTTTCCGCGCAGGATTGAGCCCCGCTTTCAACTTCGGGGGCAAGCATGCCGTCGGCAGGAGCTTCAGCGATACCTTCCACCATCTCAACTTGGGTGGATACCTCGCTTTTGGATGGAACTTTTGAGGTCAATAGTTCTCTATTGCCTTCCTTCGCTTCTCCCTTTCCTTCTTCGAAACATGTCCCTTTTCGAAGACGCTGAGCCATCCTAAGAAGTTCATGCCCGAGGGCGGTCGGACAGGACCGATCCTTGGGTCTGTCTCCCCGCCAAGAGCATTGAGCGAGAAGGAGACCTTGGGTTTCCTCCCGATGATCGTCACCTCATTGATATTGATGCTTTTCGGCAGGAGATAGATGGTGTCCTTCATCTCCTCCTTGTTCAGTACCCTCATCACATAATGAGCGTGGGTGACGGTGATGCTGCTGAAAGGGATGGCCAAGGAAAAGCGACCCGCCTTGTCGCTCAGGCGGGCATACCCCGTGTTCGTCCGGATCTGCACCTCTGCCACAGGCAGGTGCGTCTGCAGGTCGATGAAAATTCCCGACTTCTGGGCGTAGGATTCCTTTCCGGCAGCCAAGAGGGCGATGGCGAGTAGAAGCATTCTGTATGTCATATCTGCTACAAAAGTATCTTATTTTCATATAGGTTTGCACGATCACCTTGTTTATTTATGTTTTCTTAGTTTTCGTTGGGGAATGTGTGTTAATACTCAATAAATTCGAAGATTAGGGGTTAAAATAATCTAAACGCGCCAACCGGATGTACAATCTATTCGTCTAATTTATAACTTTGCAAAAGGACATGGGGGACCGTGACGCGTTTCCCCATGGGATAGGAACACGTATTAACTAAAAATTGAAATAGTAAGATGAAAAAGAATGGTTTGATACTAACGCTTCTTGCGGGCACCTTGCTCGTTACGAGCTGTGCCAGCAAGAAAGACCTGCAGAACGCACAGAGTGACTTGCGTAACTGCCAGAATGAGAATAACGAGTTGAACACGAACTATCAGGTGGCAAAGGAGCAGCTCGCTGCAGCCAAGGCTCGCGTGACCAGCCTGGAAGAGCAGCTCGCCCAGCAAAAGCAGGACTATGCTTCCTTGCAGAAGTCGTTGGATAAGAGCCTGACGAACACCAGCGACAACAATATCAATATCTCGAAGCTGGTAGATCAGATCAACGAGAGCAATCAGTACATTCGCCATTTGGTGGAGGTGAAGAGCAAGTCTGACTCCTTGAACATGGTGCTGACCAATAACCTGACACGCTCCCTGAGCAAGGAAGAGCTAAAGGAAGTCGACGTGCAAGTGCTCAAAGGTGTGGTCTACATCTCCTTGGCAGACAACATGTTGTACAAGAGCGGGAGCTATGAGATCAACGACCGCGCAGCAGAGACGTTGAGCAAGATCGCCAAGATCATCATGGATTACAAGGACTATGACGTGCTGATCGAGGGAAATACGGACAACGTGCCGGTGAACACGGAGAGCGCGGCGATGAAGAATATCCGCAACAACTGGGACCTCTCCTGTCTGCGCGCCTCAAGCGTGGTACAGTACCTGCAGAACCATTATGGCGTCGATCCCAAGCGGTTGACAGCCGGTGGGCGTGGCGAGTATAACCCGTTGGCATCCAATGCTACGGAGATCGGGAAACAGCGCAACCGCCGTACCCAGATCATCATCACTCCGAAGTTGGATCAGTTCATGGACTTGATCGACAAGGCTCCAGACGAGAAGAATTGACTTTTCATAATTAAATAATGGTAAGGGGTGCCGCATCTTGTTGATGAGGTGCCCCTTTGCTTATATTCCCAATCCACCGGAGAAGGACACGTCCAAGGCCTTGCTCTGCAGGATCCTGGAATGTGGAGGGATGCTGTGCGTGACCCAGATATTACCGCCGATGACGGTGTCGTGCCCAATGGTGATCCTTCCCAAGAGTGTGGAATTGGAATAGACGGTCACATGATCCTCGATGACTGGATGGCGGGGGATATCGGCGGGATGGTCCCCCTTGCATTCCAACTTGAAGTTCTTCGCCCCTAAGGTCACGCCTTGGTAGAGCGTTACGTGGTTGCCGATGATGCATGTCTCGCCGATGACGACACCCGTCCCATGGTCGATCGAGAAATATTCTCCGATCTGTGCGCCCGGATGGATATCGATCCCCGTCTCACCATGTGCCTGCTCCGTGATGATTCTGGGGATCACGGGAATGCCCATGGCCAGCAAGGCATGGGCAATACGGTAGTGGACCATGGCCGTTACGACGGGATAGCAGAAGATCACCTCACTGTAATTGCCCGTGGCAGGGTCGTCGTTAAAGATTGCCTCCACGTCCGTGTAGAGCATGCGCTTGATCTCCGGCATCTGGTCGATAAACTGCAACGTCAGCTGCTTGGCTTGCGCAGGGACATCCGTGTCCTCCTTCTCCTGGTTGAAGGAAAGGGCCAAAGCAATCTGCTTTTTCAGCAAGGAGTACAACCGCTCCAAGTTCACGCCGATATGGTATGCTCTCATCTCCTTGTTAGTGTGGCATTGGTCGAAGAATCCCGGGAAGAAAATGGTCTTAGCGATGTCGACAATCTCCTTCAAGGCTTCGACGGAGGGCAGACTCGCATCCCCGAAGGGTGTCATCTTCCTTTCTGCCTCTGACTGCCGCGTGAGAATCTCCACGTTCTTCTGAAATATATCTTTCTCCATATTACACATCATAATACTTGCTTGCAAAGGTACAGCAAACCGAGTGGAATGCAAAATAAAACTTATTTTATTTTCATTCCCGAGGCGCAGCGTAGCTTATCCAAAGGTACAGCAAACCGAGTGGAATGCAAAATAAAACTTGTTTTATTTTCATTCCCGAGGCGCAGCGTAGCTTATCCAAAGGTACAGCAAACCGAGTGGAATGCAAAATAAAACTTGTTTTATTTTCATTCCCGAGGCGCAGCGTAGCTTATCCAAAGGTACAGCAAACCGA
>CAJLYG010000283.1 GCA_905210845.1 uncultured Prevotella sp.
GTTCAGGAATATGAACTCTTCGCCCGTCATCTGCCATACGGGCTTTGATAAAAGGTCTCTAATTTCCATATCAGAATGACCCGATCGTCAACGCTGCCCTTTTCGGCATGCCGGCACCAGCAGTCTTGCCGTCTATCCTCATCAAGTCCATCTTTTTAGCAGGGATCGCGGCTACTGTTGCCAAACGGTACCACACCGTTTCCATCCCGCTTTTCCTGTTGGTTGTCCTCTCCTATCAGGTAGGAGGCTGCTTGATTGAGTCAGCCCTCGCCGGCAGTCTTGCCACAGGATTCCAGGATTTCAGAATAGGTATCCCGGGCATGCTGCTTCAGACTATCGGCGGTTGGGCTTTGATCAAGTTCGTTCTGAACAAATAAAGAGACTAATCGGTTTGCTGGAAGACCACCGTATAGCGGTCACTGCATTTCCCTGCCGTGGCGGTGATCTGGTTTGTGCCTTCCTGCAACTCAACATCAAAGGTACAGACATCTACGCGATCCGGTCGCTGGGTCTGGGTTTTCCCGTTGACGTTCAGGGTTACTTCCCCACAATTTGAGAACACCCAGAGGGAGATTTTTTGACGATGGCTGGTCGTACAGCGCTTTCCCGCGATATAAACCATTGGTTCTGGGTTCCAGTTTGCCTTGTAGAAGTAGTAAGCATCCTTGCAAGTCTTCCTGTCGTGGGTGACCAATCCCTTGTCATTGATGCCCGGTCTGTCACCTTCAGTACGGTGGGCAGCTCCAAAATCGAACATGTTCCAGACAAACGATCCCCACACGAAAGGTCGTGAAGACAAGATCTCCCAGTTCTTGATATGGTAATATGTCTGCCAGTTTTCCGGGTGCCACCATCCTCCAGGTGAGGGTTGTTTCAACGAGTCCTGTTGCTGGTAGATACTGGCTCCCGCCCCATATTCGCTGATGGCGATCTTGAGTTGGGGATACTTGGCATGCATCGCATCCAAGTAGGTCGCCAAAGTACGAGGCGTAGACCCATACCAACCGTCATAGCGGTTCCAGGCATTCACGTCAGTAATGAAGTTCATGTCCCCACCTTGATTGCTGGCACAGGTTGTCAAGCGGGTTTCATCCTCCTGATGGGCTAATGCATTCAGTTCCCGGATATACTCCACCGGATTGTCACCCTCCTCTTTCAGTTCGTTGAACAATCCCCAAAAGCAAATGCTAGGATGGTTATACAGCTGCCGGATCATCTCCTTCAACTGTTGCTTGCCATTCTCCCGGAAGCCTTTGGAATCGACAAAGCCCTTGTCGGCATATCCTCCAGGACCAACAAACGGGATCTCCGACCACGCAACGATGCCGACTTGGTCGAGCAAGTGAATGAAATCATCAGCCTGTGGGTAGTGAGAGAGTCGAATCGCATTCACCCCCATCGTCCTCATCAGCCGTACATCTTCCTCGTGATCAACAAGATGGAGCGCATTCCCGATTTGTGCCCGCTCCTGATGACGGCACACCCCATGCAGGGCGAGGTGCTCCCCATTCAAGAAAAAGCCTTTCTCTGGGTCAACATGGTAGAACCGCAGGCCTAAAGGTTGCACCACCTGATCCAGGACCTTGCCCTTCTTCGACAACGTCACCACTACCTGATATAGGAACGGATCTTTCGTTCCGTTCCACAAATGAGGTTGTGAGACCGTCAAAGGAATGTGGAACATCTGTCCGACTCGGTTTTGGCTGACCTTTGCCTCACGCGGTTGGGTGAGAAGGGTACGGTCGCCATCCTTCACAGCCACGCTGACCGTCACCTTCTGATCCTCATTCATGGGGTTGGAAACCAGGACATCAGCCATGATCGTTGCCTGTTGCCGGGTCACCTTCTTCTGACGGAGATAGACCCCAGGGGAAGCATAATCCAACGGAGAGATACACAACTGGTCAGTCAAGAGCAAGTCAACGCCCCGATAGAGACCACCGTAGAAATTGAAATCCCCCACGAGTGGCATGACATCCAAGGTAGGCGAGTTATTCACCCTGACCCCAATGACATTCTTCTTGCCATATTCCACGAGGTCAGTAAGTTCAAAGAGAAAAGCCTCATAGCCGCCCCGGTGCTCCCCGATATGCTTCCCATTCAAGAAAACATCAGCTACCGTGTTGGCACCCTGGAATCGGATAAAGAGCCTACGCCCTTTCCAAGACTCTGGAACCACCAGTTCCTTGGTATAATTGCCAATCCCTCGATAGTATTGGGGATTCCCTGACAGCGCATCCGTCGTGTTCCAGGTATGGGGAAGGTCGACTCGAACGGTAGAATTCTTGTTTACATTACTCGACAAACGGAACTTCCAATTGTCGTTGATAGGAATCCACTTACGATCAGCCCTCACCTGCAAGGCAAAGCTAAGGAGGGCCACGAGGACCACTATGAGTCCATTTTTTCTCTTCATCACTGTGACTTATTAAGTTACTTATCGTTCTTTTGGAAATACAATTCAAGGTACGCCCGCCGGGTCAGTGCCTCCAAATAATAGTAATCCGCGTAATTCAGCGGTTTGTCCACCTCTGCGCCATGCGGAATGCTTCCCACTGAATGCATCAGCAGGAAGTTTCCGTTTTCTCCTAATTTAGCGCGGTACTTGTCAGTGGCAAGGCTGTTCATGATGCGATCTGCGTAGTTTTTGTATTCATTCGCATTAGCTATATCGATCGTAGATAGTTCATATAAGGCAGATGCGATGACAGCAGCGCTTGACACGTCACGTGGCTCATTAGGAATCTTCGGTGCATCCATGTCCCAATAAGGGATAAGATCATCCGGCATGGTCGTTTTATTCTTCATCATATGAAAGGTCTTAATGGCCTGGTCGAGATATCGCTTGAAATGAGTGAAGCGATAACACATGGTATATCCATAGATCGCCCATGCCTGCCCACGGCTCCAGCACGACTCATCCGAATACCCCTGGGCGGTCTGGCGATGATGTACCTTCCCGTCAATCAGCCCATAATCGACAACATGGTAGCAACTTCCATCCGGGCGGAACTGTTCTTTCAGCGTCCTGTCGGCATGGTGCCCAGCGCATTGACTA
>CAJLYG010000284.1 GCA_905210845.1 uncultured Prevotella sp.
ATAGCGATCGCCACTCAACGGACGGAGATATACCTGATAGTTGTCATTCCGCACCTTGGGCACGGCAACTTTCCCTAACGGGTCTTGGTTGATGGCAATGATGTCCTTGTTCAGCAAGATACGGCGCGTAGCCGCATTGACATTCCGCAAGTCGTTAGACATGGCAAGCGGAGAACTGAACATACACCACATGCTCATCTGCGTCTCATATTCAATGTCATTACATCCTACGCCACCCAGTTCGCTCGAAGGACCGCTATTGCCATAGAGCCCGACCACTAGCATGTCCATATCGTTCCAATGCCCGGGACCAGCGTAAGAATGCAAGTCGGCATTCTGATTGATATCATCCAAAATGCCAACGCCGCCTTTATGAAGGGTGTCTTTCCACATATCCCGGATATCATAAGTCGTGCGCCATACCTGTCCGCCAACCTGGTGAGCCCAAAGGTAAGGCTGTCTGCCTCCCCACTCGCAAATGCCGAAGGTAATATCACGCCCCGACTTGCTCAAGGCATCCGCCATGGCCTTATATCGCTTTTCTGCAGTTGCCCGGTCGGTCGGGGCATTACAATAGTCATATTTCAAATAGTCGATACCCCAATCGGCGAAGGTCTTGGCATCCTGCTCTTCAAAACCGTATGAAGCAGTGTATCCGGCACACGTCAAAGGGGCTGCATCCGAATAGATGCCAAGCTTCAGTCCTTTGCTATGGACATAATCAGCTAAGGCCTTGATGCCATGAGGGAACTTCTGGGGATCCGGGATAATATTGTTGCGGTTATCCCTGCCACCTTGCCAACAATCATCAATGAAGATGTACTGATAGCCTGCATCGCGGAAGCCTCCACTGACCATTGCATCCGCCATTTCCTTGACAACGTCTTCACTGATATCACTGCTGAACAGATTCCACGACATCCATCCCATCGGAGGTGTCTGCGCCAGTTTTGTGCGATCGGTAACATGCTTTGTCTGAGCTTGCATGCCTATGGCAAGGCAAGCTATAATCAACAAAATAAGTTTTCTTTTCATAACATTGGGCTTGATAATGAGTACAAAGATAGTACTTTTTTGGACAAAAGGGACGGGTTCGCCAAGAGAACGCTGGCTTTTAACATAGATAAACAAACAGGGCCATTGCAGGGAGGTAATCACGAAGGGCCACGCGAAGTGCGTCTTTTGCCTTATAAATATGATATTCCACCCCTGCCACAGACAAATGCATGACATGCGCTATTTCTGAATGCTTCTTATTCTCATAGACCGAGAGCACAAAAATCTGACGGGTTTGTGAAGGCAGGCTCTCCAAGGTGCGGTCAATGATATCCCGAATCTCCTGAGTAAAGATCTCGTCAGGGCGGAACGATTCCAAACCTGCCAACCGTTCCTTCATCTCCCAACGACTGTCTGAATTGTCGATATGCAAGTTCTTCTGTTCCTTCCGCAAATAGTCGATGCACTTATTCTTGATCACGGTGAGAACCCAAGACAGAAGATTCTGCTGTTCTGGCAAGGTGTCCCGCTTCAGCCACAAGCTGGTCATGGACTCAATGACACAATCCTCTGCCACAGCCTCATTACGAACGTAAGCTGTTGCGAAGTGGATCAGTCGTTCCTGATAATCCACGAAGAATTGGTTAAAATCTTTTAGATCAATCGGCATGGTTCTACTTTTCCTTGCAAAGATAAATATATTTTTTCAATCAATGCCATCAATCTCCATGATTATCCATCGCGAGATAAAAATTATGTTGCCCAAATCGAACGACCTAAGCATTAAATCTGTATATTTGCAACATCATTCGGAGGAGATCAACGACAAGGATATCCGCACCACGAAAGGACAAGCAAAAGGGATGGTGTCAAACGGACAATAAACGAGATGTTCTTTGTGTAAAGACTCCTGCTTTGACATTTTATGGATCATGATTAATAACAATGTGATGGCACGCAACTTATTTTTAGTTATCTTTGGACTCCTCAGTCTGGTAGCCTCCGCCCAAACGATTTCATTAGGCAGAGGCCAGCTACGCATGATACCCGTAGCCAAGAATGCTATAAGGATACAGTACACCGAAGAAGGCGAAGGCATAAAGGGATTATCTAACCTCCCTGACTGGCTCTACGTAAAACACGACAAGGTGGAGGAACCAGACTTTCAAGTAAATGTGGATCAGGCACACCACCGCGTAACTATAGCCGACCGAAAGGGCAAGACTGTATTTACAGCTACGCGCCACGAACTCCGTGATGGCGTAGCTACGCTGGCGTTCAGGACCACGGCTGACGAATATCAATATGGCCTCGGGCAGTTTCAAGATGGCTTCGCCAACGTGAAAGGGCTCTCACGTCGTCTCACGCAGGTAAACACTCAGGTTTCGATCCCCTTGCTTCTATCGAATAAAGGCTACGGTATCTTATGGAATAACTATGGCATGACAGAGTTCAATCCTGCCAACCAAAGCATCACGCTAAAGCGCCAAGAAGGAACAGGCGTAAAAGAGGTAGTCAATGTTACCTCCACAGAGGGCGGCAAGCGTGAGTTGCGAGAGAGCAATGTCTTTGAGGGTACTCTTAATATTCCAGAGACAGGCTACTATAGTTTACTGCTTGACGTAGGCCAACGCATGGCACGCCGCCATAACCTCGTTATTGACGGCAAACAAATCATCAATGTTCAAAACACATGGTTACCCCCTACGACCTCTACGATAGTAAGGTTGAGGAAAGGACATCATACGGTGACAAGCGAATTGACGAAAGACGACCGTCCGGTAATCTATTATAAAAAAGTGAGCAACGAGACCGTCTTCCGTTCTCCTGTTGCCCAATCCGTGGATTATACGGTCTTTGTGGGCACGCCCGATGAGGTGATTGCCTCCTATCGCGAATTGACCGGCAAGGCACCTCTCATGCCTATCTGGGCATTGGGCTACATCCACTGCCGAGAGCGTTTCCACTCTTCTAACGAAATCATTGACAAATGAGGATAGGGTATGAAGTTTTAT
>CAJLYG010000285.1 GCA_905210845.1 uncultured Prevotella sp.
ATGAGCCCACATAGACAGGCGGGAATGGTGACCATCAGCACACGGGGGATCGTGATGTCGAAGCCATTGGCATTGGAGATGGTGACGAAGGCGACCACAGCGGCTGCAATCGGGGAACAGGTGATGCCCACCTGAGAGGCAATGGAAGCCACGCCGCAAGGACGCTCCGGACGGATGCCCTTCTTAATGGCGATGTCTACGATAATGGGCATCAGAGTGTACACCACATGGCCTGTACCGACCAGGACAGTGAGGAAGAACGTGCACAGGGGAGCTAAGAAGGTGATCCGGTCGGGGTGCTTGCGCAAGAGCCGTTCCGCGACTTGGATCAACCAATCCATGCCTCCGGACGCCTGGAGAATACCCGCGCAGGTCACCGCTGCAATGATGATATAGATGACATCGGTGGGAGGGGAGCCTGGTTTCATGCCGAAAGCAAAGACGAGGATGGCCAGGCCGATGCCGGATATGGCCCCAAGGGCAAGGCTACCGTAACGTGAGCCTACGTAAAGAGCTAACAGGACGATGAGTAGCTCAATGATCATGCTTGCTGTTATCATGTCAAAAAGTTTAGATTGTTAATATATAATAGGTATTTATTTGTTTTTTGTACGATATTGCAAATATAGTCTTTTTTCGAGAAAAGGTGTCAAAAAGTCGAAAAAAAATAAATAATGACCTAAAAAAATAAAAAGCCCAGGTCCGTCCGGACCTGGGCTCCTGATGGGATTGTCATTCCCTTGACGCGTAGAACCCCTCCAGATGGGAGTACCGCTTCTTCATCATCCTGTTGTAGATGTTCCGCATCCATAGGTTCTTGGTCAGGATGAAGGCTAACCCGATGAGGAACATGATCAGGTAAGACGTGTTTTCAGAGACAAGAGAATTGAGGACGGACATGATGACCACGGGCAAGCCGAACGCAATGCAGCTTGCCACTAAGGTAAAGTAGTTGTTGCCTTGTCCTTTCTGACTGATGAATTTCGTGTTCAAAGGCATGGCGGTCTTGTTGTAGACTGCCATCTGGAACATGATGAAAAACTGGAACCCTGCCGTGAAGACGCCGAAGGAAACGATCATGAAGATCGACCATTTCCCAGAGAATACCGTGGGCAGCATGAGGAGGAAGGGTATCAGCAACAGGGCACTGTAGAAGATATACTTCGCCTTCAGCAAGGAAAGGATATTTTCCTTATGTACCATCAAGGCATCGATGTAATTGCCCTCATTGCACATGATCGACATCAGGGGCATGGCAGCAATGATGACGAAGTTGTAGATACACCAAAAGACTTCATAGGTCGGTCCGTCGTAGACATCCGTGAAAGAGATGAGCAGACTGAAGATCGTGACAAAGGCCACACCGGAAACAAACTGCTTCCTTGGGTTCTTGTTTCTCATGATGGACTTGACCTCTAACTTCAAGAACTCACCGATCTCCCCGTATTTCTCCAAGAAGGAGAACTTGGAAACAGTATGGAGCTTGGTCTGCTCCGTCTTCGAAAGTTCCTTCCATACATGTCCGTATTGCATCTTCCTGTTGATGGCGATGAGAGCCACGAGCAAGGCAAGCGTCACGATGAAAGGCAAGGGGTTGCCATCGTGGATGCACGTCCCTATCTTTGCCCAGAGCTCCGTGATATCATCGATCCCGTCAGAGAGACCTTTTGCGAAGAAGATGGGGGAGGCGATTAGCAGGGCAACGGCAGCAGGCAAGAGCCACCATACCAAAGAATCGTTGATCTTGGTGCGGACTAACAAGTACCATTGACTGTTAACCAAGAAGATCATTAACAGGAGAACAAGCATGGCGATGGTCTGTAATAGGCCAAAGCTGAACACCACGGACATCAAGGCATAGGGAACAAACAGGAAGAACCAGATGAAGTTCCCTTCGGAGAGCAAGGAGTTGGCGAGGAAGGAATCGATGCAGGCATAGCGGGGCAGGGGCGTCAGCACATACGGCTTGATGATCTGCGACGGCGTCTTCTGTGCGACGAATCGGATGGAAAAGTCGATCACCAACAGAAAAGGCAGGAGCGAGAACATCATCTCAATCGAGGTGATCGTCCTCGCGTCGTTTGCGACAGAAGCAAGCAAAATGGCGATGCCGATCAGGTAAATGATCACGAATCCTGCGCCGATGTACGCCATTACTTTGGCAAACCTGTTCTGTTCATAGTCGAAGGCTCTTTTCTCGGCGAGCTTACGGTGTTTCCGCAGCAACTTGAATATTTCCAGTGTTTTCATCGGCAATCGTTATCTCAGGTCAACGACCTCAGCGGTTGGGAAATCCCTGGAATTGAATTCGAAGGTCTTGTCATCCAAGTTCTTGGCCTGGAAGTTAGAGATGGTGATGGTCGTCCATGTTTTTCCTTGTCGCATCCTCACCTCGATAGGCTCATAGTTCTTCTTGACCGTGACATACATCTCTGGCACACTGCGCTTTTGGTTAGTCGCTGTCAGGTGCACCTTGTAATTGCCACCTACGGTAGTCATGCCCAAGTTATATCCATTCTTATACATGGAGATAAATTTCAGAGGGTTCATTGACATCTGCTTGGCCTCGTTCGGGGTGGAGACGTTCACCTCATTGGTCTTATGCATATAACTCCATTGGGTCTTGCCGTTGAACCAGACATTCGCCTGGTTTGTCTTTGCGTGGAATTTCGTGCCTTTGATGGCGAGCGTCCCACTCTGGTTCCCGTATTTCGAGCTTGTGATAGCGAAGTCGGCACTGGCACCTCCCTTGCGTCCTACGAGCCTTGCTGTCTTGTCGAGTACTTTACGTGCTTGCACGGCGTTTTGTGCATGACCTGCTAAGCTGATGAGCAGGAGCATCATTGAAAATACAATTAACTTTTTCATTTTATCAGTATATTACTTTTACTAAATGACTCATCTGTGTTCTTGTCTGTTCCTGTATCCCTATCCTCTGAGTTGGGCGAGGAGGGTATTGAGTGAATTCTCGTCCGTGACCAGCACCTCACGCGGCTTGCTGCCTTGCGCC
>CAJLYG010000286.1 GCA_905210845.1 uncultured Prevotella sp.
CACTATCTGTGCACCGAGTACGGCTGTGAACCCATCGTGCTTCCGTGACCTTGCAAAGGGTCGTCTTCACGTCGGCATGGCTCTTGCAGAAAGCGCCAAAATCGCCGGCTCCTATCAGATGGGATGCAGCCTCATTCATCAGGTTGAAGTCTAAAGGATAATGAGTCTCTAATGAATAATACCTTAAGAAGGGATCACGGTGGGTATGGATATAATAATGGTAATTGCGGCTGACAGCCGAGAAACGGGCATGCAAGTCAGGGGCGACCTCCACCACATCGTTGACAGCAATGTCTTGAGGCAGGATTCTGTTCATCCGGTAGGTCAATTGCCTTCCATCGATCTCTCCGTCATAATCAAAATGAGCAACCATCATCCGGGCATGGACGCCCGTATCCGTCCTCCCCGCACCTGTCACGCGGATGCATGTCCGGAACAGCAAGGAGAGTGCACGCTCAATCTCTGCTTGCACAGAAGGGGCGTTGGGCTGGACCTGCCATCCATGATAACGCGTCCCATCATAACTGAAATCAATGAAGAACCTTCTCATTCTATGTGCAAAGGTACAGGAAATTGTCAACATAGACAATAATCACTTTAGAATTTTTGATATTTCAACCCTCGATTAATCTACAACGCCAGTTTTCTTATAAATCCATAAAGTAGTAGACAGCAGGAAAACATAGATGAGGAAGAGCTGTGGCAAGGAGATGTGTATCTCCTCTATGCTGGCATTAGGAAGCCCAGCAATGCCTGACACCATCGTGTCCATCAAGTTGCTAACCCCATTGAGCACGTCTGCCACCCATTGTTGGAGCGTCGACCATGGAGCTGTCAAAAGCAACAGCAAAGACAAATAGATCATCAGCGTTGCAACAGGGACAACGAGCATGTTAGTCAATAAGAAGTAACATGAAAAACGGTGGAAATAATACATCACGATGGGGATAATCCCTATCTGGGCTGAGATTGTCACGACAATCATGCCCCACAGCCATTTGAAAAGGGGATGATAAGGATGGAGCAGCTGATACAAAGGCTGATAGAACAACAAGATAGAAAGAACAGCCATGAACGACATCTGAAATCCAACATCCCATAGATTTGTGGGATTGGCGATCAGCATGACCAGTGCGGCAAAGGACAAGGTGTTGACAGAAAAAGCTTTTCTGTGCCCCAAAGAAGCCAAAGAACAGGCCGAGATCATCGTGGCGGCACGCACGATGGAAGGTGCCATTCCCACGATCAAGACATACGCCCAGATGGTACTGAGCAAAATAAGTTCCGTAACCAACTGATATCTACGATGAGGGAAGAGCATCAGCAGGGCTCCATAAAGAATGGACAAGTGCAATCCTGACAAGGCAAGCACATGGGCTGCCGAGCTGACGGAAAAGTCCTGCTTCACCTCTCTTGTAAGGAGGGTCTTGTCCCCAAGGGTCATTGCCGAGAC
This sequence comes from uncultured Prevotella sp., assembly GCA_905210845.1. Lineage (GTDB taxonomy): Bacteria > Bacteroidota > Bacteroidia > Bacteroidales > Bacteroidaceae > Prevotella. The sequence goes on from CAJLYG010000286.1 coordinate 1,454, forward strand.
GACCGCTAACTGGTCACCTTGCAATCCCAACCGCTGGTATTCTCCCTGCATTCGTTCGCGCATTTCCATAGCGGATCGATAAAGGGTATCACCATGCCGATCCGGAGTAGATGGCAACGAAGTTCTTAACCCGCCCAACAAAAAGACAGCTACAAGAAGAAGTGAAGATGAAAGCAAAGGCTTTTCCTTGACGGAAATCAACACAAAAAGGACTGCGCCTTCCATGCCCAACCAGAGGTAAAAGGGAAGGAAGACCTCACCGCTAAAGATGATCCCGAGAATCAATGTCAACGCTACCCGTAGTAAAGGAGCTGAGCTCATCCAATTTGCTTTGTACATATAGTGGCCATACATCCGTTAATCGTCGCTGCAAACATAATCAAAAAAATCGAGTAAGACAAATGTTCACCCAATTATCTCCGTCTTTATAAGAGAAACAAAATGGATCTTCCCTTAAATTGGTAATTCTACCCGTATAGGTGCAGACATCTTCGAGATTCAGGCAGAGAAGCCCTATACCGATGCCGACGTGGACTGGACTGATGACAACTCGCGTGTGAATCAGGAGATGAAAGCTCACCCCGATAGCCGTCCAGCCATCAAGAACAAGGTGGACAACCTCGCACAGTATGATATTGTGTTCCTCGGATTCCCCATTTGGTGGTATATCGAGCCCAATATCATCAACACGTTCCTGGAGACCCAAGACTTCCGTGGCAAGCGCATCGTGCCCTTCTTTACATCGGCCAGCAGCGGGCCGGGCGAGACCGACAAACATCTGCATGCTTCCATCAAATACGAGGTCGATTGGCGACCGGCTGTGCGTGCCAATTCCATGAGCGACCAACAGCTGAAGCAGTGGGCTGAAGGAGCCATGAAATAGGTGCAAGAGGGCGCACTCATCGCCAAGGAAAAGTGGGCATCAACCTTGCCAACGATTAGACGTATAGATAATGGTATCTAACAAATAGAGGTTGCCATTTATCCAACAGTCATTATCTTGGAAAATCCGTTAAGCGAACAATTGGGAATCCCTCTCAATCCGCTGTTCGCGCAACCGCTTGAATTGATTCAGACACTCCTTGTGCGACAGCTTCAGGTTGCTCCATGATTCTACGGACTGGAGCTTTACTTCGTTGAATTTTCTGTGATATCTGTTGAGTATCAGTTTCATACATTCTTCCTTTTTGCAAAGATAGTGCAAACCGAGAGATAGTACAAACGAGGAAACAGAGGTAGTAGTATAATCCGATTTTATGATACGCCCTCTTTTAATATACGAAAGAAGAGAGCTCAGTATTACCACCCCATTTCTTTTCCGGGTGCATCTTTGTTAATGGCGACACAAAAGAGGTCACATCAAAATTTGATGCATCCTCTCTTCCATATGATTGAATCGCGCGGCAACTGCTTTGCACTGACCAAAGGTCTTCCATGTAGGTTTCTTTCCCTGAACAAGTTTATATTCCACAGTGATTTTTTTTGCGAAAAGGTTGACAGGTTGTCAAAACCCAGTGTTTATCGGGCTTGCAACCTGATTATAGGTTGACAAAGG
>CAJLYG010000287.1 GCA_905210845.1 uncultured Prevotella sp.
GGGGCCCTTGCGTTTTATATCCGTATGGAATGGACTGACAGAATAGAATGCTGTTGTGGCATATCGGCGTTTTCCTCCATAAGCATGCTTAGGAGATGGCTGACACGGCTCTCGCGGTTACCCCGTTCGCATGGGTTTGGGGTACAGTCGCCTTTTGCATATCGCTTGATTCGTGATGTGCTATGTGCGCGCGCTTCTGCTGATGATCGCTTGTCTTTCGAGCAACAACAGAAGATGAATGTACATAGACGTAGGTTGGGACGATTGTTCTTCAGGCTCGCTCAGTATTGGCAGCCTGACATCATCCTTGATACGGATGGATGTGTCCTTCCTTATCATCAGTACCTTACAGCAGGCTGTTCTCATGCTGTATTGGCTTCTGACCAGGGAGAGCTTGCTGCCTATGCCCATGTCAGACGTCTTGTCTTTTGCTCTGCGGGACCAGATGTCCCTGCTGATACCTTATTGTCTTCCTGCGACGAACAGTCTCTTCTTGTCGTCCTTCATATATATCAGGATCGTCTTTCAAAAAGTATATGGGAGCAGCTGATGCAGGATAGTCGTTCAGGCGTGACCTTTGACCTATATGACTGTGGAATCTTGTTTTTCGACTTGTCCTTTTATAAGCAAAATTATAAGACAAACTTTTAAAGAATATAATTTTTTGTAGCTATCTCTTAATATTTTGAACTTTTTTGATAACCAATCGAAAAAAGTACTTGGAATTCTTGCATATACCATAAAATTGATTACTTTTGCACGCAAATTTAAAACGTAAATATTAAGACTATGTATTGGACACTTGAACTTGCTTCTAAATTAGAGGATGCGCCATGGCCTGCAACAAAAGATGAGCTGATTGACTATGCAACTCGTTCTGGTGCACCTTTAGAAGTACTTGAAAATTTGCAGGAGATAGAAGATGAGGGAGATGTTTATGAAAGCATCGAGGATATTTGGCCGGATTATCCTACCAAAGAAGATTTCTTGTTTAACGAAGATGAGTATTAGTCATGCTCGATATAAGGGTTGATCCGCTGGAGATCAACCTTTTTTTATAATAAATCTGCTTGCTGCACGTTATTATCACGTGTATAGGCGATATCTATTGTTGATAGTATTGTGTGTCTTCATTGCCAGCAAGTGTAAGGCACAATATGATCCGAGCTTCAGTCATTATTTTGATATGGAGCCGTCGTTTAATCCTGCCTCCGTGGGCAAGGAGACTAAGTTGAATGTTACCGCGGCTTATGCATTGGATTTTGCTGGCTTTGAGAATAATCCCCGTACCATGTATGTGTCCGGTGACTTGCCTTTTTATTTCTTCCATGCTTACCACGGTGTTGGCGTTCAGTTGGTCAATGATGATATTGGACTTTATTCCCATAAGCGATTGGCTGTGCAATATGCCTATAAGCAGGGCTGTTTTGGTGGGATTCTCAGCGCCGGGTTACAGGTCGGCTTCCTCAGCGAGAGCTTTGAAGGTTCCAAGATAGATATTGAGGACACATCCGATCCAGCCATCCCTACGTCTGATGTAAATGGTTCTGGCATTGATGTGGCATTTGGTTTGTATTATTCGCATAAGAATTGGTATATGGGCGTGTCAGCCCAACATCTCACAGCTCCGTCGGTATCCTTAGGTGATACTTATCAGTTGAAGATTGACAGGACGTATTATTTAACGGGGGGATACAATATTCATTTGAGAAATCCGTTTTTGACAATAAAGCCATCTGTCCTTGTGCGTACAGATGGTTCTGCCTACCGGGCAGATCTTACCGGAAGACTGGTCTATGTCAATGACAAGAAGATGATGTATGGGGGTGTTGCCTATAGTCCCACCAACTCTGTCACGTTCTTGGTAGGCGGAAATTTCCATGGCGTCGTCTTGGGGTATAGCTATGAGCTGTATACGTCGGCAATGAGTCCTGGAAATGGAAGCCATGAGCTGTTTGTCGGCTATCAGACAGACATTAATCTGGTTAAGAAGGGAAAGAACCTACATAAAAGTGTAAGAATATTATAATAGCATGGTGATGAAAAAATATATATTGGCTTTTTGCATCCTATCTGTTGCGTTGGCTCTCTCTGGATGCTTCGGCAGTCGGTCGATGAACTCCTCAGGAAGAGGCGGGGAAGTGACTGGAGTCGGAGGAGGGAAGGCTTTCTCTGAACCCGCACCTTACGGAATGACCAAGGTCGACCGTGGCTTCCTGCACATGGGATTGGACAAGCAGGATAGCCTGTGGGGCAAGAATACTCCGGTCAAGGATATCTCCGTTGATGGCTTTTGGATGGACGAAACGGAAGTGACCAATTCTAAGTACAAGCAATTCGTCTATTGGGTGCGTGACAGCATTCTCAGAACACGCTTGGCGGATCCTGCCTACGGCGGTGATGAGACCTATATGATCACGGAGGATAAGGATGGCAATCCTGTGACTCCTCATGTTAATTGGAAAAAGGCCTTGCCCCGGAAGCCGAATGAGGATGAGCAAAGGGCTATTGAGAGCATGTATGTTACCAATCCAGTGACGGGGGAAAAGCTCCTCGACTATCGCCAGCTCAATTACAAGTACGAGATCTATGACTATGCGACTGCGGCTTTGCGCCGGAATCGCCTGTTGCCGGAAGAAAGGAACCTGAATACGGATGTCATCGTGAATCCTAATGAGGTGGTCATGATCTCCAAGGACACTGCTTATGTGGATGATGAGGGACTCATTCACCAAGAGACGATCAACCGCCCGTTGTCGGGTCCATGGGATTTCTTGAATACCTATATCGTCAATGTCTATCCGGATACGACCTGCTGGGTCAACGATTTCAAAAATTCCGATAATGAGATCTACCTTCGTAATTACTTCAGCAATCCTGCCTATAACGACTATCCTGTCGTGGGCGTGACGTGGGAACAGGCGAATGCCTATTGCGCATGGCGTACCGACTATCTCCTGAAAGGATTAGGAGCCGAGGCTCGCTACGTGCAACGCTACCGTCTGC
>CAJLYG010000288.1 GCA_905210845.1 uncultured Prevotella sp.
ATCTGGATGGTGGTTTTGCTAATGCAAAGGAGTTTGTGCTGAATTTTATCCTGAATGATATTGAACACAAACAGCTCTTTTATGATAGCAAGACCATCCTGCAGGAAATCGTGCAGGAAAACGGAACACAGCCGGTGGAATATATTCTGACAAAAGAAGAAGGCCCGGATCATAACAAAAACTTTACTGTGGAGGCAAGAGTAAACGGAAAAGTGATGGGACAGGGAAGCGGTCATACAAAGAAAGCAGCAGAACAGGCCGCAGCATACCAGGCGATTCGTGTACTCAGAAAATAAACAGGAGAATTAAGTCTTCTTTCTTGGAAATTTATCAACAAAAGCTTGCAACATGCCCAGTCCGCAGTCACTGGTACCGCTGCCTCCTAATCCGATGATGAACTTCTTGCAGCCCCGTTTCATGGCATCGATGATGAGCTCTCCCACTCCATAACTGGTGGCAATGAGGGGGTTCCTCTCCTCTGGTTTGATCAGATTCAGCCCACAGGCTTGTGCCACTTCGATCACGGCAGTGGTGCCGGAGATGGCATATTGCCCGGTGATATAGCGGAGCAAGTTGTCATGCGTGTGCGCCTCCACCTTCTTTGCCTTCAACGCGGCGGAGAAGGCTGACAGCATCCCATCGCCTCCATCAGAGACGGGAAGGCTGACCACGGTGGCATCTGGCTGTACGGCGAGGATACCCTCACGAGCTGCCTGCTCAGCCTCCGTAGACGTCAGGCAACCTTTGAAACTATCAATAGCAAGGATGTATTTTTCCATATACAATAATAACGAGCCGGATGCGTTGATTAGTATATGAAAAAGAAAATTATCTTCATCCTCTGGATGGCTCTATGCCTCCCGGTCATGGCATGCGCACAGTCGTTCACGCTGGTCGGGAGAGTGACGGATGAGAAGATGAATCCTATAGAATTAGCAACCGTGGCCGTCGTCAAGCAGGGCAAGGCGACGATGACATCCCTCAAGGGGGAGTTCCAGTTGCACCTGACGACCGCCGACTCCGTTGTCGTCAGGTTTTCCATGATTGGATATAAGACCAAGACACGCGTCCTGCGCCACCCACGGTGCAAGCAGACCTTACAGGTGGTCCTCTATCCAGGGGAGCAGACCTTGGATGAAGTGACGGTCAGGGAGATGAAACGTCAAACCACCCAAACGCAGGAACTACGGGTCAAGGACATGGAAAACGCGCCATCGGCGAGTGGCAATGCCGTGGAGGAACTGATCCAATCGCAAGCTGGCGTGTCTACCCACAACGAGCTGTCCTCGCAATATAATGTGCGAGGGGGTTCCTTCGACGAGAACAGTGTCTACATCAACGGCGTTGAAGTATACCGTCCCTTCTTGGTGCGCAGCGGGCAACAGGAGGGACTTTCCGTCATCAACCCTTATATGGTGGATAAGATCGGGTTCTCCACGGGAGGCTTCGAGGCTAAATACGGTGACAAGATGTCGTCCGTGTTGGACATTACCTACAAGCGCCCGCAGCATTTCGAAGGGACAGTGGCTGCCAGTCTCTTAGGGGCAAGTGCCTATATAGGACTGGGAAACAAGAAATTTTCATGGAGCAACAGCTTGCGGTACAAGACGACAAGATACCTCTTAGGGTCTTTGGAGACCAAAGGGGAATACAAGCCTAATTATCTCGATTACCAGACTTACCTCAGTTACAAGCCCAACAAGCGCTGGCAGGTGGACATCATCGGCAATGTGTCGGACAACCATTATAACTTCGTGCCCGAGGATCGTGAGACGAAGTTCGGGACACAAGAAGATATCAAATCCTTCAGGGTCTATTACGACGGTCAGGAGAAAGACCTCTTCCGCACCTATTTCGCAGCAATGGGCATCCGCTATAACCTCGGGGAGAGGACATCCCTTCACTTGCAGAGCGCAGCCTTCAACACCAGGGAGCAGGAGAAATATGACATCCAAGGACAATACTGGCTGACACAGACGGAGACCAGCGAGAACCTCGGCGTCGGCACCTACTTCGAGCATGCGCGCAACTACCTGAAAGCCCATGTGGAAAGTGCCAGACTCATGCTCGACCACCGGACGAAGGCGCATCATATAGAGACTGCCGTCACCTACAAGAAAGAGCATATTGAGGAGAACTCCGTGGAATACGAGATGCGCGACTCCAGTGGATACAGCGTTCCCCACACGGGCAAGGACTTGTATATGATCTACTCGCTGAAGGCAAAGAATGTGTTAGACGCCAACCGGATCGAGGCTTATCTCCAGGACTCATGGCATTTCACGGCACACAACGACTCCACCCTGCTATCCCTGAACTATGGGGTGAGGTTCAGCCACTGGGATTTTAATAAGGAAAGCATCATCAGCCCGAGGGTCAGCCTGAGCGTCATCCCTGCCTTCGATCAAAACATGACCCTCCGGTTTGCCACAGGACTGTACTACCAGGCTCCGTTCTTCAAGGAACTGAGGGATACCAGCACGGTCAATGGCATCACCACAGCCACCCTGAACGACAAGATCAAGAGCCAGCGTTCCATCCATTTCATCGCAGGGATGGACTACAGATTCAACATGGGACAACGCCCGTTCAAATTTACCACGGAACTTTATTACAAGATATTATCCAACCTCATCCCCTATAGCGTGAGCAACGTCAAAGTTGTCTATTATGGGCAAAACGAATGCAATGGGCATGCGGCTGGCATTGACATGAAATTGTATGGGGAGTTCGTCCCGGGCGCTGACTCCTGGATCTCCCTATCCCTGATGAATACCCAGATGAAGTTGAATGGGAAAAGCATTCCCTTGCCCACCGACCAGCGATATGCCGTGAACATGTACTTCACGGATTTCTTCCCCGGGACCCAACGATGGAAGATGCGACTGAAATTAGCGTATGCCGATGGACTTCCTTTTTACACGCCCCACCAAGGCCTTGAGCATTCCAAGTTCCGTGCCCCCGCCTATAAGCGCGCAGACATTGGAATGAGTTACCGGC
>CAJLYG010000289.1 GCA_905210845.1 uncultured Prevotella sp.
GCATCGTGCGAAGCACTGGTAAGATGTCAGGTTATCCATGATAGAATCCAGCTTGGGAACGATCTTCTCGATGGCAGGCATCAGGTCTTCCACCTTGTTCATGATACCCACCTGCATTCGCCCGGGAATCACGTCATGAGGATGGAGGAACTCATTCCCATTTGCCAAATAAAGGTTGACGCTCACATTGCCCAACAAATCCTTGGCGATCTCTGCAGTCGTTCCCCTGGGGATGCGCATGTCATCATTGATGGTAACCATTGCCTTGAGAGAGCGAGTATGATAATCGAAATTGATTTCCTTGACTACGCCCACCTTATAGCCCTTTGCATAAATAGGGCTTGACTCCGCAAGGCCCGTCACATCATCAAAGGAGATGTAATAGTTATTATCCGTGTCAAAGAAGGTAAGCCCCTTCAGGAATTGCATTCCGAAGAAAAGGACCACCAACCCGACGATGGCTACAATCGCTATTTTAACTTCTTTCGTAAAAAACTTCATACTTCATTCTTATTTGTTCCTGTTGCGTTTAAACTCACTGATGGCCTGATTGACATTCATCTTCGACCCGTTTTTAAAGGCGATAATAAATGCTCCCGGGAACTGATCGAGGATCTCCTTGCGAAGGCGATAGATCTCATTGTAGTTTGCCGAAGCACCATAAGTATATTTATAGTAATTGTCTTCCCGATAAGATTCTACGCCGGTGAGCCCTTTCAGCTGGCTGCTTCCCGGACGGATCTCTGTATCCGAAGCCAATATTTGGATTTTGAAGACAGGCACTTGGGAATCATCGACTGCCTTTGGCGCGGATGGCTTTTTATTCCTTGCTGCCTTCCTATTTGCTGTATTCCGCTCGCTGACGGCATTCGACCTGACCGTAGTGCCCTTTCTTTCTTCTGTATCATCTTGCTTATACTCATCAGGCACGATATTGGGGAGATCAGGCACCTGTTTCGTAGCGGTCTTGTATGGGACGACTATATTGGTATCATACTTATTCTTATAGGCTATGAAGGCGTTCAGGAACCCCTGGGAATAAGCCTGTAGCCCTGCGTCTGAATTCAGATATTCCTCCTCGTCAGGTGTGGAAATGAACCCTAATTCCATCAAGCAACCCGGCATAGAGGTCAGCCTGATCACGGCAAGGTTGTCCTGATGGGCACCGGCATCCTGCCGACCGGTAGCGCCACAGATATTCCTCTGCAATAATCTCGCTAATTCAACGCTCCGTTCGCGGTTCTTATCCTGCACGACCTCAAACATGATATCACTCTCAGCAGAATTGTTCTCAAATCCCTTATAGGTCTGCTTGTAGTCCTTTTCGAGCGTAATCACTGCATTTTCCCGTTTTGCTACTTCCAAGTTCTCCTTGATCCCCTCACTGTTCCCATTTCTCAAACTACGTCCAATAGTATATGTCTGATAGCCATGCCCGATGCGCCCTGGCTCCAAGGCATTGATATGAACCGACACAAAAAGATCGGCTTTATTTCTATTGGCAAACTCCGCACGCTCCTTCAAGGGGACAAAGACATCCGACTTCCTGGTATACAAGACCCTCACATCCGGACAGTTTTGTTCCACCATCCGTCCAAAAGCCAGTGCATATTTCAAGGTAAGGTCCTTCTCCTCCGAGACCGCCCCTGGTGCCCCATGGTCTCTTCCACCATGACCTGCATCTAAAACAAGGGTAAAACGCTTGTTCGCAGCAAATGCCATTACTGCGATCATCAACAGGGTTGTTATAGAGAAAATAAACTTTCTACTCATACCGGGTATTACAGTATTGCAAAATTAAGTATTATCTTCTGAAAACCAAAAGGTTTTATTCAGTTTTATTATTTATTAAATGTAATTCCACGCCTGCCCCATGGCAATCTGCTCCCATTGGAGGGTTGAGCTTGGTCAATGAGATCGTCAAGGATAGGATGGAGGGAAACGACTTACACAGGCGGTCACAGATCCTATAGGCAACATGCTCAAGGAGGTTTGCGGGTACCGCCATCTCCCTTTTCACGCAATCATAGACAGCTGCATAGTTCAAGGTGTCTGCCACCTGATCGGAAAGACATGCCTTACGGAAGTCGTATCGGATCTTGAGATTGACAACATAATCGTGACCCGTCAAACGCTCCTGCGACATCACGCCATGATAAGCATGAAACCGCAGGCTGTCAAGATAGATGTAACCATCGTCTATTCTCATCGGCTTATGATCATCCACAGCGACTGGCTCCACAATTCTTACAGATCAGGCATCCTTCCTGATAGACCAAGCTCTCATGACCGCAGACTGGGCATTTCTGTCCTTTTGCCTCCGTCCCATCAACGATATATTTCTTCAAGGCACGCTCAACGCCGTTCTTCCACGTATTGATGCTTTCATCCTTCAACTGTAAGGATCCCACCAACTTGATGACATGATCGATCGGCATCCGGTAGCGCAACACGCCAGAGATCAGCTTTGCATAGTTCCAGTACTCTGGGTTGAACTTCTCACTCAGTCCTTCGACCGTCGTCTTGTATCCCCGCTTGTTCTCAAACTGGAAATCATAACGATGGGTACCATCCGGATTCGTTTGTTTGATGATCTTGCCTTTCGTGACAGTCTTGGGCAGGACGATTCCCTCTTCATCATCCTGTAAACCCGTGAAGATCTCATAAGGGTATCCGTTGAGCAATCCCACGAAGGCTACCCATTTCTCCTTGTTATTTTGAAAGCGTACCACATCGCATTGCAATTCTGTTGGACGTACTTCTACCACCTCAGGACGCTTATACACGCCCGTGGCATTCTCCTCTTCCTGACCATTCTCTGTATCCTGATGCTTGTCCTTGTCTTTCTTGGAAGCAGAGATCATGACACCTGCCCTACTGCCATCGCGGTAAATCGTGCAGC
>CAJLYG010000290.1 GCA_905210845.1 uncultured Prevotella sp.
CAGGCTTGTGCCGATTCTCTTGCCCAGAAGCTTCATTCGGAGCGGACGATGCAGGCATCGGATAAGGCATTCATCCTCTCCGGTCCTGTCTATGAAAACGGAGTAAGAGTAGATGGCTACAGTCATTACGATAAATTCATCAAGAGTGGCAGAATACTCTTCGTTTATTCCCTCACCTATCCCGACAGTTACAAACCAGCCATGCCCCGACTGTTCAAACTCATAGACGACTGGAGAGTTTTAGGTGCATATTAATCTGCCTTGAAGATATCCTCACGAGCCTCTTGGAATTGTATAAAAACAGCTTTCAAAGAAGATAAAAGCACTTGATTATTTGCATATATCAAATAATAATTGTACATTTGCGGTGTAAATATAAACATCGAAGATTATGTCAATATTCAGTCACCTCTTTGGAAGGAAAAACAATCTCACCGTAAGCTCTGACATCAAGAAGAAAGATGCCTGAAGCAGGAACATTGCCTTCGTGGATACCGAAGTGGGACTGAAAGACCATAAAATACACGACATCGGAGCATTGCGTTATGACGGAGCCAACTTTCACCAAGCATCGCAGACGGCACTGAACAAGTTCCTGCAAGAAGGAAAGGTTGACTATATCTGCGGGCATAACCTCATTCATCACGATGCCCGCTATCTCCAACTCAACGTCACTTTCACGCTCAAAGCATCGTTCTAAAACTAAAAAGGAATATAGACTATGAGATTAAATAAATTTTTCATTGCAGGAGCCATGGCTTCAGTGCTTGTGCTGAGCACGTCTTGCCGTGATGACTATGAGGATATGAACCAGGATCCAGCCAACGTTACCAAAACCCTTCCCGAGGGTCTGATGACTGCAGCTATCAATGCGTTCCAGCCAACAGACTATTTGCTGTGGTTCTACAATACGCCGTACTTCACCCGTTGGGACCAGATGGGTACCCCTGGCGGTGGGTTCAGCGAGGAATATACGGGCATGTCTGAATCTGGTGGCCAGGGCGGCCAGTATATCAGCGTGCTGAGATACCGCAACAATATCAAGAAGTATATTGACGATTCGGGTGAGTTCAAGTATAATGGCTATTATGCAGCCACAGGAATCCTGACCATCTACTTAGGAATTTTCGACACCGACATGTACGGTTCCGTGCCTTATACAGAGGCATGCCGCTATGATGAGGATGGGATCATCACGCCGAAGTATGATACCGTAGAGGAACTCTACACCCTTTGGATTGATGAACTGAACAATTTCATCAGCTTGCTCCAGGGAAGCGACCTTGATGCAGCCTCCCGTCAGGATGCTGCCTATGGCTGCGACTGGACCAAATGGGCAAAATTGGCAAACTCTCTGAAACTGAAGATCGCTGTCCGCCTGTATAACAACGAGCCGGACAAGGCACTGCAGATTGCCAATGAGGCAGTCAGCAACTCTGCTGGCCTGATCACCTCTACGGACGATGACTTCCTCTTCTGCAAGGCTACGGACGTTAGCTCAGGCAATTCAGACTATGAATATGGTACAGGCAACGGCTTGTCAACCGTTTATGCTACCAACCATGTCATCAACTTCATGCTTAAGAGCAAGGACCCGCGCGTGCGCTTTATCTATGCCAAGAACAGCTTCAACTCTAAAGTCGTGCAGAGCTTCATTGATAACGGACGCTGGGACGACCTGCCATCTGCTGTCAAGGCGAACGTGATCCGTGACAAGGACGGCAACTTCGAGAAGTGGGGCGGCATGGGTGAGCCCTGGGTTCGCTACACAGCTATTCCTGTGACCTATTCCCCCAAGATCTCCCATGACGAGGGTACGCTCTCGGATGAGGATTATGAGGAATACTTCAACCCAGGTACCCGTTACCAAATCAAGATTGGGGACAATGTGAAAGAATACAATCCGTTCTCCTATTACCAGAATGAGATGCGCCGTGGACGTATCGACTTCACCTTGCCGACGGCAATGACTAAGAAGGCAGATGGCAGCATCGATATGCATGTCATCCAGGATACAGACGATAATCCTTTGTATCAGATGTACCTCGGGGCTGGCGAGATCAATCTCTACTTGGCAGAGTTCGCCCTCTTGAATGGCGGCTCTTTCGGTGGCAAGACTGCCGAGGAATGGTACACCGCAGGTGTTACCGCTTCCGTAGAGGAGTTCAACACCCTTGCCAAGGATAACAAGATCCCGTACTATGGCACGAACTATGACTACGATCCGAACGACAAGCCCATCGACTTGCAGTCTGGTGAGATCGCAGCCATGCTGGCTACGGACAACGTGAAGCTCACGGGTACCACTTCTGAAAAGCTGGAGAAGGTTTATTTGCAGCTCTTGATCCACTTTAGCGAGCAGCCAGATGACCAGTTCGTTACTGCCCGCCGCTCAGGCTATCCGAAAGTAGGCTCAAGCCTCCTTCCTTTCGTTAAGTTCAAGGATATTGCCCTTTCAGCAATCCCACGTCGTTTCGTCGTTGAGGAACCAACGGTAACGGATTTGATGTACGACATCAAGACAGCCGCTTACCAGGCAGAAGGTTTCTTGCATTTAGGCACGAACAGCCAGGGTAACCAATACAACTCGGGTGATGCTCCTCTGAACACAGAACGTGTATGGCCAGACAAGAATGCTCCGCAGTGGGGTACCCCAACGCGATAAGCAGATCGATGACCGATCATAAAAAAGGGTGCGACGAGATTTTACTTCGTCGCACCCTTCTTTCTTTTGTATCTTCTTGTTTGTCAATGTTTTACGCCTGTATATCAAAAGGCGATCTATTGGCTTGCAATCGATGGTCTGTTAGCTTGCAATAGATGACTTTTTACGCGCTGATCGATAACCGAACGAGCGGCAGGAGATGACCTTTTGCAAGGACGTCCCTGCCGTTG
>CAJLYG010000291.1 GCA_905210845.1 uncultured Prevotella sp.
GGGCTTGCAACCTGTTTTTAGGTTGTCAAAGGTTGACACGAGGTTGACAGAAAAACACGTATTACGCTAAATTCTCTCGAGAATTTATGGTACCACTTATGCTTTTGCTGTGCAAAACAGCCACGATGGGATTAAATTCTCGAGAGAATTTTGTATGATTGCTTCACGTTTCATATACTGATCGTTATATTTGCTGAAACGAAACGTTTTAGCTTTTATATCGGAGTATGTGAATTGCGAAGGGATTTAATAGAGTAGGCTGCCCGACAAGCACCAGTAGCTGAAGCTTCCGCCCTCTGGCTCTCCTTGAGGGATTTGCACTTTGATTTCGTGTTCTCCGGCAGGAATGTCGCCTAACCAAATATATTCAGGGTTAGTGACAGTGCCAGGACACCAATTGCTCCTGCTAAGATCAGATGAACTCTCTCCGTTGGAGAAATTGCCTGAGCAAGGATTCAAGTTCCGGTATGTGGCACAATCCTCTCTCCAGGGAATAAATGAAATCACCTTTTTGCCGTCTAAATAGATGGTGTTCAATTTAGGGTTGAACTCATCGCCTCCGCCCCAGCCTCCATGGCCGGTCGTGATATAATACAATCGTGCATTCTTGGCATCCTCCTTTAAGGTGAAACGAACCTTCAATGAATCTTTGTTCATAAAAGCAGGATATTCTTGCCCTGCTTGTTCCAGGTAATTGACCGTATTGAAAAGAGGGATGACATGATTATATTCCCTTTCTCCTTCTGGATAGCATTTAATGTTGACGTTTATGTTATGCCCATGGGCATCCCAGTTGCCAATATAGGCACCAATCCAGACATCCCCTTGGAGCAAGGACGCCATGTTGGTAATATCCGTTTTATACAGTACGGAATCTACCCAGTCTTGACCTGGGACCTTATTACCATTGAATTTTCTGACACCGAAGGCAGTGAAGAAGCGCATCAGTTCTGCGGGGACTGTATAGTCGTCCGTTGAGATGAGCGCGGGGTAAGTCTTTCCATTTGCAGCCTTAAATCCAGGCATTGCCTTCAAGTCCTTGATCGCATCTAAGAAAGACAACTTCTTGTCTGTTGGGATCACGAAGACAGATCCTACGCGATCATAGGCATCACCCTTGGAATATTGGCTGACCTCTACAAAGACATCCCGTTTCTTGATTTCAGGGAAGTGGACCTTCCGGAGAACGATCGTCCCTCCGCCAACATGATATATTTCTCCATCCTTAAACTCAATGGGAGCTTTTCCTCCAGAGAAACAGACCGCTTCATTGTGGAAAATGGGAATTGTGATTACATTGCTCTGGTTAAGGGTATACCGATAGACAGATGCGTCCATTTGCCTTCCGAGGTCAGAAGGCAGGATCTTTTGATTCTTTTTTTGTGGAATGATCTTTGTGGCTGTCGTGATGTAGTTGTTGTTGCGAGAGACACGCAGAACCGTTCCCCGTGGGATACCATAACCAGGTTGGGGGGTCGCATAAAGCTTTAATTCCTCAGTATACCAGATCTCGATGGCATTCGAGTTGATAGATGTCTTTGCAATCTTACAAGGGATGCCTAATAGAGTAGTATCGCCGGTGATGGTTAAGTTCTTATTAAACTCGAACGGGGTAATAGAAGATACAATTTCACCGTTTCGCAATTGAGCTACTTGTATATTCTTCTGGTTGGCAAAGTCTGTGTAAGCGGTTTCCTTTGGATAGTTCTCTTGTTCTTCATCTGCATGAGGATTGCTTCTCGAGATGCGTTGAGAATGGTCAAAGGACTCAACAAGGGTTTTCCCAGGCAGTTCATGCCCTTGGGAATAAGAAGAGTATTCAATGACCATACCTGCCGCTTTCTTCATCTTGGCAGGTAAGTTCTTGTATTGTGCAGGCACTGCCAAGCTCGTTGACAGTGCCAGTAAAAGCAGTATATTCTTTTTCATTTGTTTACTGAGGGACGCTCTCCAAGTTCTTTCTGATGTCAGCATCGGAAAGAGAATAGTTGTGGAGGTCACCATTGAGATATTGATTATATGCAGTCATGTCGATGAGTCCGTGCCCGGAAAGGTTGAAGAGGATGACCTTTTTCTCACCAGCCTCTTTGCATTTCAATGCCTCTCGGATGGTAGCAGCGATGGCATGGCTGCTCTCTGGTGCCGGGATGATGCCTTCCGTTCGTGCAAAGAGTACCCCAGCTTGGAATGTCTCCAACTGTGGGATGTCAACACCATGCATCATGTTATCCTTAATGAGTTGGCTGACGATCATGCCAGCCCCATGGTATCGGAGTCCTCCTGCATGGATATTGGCAGGCTTGAACTTATGGCCGAGGGTGTACATGGGGAGTAAAGGCGTATAGCCGGCTTCATCACCGAAATCATATTCAAATTTTCCTCGCGTCAGTTTGGGACAGCTCTCAGGTTCCGCGGCAATAAATTCTGTTTTTTTACCATCCAAGATATTATGTCGCATGAATGGAAATGCAATTCCTCCGAAATTACTGCCACCACCAAAGCAGGCGATTACCTCATCCGGATATTCCCCCGCCATCTCCATCTGTTTCTCAGCTTCCAGTCCGATAACGGTCTGGTGCAATCCTACGTGATTGAGCACGGAGCCTAAGGTGTACTTGCAATGTGGGGTAGTCGTGGCAAGCTCTACGGCTTCAGAGATGGCAGTGCCGAGAGAGCCTGGATGTGTAGGGTCCTGCGTGATAATATCTTTTCCTGCACGCGTGGACATGGAGGGAGAACCTTCTACGGTCGCACCGAACGTTCTCATCATGATAGAACGGTATGGCTTCTGTTGCATTGAAATCTTGACCTGATAGACAGCAGCTTCCA
>CAJLYG010000292.1 GCA_905210845.1 uncultured Prevotella sp.
TTCAGCAGTACCGCCTTGATGCCACACTCCTGAAGATAGTTGACAACCATGTTTGTGCTCATGATCTCACCTTGGGCGACGATGCTTTTCTCCTCAAAGCTCGTGAAGAGGTCTTTGGTGAAAGAGCGGAGGTAGTCGAACTCTCCCCGCAAGAAGTCACGTGTTTTGGTCTTGTATTCTTCTGTGGAATAGAGCTCTTCCACATGTCCCATATACTTTTTCTCCAAGTTGTTGATCACCTCATTGGCACCTTCCGGGTTCTTCTTATAGAGATAGTTGGAGATCTCTACCAAAGAATTGGTCGTTCCGGACATAGCGGACAATACGATGAAAGTAGGCTCACCGGAAGCGGTGATCAACTTACATACGTTCTTCATTCTCTCAGGCGTACCCACGGAGGTACCGCCAAATTTCATTACTTTCATAGGACTCTATTTATTTTGTCGTTTTTCGTTTCTTTGTTACCTAAGTTATTTCGGGGACTCTTCGCTTTCCTCCCCGTCTTCGTTGAGGTTGATTTGATTGAATTCTCGCGTGACATCCGTCATGGTCCCGTCCTTGCAGCGATAAACGATGCCTGGGAACAGGTCGAGCATGGGTATGTTATGGGTGGAGACGACCACCGCCGTGCCGTTCTTGGAGATATCCTTCATCAGTCCAATGATGTGACTGGCTGTCTCCGGGTCGAGGTTACCTGTCGGTTCATCGGCAATAATGATCTTGGGATGGTTGAGCAAGGAGCGCGCGATGGCGATACGCTGTTGCTCTCCTCCAGACAGTTCATGGGGCATACTGTCTTTTTCCTCAGTCATGCCCACCGCCTCCAGCACTTCTTCGATGCGCTGGTCTATTTCTGCCTTGTCCTTCCAGCCTGTTGCCTTCAGGACAAATTGCAGGTTCTTGTACACGTTCCGGTCGTGAAGGAGTTGGAAATCCTGGAAGATGATGCCCATCTCCTTACGCAGCGCGGGGATCTCCTTTCGCTTCAAGGTCTTCAGGTCGCGCCCTAAGACTTCAGCTTTCTCGGCATCTTCCTCGTCGATGTCGAGTTCACAATAAGTGGTTTTCAGGAGAGAACTCTTCCCGGACCCTACCTTTCCGATAATATAGATAAACTCGCCCTCATCGGCATGAAAGTTGACATCCTTCAAGATCAGGTTGTCGCCTTGGTATATGTTAACTTTCTGATAATCAATTAGCATATTATTTCGTATTAAATTATATCTTTATGCCTTGCTTTTCGCGATGCGCCTTGCCTTGTCCCAGTCGGGATCGTGGCGCATTTGCAATTGCTTGGCGATATCTTCTATCCGCAGTCCCTTGCTGGTCAGCAGCACGATGAGATGGTAAAAGAGGTCGGAAGCCTCATATATCAATTGTTCATTGGTGCCGTTGGTAGCCTCAATCACCGTTTCCACAGCCTCTTCTCCCACCTTTTGCGCCATCTTGTTGATACCTTTCTTGAAGAGGCTGGTGGTATAACTGTTTTCCGGCATCTCTTCATGGCGCTTCTCAATGAAGTCCTGCAAGTCGGACAAGAAGAGGATGGGGTTCCTGTCATTGTCCTCTCCCCAACAGGTATCCGTGCCCTTATGACAGGTCGGACCGTCGGGATGCACCTTGACTAACAACGTATCCTGGTCGCAGTCGTTCTGGATGCTCACCAAGTTCAGGTAGTTTCCCGATGTCTCTCCTTTTGTCCAAAGACATTGGCGGGAACGGCTCCAGAACGTGACCTTCTTGGTCTCTATTGTCTTCTCGTAAGCTTCCTTGTTCATAAACCCTAACATCAAGACGTTCTTGGTGACTGCGTCTTGGATGATGGCAGGAACAAGTCCACCCATTTTATCGAAATCGATTTCCATATTGATTCAAATTCTATGATGATTCAACTATAGGATAGCAGCTTTTCTGCTTATATCCTTTCTACTTTCAGATCCTGACATTGATGCCTTCCTGCCGGAGATAGCGTTTCAGAGTTGGGATCGGGATCTCCCCGAAATGGAAGACGCTGGCCGCTAAGGCGGCGTCTGCCTTACCTAAGAGGAAGGCATCGCGGAAATGTTCCATCTTCCCTGCACCCCCACTGGCGATGACTGGGATGGACAGCTCGTCTGCCAACATGGCTAAAGCCTCGTTGGCGTATCCTGTCTTGACCCCGTCGTGGTTCATGCTGGTGAAAAGGATCTCTCCGGCACCACGGTTCTCGGCTTCCTTGGCCCATTCCAACAATCCCCTGTTGGTACGTTCCCTACCGCCTTTTACATAGCAATGCCATCCGTCTTCATCCAGACGGGCATCGATGGCGCAGACACATACTTGTGAACCGAACTTCCCCGTGATCTCATCAATCAGGTGGGGGTTGCTGAGGGCAGAGGAGTTAACGCTCACCTTGTCGGCTCCAGCATACAACAGGCGTTCTACGTCCTCTAATTGGTGGATGCCTCCTCCTACGGTAAATGGGATATTGATCTCCCGTGCGACCCGGGTCACCATGTCCGTGAAGGTCTTGCGTCCCTCAAAACTGGCGGTGATATCCAAGAAAACCAGTTCATCGGCTCCAGCGTCACTGTACGCCTTGCCTAATTCCACGGGATCACCTGCATGCCGCAGGTGAACGAAGTTCGTGCCTTTAACCGTCTCCCCGTCTTTCACGTCGAGACAAGGGATGATGCGTTTTGCCAATCCTTTCATTGTTTCTTCGCCAATTGTTTGATGTCTATCTTGCTTTCGTAGATCGCTTTGCCAAATACGACGGCCGGTATTCCCTTCTTTTCCAGTTCCTCAATATCCTCGATCTTGGACACCCCGCCACTGGCGATCAGG
>CAJLYG010000293.1 GCA_905210845.1 uncultured Prevotella sp.
AAAACAGGTTGCAAGCCCGATAAACACTGGGGTTTGACAACCTGTCAACCTTTTCGCGAAAAAAATCACTGTGGAATATAAAATTGTTCAGGAAGAAACTACATGGAAGACCTTTGGTCAGTGCAAAGCCGTAGCCGTGCAACTCAACAATACGGAAGAGAGGATGATCAGAATGATACACCCTCTTTTCGACTTAATAAAAGTTTAACGGTAAACCTATTGTATATTAACGGAAAAAGTGTATCTTTGCAGTCACAATTACTTTTGACTACAACATTAAACAAACAAAAAATATTTATGGAGCAAGTTTTTAGTTATATCATTAGCTTTGGCGCAAGTGTGATGATGCCAATCATCTTTACCATTATCGGCCTTTGCATTGGTATGAAATTTGGGAAGGCACTTAAGTCCGGTCTTTTTGTTGGTGTCGGTTTTGTTGGATTGGGCATTGTGACAGCCCTGTTGACTGACAACTTCAAGGATCCTCTTCAAGCAATTGAGGATATATTCAGTCTCAATCTCAGTGTTTTCGATATGGGTTGGCCTGCTGCTGCCTCTGTTGCCTATAATACTGCGGTTGGTGCCTTGATCATTCCAGTTTGCTTAGGTGTTAATTTCCTGATGCTGATTACGAAAACAACGCGAACGGTGAACATTGATTTGTGGAATTATTGGCATTTTGCCTTTATTGGTGCTGTTGTCTATTTCGTCATGGGGCAGAGCCTTGTGTGGGGATATTTTGCAGCCATCGTGTGCTATATCATCACCCTCGTCATGGCGGATATTACTGCTAATAAGTTCCAGTCTTATTATAACCTGCCGGGAATCTCTATCCCACAACCATTTTGTCAAAGTTTCACTCCGTTTACATGGGTGATCAACTGGGTATTGGATAGAATTCCGGGGTTCAACAAAATTGATATTGATGCCGAGGGCTTGAAAAAGAAGTTTGGTGTCCTTGGCGAACCCATTGTCCTTGGCGTGATTGTTGGTGCCATCATCGCGGCAGCAGCACATGTTGATGACTTTGCTAATTTCTCTGGTTATCTTGCGGAGTTACAGAAGACGAATCCTCATGCGACATCTACGGATGCAGTCATGAAGATCACGAAGGATATCCTCTTCCTTGGTGTCACGATGGGAGCTGTCATGGAACTGATCCCACGCATCACGAAACTTTTCATTGATGGGTTGATGCCTATCTCAGATAAAACTAAAGAACTGGTTGATAAGAAGTTTCATGGAAAGAAAGTGCATATAGGTATGAGTCCAGCCTTAGTGATTGGTCATCCAACTACCTTGGTGAGCACTTTGTTCCTCATCCCCACTTACATCCTTGTTGCCGTATTGTTGCCAGGCAATGAGTTCCTGCCATTGGCTTCCCTTGCTGGATTGTTTTACCTTTTCCCTATCGTCTTGCCTTTTACAAAGGGCAATGTCGTCAAAACCTTGATCGTGGGGTTGGTAGCCTTGCTCGTTGGATTGTGGTTTGTTACGGATATGGCTCCTGCCTTTACCCAAGCTGCCCACCAAGTGTATGCCGCAACACAGGACAAGGCCGCTCATGTCCCCGATGGCTTCCAGGCAGGAAGTATGGACTTTGCCAGTAGCCTTTTTGGCTATTGTATCTATGCAGCTATTAAATATGTGAAGTACGTGGGAGCCGCCATCCTTGCTCTGATTACTTTAGCAATGATGTTCTTCAATCGTCGTCAAATCCTTGCAGACGAGAAGAGAGCTGCTGTGGGAGAACAGACAAAAGAATCGAAATAATAACATTATAAACAATTTACAAGCTATGAAACAAATCATTTTGACAGTGGCTCTCTGCATGTGGGTCGGCTTTGGCTTTGCCCAGTGCAATGCAGACAAGCCCTATGAGGTAAAGGCAGAGAATGCCTATACATATTATAATGTCCGTTGGGCAAGCAATCCAGAAGATGCCAAGCATTATACGACGGCTCGTTTACGTAAGGAATATGCAATCGAGAAGGTCTTTGCCCCAGGTGAGGTCAACTGGACGTATACTTTGTTCGACCGCTTTCTCATTGGTGGGGCTGAGCCTACTTCAGCTCCCTTGAAGTTGACATCCATTGCTCCTTTGTATACGGACAAGCCCAATGACCAAAAGAA
Organism: uncultured Prevotella sp.; assembly: GCA_905210845.1. Lineage (GTDB taxonomy): Bacteria > Bacteroidota > Bacteroidia > Bacteroidales > Bacteroidaceae > Prevotella. The sequence goes on from CAJLYG010000293.1 coordinate 2,134, forward strand.
TCTGTTGGATAATCGCGAATTGGGGATCATCAATATTGGTGGAGACGGCGTGGTGACTGTTGATGGTAAGAACTATGACCTTGGCTTCGAAGAGGCGCTCTATGTAGGTCGTGGTGCCAAGGATATCACGGTTTCCAGTAAGGATGCGGCTAAACCGGCAAAGTTTTATATGAATAGTGCTTGTGCCCATCAGTCTTTCCCAAATAAGAAGGTTACCTTGAAAGATGCAAATAATATCAAGGCAGGCAGTCTGAAGGAAAGCAATGACCGCGTGATCCATCAGGTGATCATCAATGGCGTTGCGGGAGTCCGTACTTGTCAGTTGCAAATGGGCATTACGGAATTGAAAGAGGGCTCCGTCTGGAATACCATGCCAGCTCATACCCATCTTCGTCGGATGGAGACCTACTTATATTTCAATGTCCCCGATGGACAGAAGATTCTCCATGTCATGGGAGAACCTCAGGAGACTCGTCCTGTCTGGCTGAATAATGAACAGGCTGTTATTTCGCCCCAATGGTCGATCCATTGTGCCGCAGGAACCAGTAACTATACCTTTATCTGGGGCATGGCAGGAGAAAACCTCATCTACAGTGACATGCAAGTGGTGAAAATTCCTGATTTAAAATGATTTCCCCATGTTGACAGGCGGACCTGGGCGCCACGAGCA
>CAJLYG010000294.1 GCA_905210845.1 uncultured Prevotella sp.
GAAGGACGACCGCTACATTGGGGAGCGGGTGGTCTACTCCTCCGACCGCATCTATGGCATCGACGTTTCCAAATATCAGCATATCCATGGCAGGCGCAGGTATGGCATTGCCTGGAACCAGGTGAGGATCTCTCACTTAGGTACGATCAGCAAGAAGAAGGTAAACGGCACGGTCGACTTCAAGATCTCATTCGTATATATCAAGTCGACGGAAGGGACCTCCCTCATGAATCCGTACTATCGGTCGGACTATGCTAGCGCAAAGGCCAACGGGATCCATGTCGGGACCTACCATTTCTTCTCCCTGCGGTCCAGTGCCAGCGCGCAAGCCTATTACTTCCTGAAGAACTCCCATCTGCGAAGCGGAGATTTCCCGCCCGTGTTAGATGTGGAGCCGCTGCCCAGTCAGATCAAAAGGGCTGGGGGCGTGGGTGTCATGTTCAGCAGGATCCGCACCTGGCTGTCGATTGTTCACCGGCACACCGGTGTCAAGCCTGTCCTCTACATCAGTCAGATCTTCGTCAACCGATACTTAGGTTATGCCCCGGACATCAAGAAGAACTACCCTATATGGATAGCCAGGTATGGGGAGTTCAAGCCCGATATCCGACTGGTCTATTGGCAGCTATGCCCGGATGGCAGGGTGAAGGGCATCCGAGGGGCTGTTGACATCAACGTATTCAACGGCTATAAGAACCAGTTTGAGGAATTTGAACGCACCCAAACCATTCCATAGCATCATAGCCAAGAGGGCGTGCCACGATCCATGCGGCACGCCCTCTTGTTTTTGTTTGCCTTAGCATTCCAGACTCCCGATAATGTCGTAGACGGATTGGCACCCGTGCGCATCCAGCCATTGGTTGATGCCGTCCCTCACCTTCAAGGTCACGGCTGGGTCTAGGAAATTAGCCGTCCCAATCTGGATGGCTGTCGCCCCTGCCATCAGGAACTCAATCGCATCCTTAGCATTGCAGATTCCTCCCAGACCGATGACCGGGATCTTCACCGCCTTTGCCACCTGCCATACCATTCGCAATGCCACTGGCTTCACGGCAGGCCCACTCAGTCCGCCAGTCCCGATGCTCAGTAAGGGCTGGCGTTTCTCGATGTCGATTGCCATTCCCATGAGCGTATTGATCAGCGACACGGAGTCAGCGCCCTCAGCCTCACAGGTACGGGCGATGTCAGCCACGTTGGTCACATTGGGCGATAGCTTCACGATCAAGGTCTTATGGTATCTCTTCCTGACTGCACTGACCACGCTGGCTGCCCCCTCACAGGTCACGCCGAACGCCATGCCACCCTGTTTCACGTTAGGGCATGAGATGTTCAGCTCAATCGCCGGGATCTTCTCCAAGGCATCGATCTTAGCGGCACATTCCGCATAGTCCTCGGGTGAGCTCCCACTTACATTCACGATCATCTGCGTTTGGATATCCTTGATCTGGGGATAGATATGCTCGCAGAAATAGTCCACCCCTTTGTTCTGCAGTCCAACACAGTTGAGCATCCCAGATGCGGTCTCTGCCATCCTGGGATAGTCATTGCCTTCCCGCGCATGCAGGGTTGTACCTTTGACGATGATTCCCCCGATCTGGTCGATAGGTACCAAATCAGCGAATTCCAATCCATACCCAAACGTGCCCGATGCCGTCATCACCGGATTCTTCAGATGAAGACGATTTATCTTTACATTTAAATCTGCCATAATAACCTCTTAATATTTAACACTGGACCCTCTTTGCATACACACACATTACCAGCGGTTGTCTTTGCCACGCAACACAGGCAGGCTCCCAATCCGCATGCCATCATGTTCTCCAACGACACCTCGCAGTCTACATTTGCCTTGAGGGCATAGCGTGCCACAGCCATCATCATCGGCTTTGGACCACAGGTGGAGATCTGGTCGAAAGATTCCTTCCCCAGGATAGAGTGGTTGGTAACGAATCCCTTTTCCCCTTCGGAGCCATCTTCCGTGGTAATGAACACGCGTCCCAACAGACGGAAGTAGTCGAGTTCGAGCAAGTCGCCCGAGGAACGTGCACCCAAGAGGAAAGTAGGTTCCCCGCCTCTGTCCTTGATGGCTTGCCCGAAATACAATAGGGGAGCCACACCAACGCCTCCGCCCACTAACAAGATCTTCTTTTGGGGGGTATCCGGCAGTGTGAATCCATTCCCCAAGGGGAACAGGCAATTGACTTTCTCGCCTGGTTGGAGACGTGCCAGCCGCTTCGTCCCATCACCAATAGCAGCCACCAACAGCCAAAGCTCGTTTCGGGTACGATCAACAAAGTTAATGGAAATGGGACGGCGGAGGAACGTGGTGGGAGAATCGTCTACCCGTACTTCCACGAATTGTCCCGGGGTCATGTCGGGAAGAGGAGATTCATACGTCAACTTGATCAGCACATACTTCGCATTGAACTTCTCCACCTGACTGACAGTAAGGTCAAGACAGTATTTTTTCATATCTCATTGCAATATACGATGCAAAGATACAGCAAACCGAGGGAAATGCAAAATAAAACTTGTTTTATTTTCATTGCCGAGGTGCAGCGTATCTTATATAAAGATACAGCAAACCGAGGGAAATGCAAAATAAAACTTGTTTTATTTTCATTGCCGAGGTGCAGCGTATCTTATATAAAGATACAGCAAACCGAGGGAAATGCAAAATAAAACTTGTTTTATTTTCATTGCCGAGGTGCAGCGTATCTTATATAAAGATACAGCAAACCGAGGGAAATGCAAAATAAAACTTGTTTTATTTTCATTGC
>CAJLYG010000295.1 GCA_905210845.1 uncultured Prevotella sp.
GAAGCTGATGGAACGGCTCGACCGTCAGGACGAACTGCTGCTGGCGATGAAGGCTGAGGGGAAACAGCCCACTATCACGGAAAGCATCCGCCTTTTCGACAATCAGGATTTGTGCATGTTGCTCCAGATAAGCAAACGCACCCTCCAACGCTACCGCAGCGTATGACCAGATATTGGGTAAGGACGCCCATGCCTGGCCCGATCTCCAAGACCGGGATATCCGGGCAAGCATCAACGGTATCCGCAATGCGCTTGGCTATGCTCAAATCGGTCAGGAAGTGCTGACCTAAGTTCTTCTTCGGCTTTACAGTTTTCATCTTTCAGAATTTTATCGTGCAAAGATAATGGAATCAAATTGGAATTCAAAGCAAAATGGGGTTTATTTGATTTCTTTCAGGATAGTAACGAATCTGAATCATCCAACGAATTTACTGGCTTAGGGCAAATAAAGCAAGTATTTTTTCGCATTATCGAATTTTTCCATTACTTTTGCAAATACATAAAAATACAGGACCTCTTTGGAAAAGAAGAAAATAATAAATAATACATTCCAGGTACTCCTTTCACTTCTCTTGGGTGGTGCCATCTTATATTGGATGTACCGTGGGTTCAATTTCCATCAGGTAGAGCATGTGATGCGCTATGAGATGGACTGGACTTGGATGCTCCTGTCTTTCCCTTTTGGCATCATGGCGCAGGTCTTCAGGGGATGGAGATGGAAGCAGACCCTGGAACCTGTCGGGGAACATCCCCGTACGTCCGTGTCTATTTATTCTATTTTCATCTCTTATGCCTCCAGTTTGGTGATTCCAAGGATTGGGGAATTTGCCCGTTGTGCAGTGTTGAAGCGGTATGACAATGTCTCTTTTCCCAAGTCGTTAGGGACAGTAGTCACGGAAAGGGCGATCGACTCATTGCTGATATTGATCATTACCGGGCTGACCTTCCTCTTCCAAATCAGGGTTTTCACAAATTTCTTTGCGAAGACAGGCACCAGTTTAGATTCCTTCTTCCACCGTTTTTCGTGGGAAGGATGGCTCGTGACTGCCATCTGTGCTGTGGCAGCGCTCGCCATGCTGCACGTCCTGTTGAAAAAGTTGGCTATATATAATAAGGTAAAGGAAACATTGCAGGGGATATGGCAGGGCATCATCTCCTTAAGGAACGTGAGGAACGTGCCCCTGTTCATCTTCTTCACCCTTGCCATTTGGGCAAGCTATTTCCTGCATTACTACCTTACCTTCTTCTGTTTTGATGCGACTTCCCAATTAGGACTGGCATGTGCGATGGTCACCTTTATCGTGGGAAGTATCGCTGTCATCGTCCCGACTCCCAATGGGGCTGGTCCATGGCATTTCGCAGTCAAGACAATGCTTATCCTCTACGGGGTAGCTGACAACGATGCACTGTTCTTCGTCCTGATCGTGCATACCGTCCAGACCTTACTGGTCGTCCTCTTAGGTATTTTCGGCTATATCGCACTTGCCCTTACCAAAGTCAGGAGAAATCATGAATGAGATATCAGAAGGTTGACGATACCTTCATTATTAAACACTAAATACATTACAACTATGGGTGAAATTAAAAATCTAAAACCTGAGTGCATCTGGCGTCACTTCGATGCACTGACACAAGTACCCCGTCCATCAGGACACTTAGAGAAAGTACAGCAATTTTTATTGGATTTTGCTAAGGAGGTGGGCGTCGAGGCCTTCAAGGACGCAGGAAATAATATTGTCATGCGCAAGCCTGCCACCCCGGGCATGGAAGGCAGGAAGACTGTTCTCTTGCAGGCGCACATGGACATGGTTCCACAGAAAGCTCCGGAAAGCAATCATAATTTCGAGACGGATCCCATCGAAACCTATATCGACGGAGAATGGGTAAGGGCGAAAGGCACGACCTTAGGCTCGGATGACGGTATCGGCGTTGCTGCCATCATGGCTGTCATGGAAGCGAAGGACCTCAAGCACGGTCCCGTGGAAGCCCTGATCACCGCAGATGAGGAAACGGGCATGTATGGGGCTAATGCTCTGCCGGAAGGAGAATTGCATTCGGATATACTCATGAACCTGGACTCTGAGCTTTGGGGGAAGTTCGTCATCGGGTCCGCAGGAGGATTGGATATCACGGCTGAGCTGGACTATCAGGAAGTGGAAACGGATCCCAATGACGCTGCCTTGAAAGTGACCTTAAAGGGCTTGCGGGGCGGTCACTCCGGACTGGAGATCAACGAGGGACGTGCCAATGCCAATAAACTGATGGTTCGCTTCGTCCGCGCAAATAACTTTCCATTATGTTCTTTCACAAAAGTGATGACACTTGATTCCATCCAAGCAAGTGTAACATTTTTCCACCGGATAGGCAATAGCATAACCTTCATATATCCCGACCGTGGTTTTGCCAGTGCAAGTGCCTTGTCCACCCGCGGATTGTGCAGCATCTTTCTGATCTCTGCCCGCTGTTCTTTCCCGGAAAGGGTACATTTCGAACTTGTTACATTTGCAATGCATCCCACCATGCGCTCAATATATCTTCTGGCAACCATCTCCTGCGTTGCCGCATTGGTCACACCCCAGCTGCGAAACAGTTCTTCCATCCAGCCCTGTTCTTCCTCTCTCTTTTCGTACATGTCAGCACGATACGCTGCGGTCTCCGACTCTGCGCGTGCACGTATGAAATGATAGTAGACATTTGTAGAAACTACAACCGATTCCACATGATCCAGATAACTCAGATTAAACGGGAAATCATCCCACAGTGTTTATGGAAAATACAG
>CAJLYG010000296.1 GCA_905210845.1 uncultured Prevotella sp.
AAAAGACAAACTATGGCCTGAGCAATGATTTCCAGACTGACACCAGTTTCTCATGCGACTCTTACTCATTAGGACTTGGTGCCAGAGTCAACCTTACACAAGCATGGAGCATTGATGTGGCCTATTTCTGGACACATTACAACAAATACATCAAAGAAACAGACAGCCATTGCAGTAAAGAGTATTCAGAGTACCTTTGTGCAAACGAAGACCATGTCGTTTATGCATGATAAGATGACCTCTAAGGGAGTGATGTACTATTCCAATGGAGGTAAACTCAGGTGGGAGTACACGTCTCCTTATAAATATATCTTCGTCATCAATAATAATAAGGTGTATATCAAGTCGGGCAATAAAGCAGCCAATGCTATTGATGTCCGTCAGAGTCGTATTTTCCAGAGCATTACCCAGGTGATGATGTACAGCGTCACGGGGAAGGGCCTTACTTCTAATCGCAATTTTGGAGTCACCATGTATGTCGATGGGAATGAATGGATTGCAAGTCTGACTCCCAAGCGAAGTGAGATGAAGAAAATGTTCAAGACGATAAGATTGTTTTTTGACAAGAACAAAGGCGTTGTCTCCCAAGTGGAAATGAATGAGGTAAGTGGGGATAAGACGGTTATCCAATTATATGGAGTGAAGACGAATGCAGCAATCAATGAAAAGGTGTTTCGCGTCAATTAGCTTGTTGTGGTTAGTTGCCATGGTCATGATGGCTCAACAGTCTTCAGATCCTTATGTAATACAGTTCGAGGAAGCGCAGGACAAGATAGAATACCAGATGACCATACAGTTCAAGAATGCCATGGTGAGTGGAATCTTAGTCTTGAAAAGAGACGAAGAAGGCAATATGCGGGGAACCATGATGAATGAGTTTGGCATCAGTGGCATGAACTTCATTGTATCAGGCGACAGGCGTAAGGTCTCCCTGGTGAGCGTGATGCCAAAGATGAATAAATGGTATATCCGGAAGGTAATCAAGGGCGACCTGAAATATTTGTTCTCATCTACGCGTTCTCATCTTGGACAGAACTATAAAAAAAGGCGCATCGAGTTATCGGATGGTGGGGAGATCATACTCAAGAACTTGAAGTATCATCACTCTTATCAGATCCGGAGTCTTAATGAGCAGCAGTGATATGTTAAAGGATCAGATGTTTTACATAGTAGGGCAACAGGAGGGTCAGGAAAAGATTTTCCATATTCGTATGAATCCCGACCATTTTATCTATCGTGCCCATTTCCCAGGGAACCCGATTACGCCTGGGGTGTGTATCGTGCAGATTGTCACGGAACTATTAGAGACACTGTTGGAAGAACGTCTGTCATTGTGCGAAGTGAAGAACTTGAAATTCGTTGATATACTCTCGCCACTGCAGGATCCTGAGGTGGAAGTCCGCTTCGACTTGGTTCAACCTTTGGAACAAGGCTATAAAGTGAAGGGGACCCTTCGGCGTGGGGACCATGTATTTACTAAATATTCATTGACCTATGAACGTAGCATCAACGCGTGAGATCATGAAGGCAGAACGTATCTGTGTGATCGTTCCTACTTATAACAATGCAGGCACGATTATCGATGTCCTGCAAAGGATAAAGGTTTACACAGACGATATCATCGTTGTCAATGATGGTTGTACGGATCATACTAAGTCCTTGCTAAAAGACTGTGGGTTAGGCATCACCGTGGTAGGGTACGACAAGAACCAAGGTAAGGGACATGCCTTAAAGACTGGATTTGAGACTGCCATCCATCAGGGATTCGAATATGCGATCACCATAGACAGCGACGGTCAGCATTTCCCAGAAGATATTCCCCTTTTTATCGCGGCATTCCAAAAAGACAAAGGTGCCTTGATCGTGGGGGCTCGAAATCTAACGGAAGACAACATGCCCCGAGGGAATACATTTGCCAACAAATTCTCCAATTTTTGGTTTTATGTACAAACTGGCAAGCATTTGCAAGATACGCAGTCGGGTTATCGCCTTTATCCGTTGTCCATGCTTAATGGAGGATGGTTTATCACGGCAAGGTATGAGGCAGAATTGGAGTTCTTGGTTTATACCGCATGGAAGAATGTGAAAATCGTGCAAGTTCCTGTGCGGGTATTCTATCCCCCTAAGGATGAGAGGGTCACACATTTTCGCCCCTACATGGACTTTGCCCGTATCAGCGCGGTGAATACATTACTTTGTGCAGGCGCAATCTTTTATTATCTGCCGGCTAAAATCTTAAGGTCAATCAGAAAATGACACAGTTCTTCTTGAGAATATATGATATGCTGAGTCGCCACCAAAAGGCAAGTGTCTTTTTAGTGGTCGTGCTGTTCTTGGGACTGGCAGGCTTGACCTTGCATGTCAAGTATGAGGAAGACATCTCCAAGTTCCTGCCGAGGGATGAACTGGATGAGAAGTATGCTGCAGTCTACCAGGCGATTACTCGTCAGGACCAGGTAGCTGTCGTCTTTTCCTCTCGTGATACAGCCCGAGTGGTTCCCATTGACAGTCTTGAGGAAGCGATGAGCTTTTTCGGGGAACAGTTGGATAAGTTGCATATTGTGAAAGGCCTTCAGGTACAGGTGGACGAAGATGCTGTCCTGCGTATGTTGACCTTTATGGGGCAGAACTATCCCTATTTCCTGAAAGAGGAAGACTATGTCCGTATAGATCGTCTGCTACGTGATCCCTCCTATATCCGTTGGCAATTGGAAGAGGACAAAAAAACATTGACTCATTTGTCTGTTGACCCTTTTGTCTTCGGTAGCAAAGGCTCAG
>CAJLYG010000297.1 GCA_905210845.1 uncultured Prevotella sp.
AGTTCTGCGCTGCCTGTGGCATAATCATAACAATAAAGCTTGTAATTAACGTCTGCCGTTAATGTTTCTTTATCAATTGAATTATGATTTATCAGGAAAAATTGCTGGTCAGCAGCCAATGGCTGCTGCTTGCGGCATTTCTCAACGAGTGGCTTGTATCGCTTGGGTACGATACCCGTGTCGATGAACTCCTTGAGGAAACCGTCATAGACATCATCGTCGGTGCGGGGATCAAGACCACGCGTGACGAGTAGCATCCTGCTCTCCGAGAAAACGATTTGATGTAAGATCTTCTCTTTGTCGGCACCAGGCTGTTCCAATTTTTTGCGGTCTTCCGCAATGGTGTCCTGATCAAGCTCAATGATATCGAAAAGTCCTGCGGAGCATTCTGCCTTTCCATGGCTGGCAAGACTGAATTTCTCATCGGCAGAGTAGTCATAATAGAAGTCGGGGTTCTCCTGATAGGAGGGGACTTCCTTGTATTTCGCAAGCAGGTCGCTTACCACCTGTGCGCCACGTTCCTTCACGTATTCATCGTAGTCGGGATATTGTCCTCTGCTGTCTATCCAGTCACGCAGGTAGTCTTCCACGAAGGCTGGAACCCATTTGGCAGCGATAAAGCCCTGTGCCTTCGCAAGCTCGCGATGGCCATTGACCCTCAACCATATCGTATAGGCAGGATAGGGATTATCCCCTACGCGCCCGATACGCCCACTGAATCCAAGATCGGCCCATGCATTCTGTGCGCAACTGTTGGTGCATCCGTTGATGTTCAGTTGGAAATCTGGGATCTTGTCTAAGTCGAGATGACTGTCAAGCAGTCTTCTGCGGATTGCCTTGATAGCTCCTTTGGGGAGGCAGATGCCCAACCTGCAAGTATCAGCGCCTGTACATGACGTGAGCGCGCTGACGATAACAGGGTCGTCGACATGCAGCCCTAAGCCCCTGAAGAACTGATAGGCATTAGGCAGATAAGCCTCAGGGATATTACGGATCTGCAGTCCCTGGCGTGTATAAGGGAACTCTTACATAACCAGAACTATTCCTATTTGGCAGCCTCAAAGACATCCGCGGTGTTATTGCCGTGCAGGAAGGGGATGTCAGCATAGAAGAGCCCCTTCTGCTTCTGTTCCCTTGCATAACGGCGTTTCCAAGTTAGAAACTCCTTGCTCTCGTCAATGATGGGAGCGAACGAAGGTGTCTTTCTTTCCGTTGGCAATGGTGATGCGGTGAAATCGAGTGAGGGATCTCCTTTCAAGGCATCAAACTCCTCTTGGTATTTCCGGAGGGCCTCTTCTTCTCCATACTTATAGAAAATATAACGGATGCGTGCTTTATGGCGGTTCTTGCGGTTGCCATACTTATTGAAGAAGTTCTTTGCCGCCTTCAGGGCGCGAAACAGATCCTTTTCTGGCAGAAAGTCGAATACCTTCCATCCTAAGTGGGGATTGGTGGCGACAGAGCCTCCGAGGAAAGCCTTGAACCCTCTCTGCCCGTCCACGACCTTAGGCTGAAGCCCGAAGTCGTTGACAAGCGAGAAGTTGGCATCCTTTTCGTTGATGTCGAAAGCGATCTTCAGTTTGCGGGGCATGGTAAACGAATCCTTTTCTGCGATCAGACGACTCGTCAGTTCGATGGCATCAGGATAGGGGTCAAAGACTTCTTTGTCGCTAATCCCTCCTAAGTCGTTGACGAGCATATTCCGGATGGTATTGCCGCCACCGCCTTGCGTGGCTAATCCTACTTTCGCAAGTTCAAGTAGGGAAGGGGTCGCGTCAACGATGTCAACATTGTGGATTTGTATCTCCTGGCGCGTGGTGATATGGATGTGTGAGGCATAGTCCTTACGCGCGATCTGTGCCACTCGCTTCAGTTGTGCCGGCGTGATCAGTCCGCCTGTGCAGCGTATGCGCAACATGAAGTGGTTGTTTTTGCGCTGCTTGTAGATGCCCATGGGTACACGATTTGATTTCAGTTGGGCAGCTTTGATCTCGCCAGCCTTGAACTTCTGGATCAAGGATTCCGTATATTCGATATCGCCTCTAAGGGTGGATGGTATTTTGTACATGATGCTTGTTGACTATTGTTTACTCCCTACTGAAATGGATTTCCTTGTCCACGACCTCTCCCCTTAGGATTTGGAAAGAGTTCAGATGGATCTTGCCATCCTGTAGGGAGAGAATGGCGTAACGGATGTTCGGGTCGTTGGCAAGGCGGATGTCCTCATTCGACGGGCGAGAGGGACTGGCAGGGTGTGAGTGCCAGTTGGCAAGGATCTTGAGTCCGTGCTGGCGGGCATACTTTAATGCGGCGAATTGAGCCTTGGGGTCAAAGGAGAAATGCTCCTCACTATGGTCCATATTCTCCATTGGATAGTTTTCAGTCACTACTCCGTTATTGCCTAACAGATAGCCGCAACTCTCTTGAGGCGCGTCTTCCTGTGCCTGGGCAATGATCTCCTCTATGACAGGGTCGTTTATCTTCATCTTTTTCAGTTTAATGCTTGAGGTCACAAGCTGTTTGCTCGTAATCGATCAATTGGTGGATGGTGGGATGGGAGCCGCAGATCGGACAGGTATCACGCTTCCTGACCGGGATAGTACGGAACGTCATCGTCTTGGCATCGAAGGTGAGCAAGCGATTGGTGAGCAGTTCTCCCACGCCGGTCACGTATTTCAAGGTCTCTGTCGCCTGTATGGTACCGAGCATCCCGGCGATGGCCCCGAGGACTCCTGCCTGTGAGCAGGTGGGGACAGCACCGGCTGG
>CAJLYG010000298.1 GCA_905210845.1 uncultured Prevotella sp.
CTGTATGGCCTTTCTTGAAGATATTCGAGGGCATGATGCCCACCATGCTCAGTTCCGGGGAGATCAATCCCGGGCAGTTCGGCCCGATGAGATGCGCCCCCTTCACCTGGATATAGCGCTGGGCAATAACAGCATCCTCCACGGGAATGCCCTCCGTGATGCAGACGATGAGCTTGATGCCTGCGTCAGCAGCCTCCAACATGGCATCCTTGGCAAACGGTGCCGGCACAAAAATGATGGAGGTATTGGCATTCGTTGCCTCCACTGCCTCGCGAACGGTATTGAAGACAGGAATGCCATCCACTTCCTGACCGCCTTTGCCAGGAGACGTCCCACCGACAACCTGCGTTCCATATTCTTTCATCTTGGCAGCATGGAAACTGCCATCACGACCCGTAATGCCCTGTACGATGAGTCGTGTATCCTTGTTTATCAGTATGCTCATAAGAATCTTGCTTTTTAGTTGTTAAATGTTATGCAGTGCATCCACAGCCTTGTGCCCTGCGTCTGCCATGGTCGTTGCCACGATGAAATGAGAGCCCTGAAGCAGTCGGCGCCCTTCTTCCGCATTTGTACCTGTCAGGCGGATGACAATGGGCATGTCCGTATGGATCTTCTCAAAGGCCTCTAACAGTCCCTTTGCCACGTCATCACAACGGGTGATGCCACCGAAGATGTTGATCAGGATCACCTTCACGTGCTTGTCAGAGAGCAACAAGCCCATGGCATCAACGATCTTCTCAGGGTTGGAACTTCCCCCGATATCCAAGAAATTCGCAGGGTTGCCCCCATATAGCTTGATCATGTCCATCGTAGCCATGGCAAGGCCAGCACCATTGACCATACACCCGATGTCGCCTCCCAAGTTGACATAGCTGAATCCTTTTGACTTGGCATAGAGCTCCTTCTTCTCCTCTTCTGTCGGCTCATTGAGTTCCGCCACGTCTGGATGCCGGTAAAGCGCATTGTTGTCAAAGGTCATCTTCGCGTCGATCGCCTTCAACTGCCCTTCCTTTGTCAGGACAAGGGGATTGATCTCAGCCAATGAGGCATCCTTCTCAACGAAAAGGCGGTAGAGATTCTTGAAGAGAGGGACAGCCTGCTTGATCACAGCCTTGTCGTCGAACAGCTGATAGGCAGCCCGGCGTGCTTGGAAATCCTCCATGCCCACCAAGGGATCGATGACGATCTTGGCAATCTGCTCCGGCGTATCCTTCGCCACCTGCTCGATATCCATGCCACCAGCGCGGGAGAGCATCATCAATGGCGACTTACTCGTACGGTCAATCAAAATGCTGACGTAATATTCCTTGTCGATGTTCACGGCCTCGGTGACGAGCACACGGTCGACAACAAATCCCTTGATACTCATGCCGAGGATCTGGGAAGCCACCTTCCGCACTTCCTCCTCAGAAGTGGCAAGCTTGACGCCACCTGCCTTTCCGCGCCCACCGGTATGGACCTGGGCCTTCACCATCACTCGCCCACCGCCTATTTTATGATAAGCGTCGACACATTCCTCGACGCTACGGCATAGAATAGGACTGTCAACGGGCAAACCATAATTGGCAAAAAATTGCTTTGCCTGATATTCGTGTACCTTCATAATAGCTTTTAGTTAATATTAAGCGGGGCCAAATATAATCATTTCCTTGCAAATGGAAAAATAAAAAACGTATTATTTTGCATTTTTAGGTATAAAAGATGGGAACAGACCGCTTCTATCCTACTTTCTTGTCGCCTATCCCATCCCATTGGAGCCCTATTTGTCCAATTTAGGATTGCTTTTCCGGAAACTTTCATCCTTAGTGGTGACAATGCCTTCTTTCAAGTCGATGGTTCCCTTGTCCTTCACCGGAGCCTCGATGCCCTGACGGACCAAGAAGATGTCTGCCATGTCGCCTACCGGCTTGGCTGCCAATTGCCAGGACGTATAATCCGTCTTGAAGCCCTCGGAAGATACCTTCCCGTCGGCAGTGAGGATTAAGGTGCGCTTACTGTCATAACTGCGGTATTCCCCGGCAACCTTGTTCTGGAAAGCCGTGTCTACGATTTCCGTGGATCCTTTCTGCACTTTCTGGGCTGGTTTACTGTCGCAAGCAGACAAGCAAACCATTCCCGCTGCGGCGACCATCATGATTAATTTCTTCATATTGTTTTTCGTTTGGTGAATATGAATCACAAATATAAGTAAAAATAACCTCATTCCCATCATGGAAGGTCTACTTTTTCGTCATATTTAACACAAGATCACCTTGGAAGCGAACCCTCCCTCTCCTCATATAAGTCATCATAAATAGTTAATAAACGCTAAATACAGAGGCTTGTTCCGGATAAAACAAGAATTAGACGTGATTAAACAAGTGATAATCCGCGAAAAATCAGATATTTGTAACGTTCTAATGCATATTGTAGATTTCCGAATTGACTAATTGTAAAGTAAAATGTAAGCACCTATTTAACTGCGTTCAGTGCATTTCGAGCAATCTTCAATAGGTATCAATTGATGCGATAGATGTCTTACGTGGCATTAGGACATCCTCCAGCCCTGCAACATGACGTTGCGGGGCTCATTTGTTTGAAGTCGATCAGACGGTAAATCTGAGGCGGATGATTCGCCAACGTGAACGTTTCGCGCCGCCCCTATATCATGCTTTGAGGGCGAAGCCTCAACAAAAACAAAAAATAAAAAAATCATCGACGGCGACGACGGCGAACTTTTTTTTCGAGTCGACGACGTCGACTCTTTTTT
>CAJLYG010000299.1 GCA_905210845.1 uncultured Prevotella sp.
TGTGGGCGGCCACTGCCGAGTCTAACTCAGCTTGTTGCTCTGTGATCTTGTTGAGCTTGACTGTGTTCGTGTTCTGCCCTCCATTCCATACGGTCCAATTGGCTCCCACCGCATAGCTTCCATTGTAAGACACCTTGTCGATGCTCGACTGTACATATCCATTGGTAACGGTCGCCGTACCAGAGGCTTGCCATGGCGTGTAGTTCACGTTCTGGGCGGTGTTGGCACTCAAAGAGGGCAGCAAGGCAGCCTTCGACTGTAGGACATCTTCGTGTGCGCTCAACTTTGTCAAGACATTCTTTCTTAAGGTAATGTTGTTCTGCAAAGCGTAATTGATGCAATCTTGCAAGGTCCATTGCTTTGCCATTCCCACATACGGGACTGATAGAAAAAAGAGCCCTATCAGCATTGTCTTCAGAACTTTGTTCATATTTATTATATTATGTAAGTTGATGATATCATAGGAGTCCTTGAGAACCCTCTATGAGATATTCTTTTTCTTTTGTCTATTAGACTAAAATAAATGCAAAAAGGTTTATCCTTCAACAATTAAATTAACAATTGTTTTGAATAAACCTTTTTATAGTTGCTAAATGGTCATTAACGGCTGACTTAATGCGTCACCGTCCACCATGATGTATTTTGCACATATTTCTTTGCTTCTGAATTCTGCGTCGGATCGGAGATGGTAATGCCACAGAACCGGTTGACATCCGTCGTGAGATAATATTCATTGGGCGAATAGATCTGCTGTGTGGCATTCTTATAAGGCACTAAATCATTGATGGCCCTTTGGACCTGCGCAAGCAAGGAGGCATCCGTGCAAAGATGCTCTACATAATCTTCCATGTCAAAGAATACTGGATACCGATAGCCATCTAAGCGTTGGACCTCTCCGATCTTGGAAGTGTCAAACGTGAAGCTCTGATTGACTTGCTTCATCAGGGCTACCACAGTCGGCACTGTGCTGAGATCGGTGACGCCAATCGTGCCATACGGATATAGCGTGCCATTATAGGTGTATGACTGATAAAAGTCGTAGAAGCTGTCGACAATGCCTTGGTAGTCTGGCGTCGTCGCGTTCAGGTACCGCCATATCTGCTCATAGGGGAAGCCTCTCCCCATGACCTGACTGGTTGAGGCGATCATATAGTCGGCTACGTCCTTCAACTCGTATGCAGTCTCGATATTGGAAAGATAGCAATCATCCAACAGAATGTATTGCAAATGGACTCCTGCGCCACTGATGCCACTGGCTAAGTCGGCAATGTTCATCTGGTAGTCTCCTGACGTACCACCTATAGCCCGCCGTGGCTTGGAGCTTGACACAGTCGGAGTGACGCCTTTGGGCAGCCAGCCACTCCCATGACTGCCGATGATCATGGCATAGGTCTTGGCGGGAGCCTCCTTCTTTACTTGATTCCATAAGGTCGTCAGGCCTGCGGCTGAGGTATAATCAGGGATCGTTGCCGTCGTATAGCTCTCGATCGTATCCCTCACGATGGCATTCTTTTCATAAGAGAAATCAATCAGGTAGGCAATGGGTCTATTCTGATTCGTGGCTGCTGTCAGCTTAGGACTTTTGCAGATGAAGACCATCAAATGCCGATCGCCCAATCCACCTTGGCTCTTGATGGCGGATTCCACATCAGCGATATTTTGCAGGAAGGCATCATACAGCGTGCCAGTATATGTATTGGCCGACGAACCACTCCAAGGGAAATACATGAAGATGGTCTTTTCTGCCGTCTTCGGGTTCGGGTTGGGGTCTGGGTTGGGGTCTGGGTCATCGTCCCCACAGCTCATCATCAAGAAAGGGATGACGATGAAGGACAAGAGCAGACTGAAATATTTCCTCATCAGCAATCTATTTATCAGTCGCCTGGTCCCCTTTCAGAAAGCCAAAGGCTTTGCGTCGGGGAGCAGGCAACATGGGTTATTACTCGGTTCTTTTCTGTTCAATCGTGAAGAAGGCTATTTCTGCTTCTTCAGTTCAGCAAGTGATTCTTTCAAGGCAGCAATCTTCTCTTCAGAATCGTGCTGCTTCTTCCTCTCCATGGCAACGACTTGCTCAGGGGCATGGGCGACGAACTTCTCATTGGCGAGTTTCTTCTTCACGCCAGCGAGGAAGCCTTCCAAATGCTGGAGTTGTGCCTCCTGCTTCTGGATTTCTGCCTCAACATCGATCAGGTTGCCCACAGGCACCGCATATTCGTCTGTGCCCACCATAAACTGGGCTGCGTCGGCACTCTTCTCTTGCACGACTTCGATACGATCAAGGTTTGCCATCTTGCTGATGACTTCATTGTATGCCTCAAAATGGTTCTGCGCGATGCAATCCAAGGTCAACGCTTCTTTCTGCGCGATATTCTTCTGGTTGCGCACGGTACGGACACCGCCTACGATCTGCTTCACCACCTCGATGTCATCCGCTAACTTCTTTTCCTCAGCCGTTGGCTTGGGAATGTCCAAGTGCTGACATACCGCTGCGTAGCCGCGAAGTTATCCGGGGACACTCCGGCGTTTATCATGTTGCGGTAGGTCACAAGGTCTGAAACCATGCCTGTAAGCGTATCCACGGAAGTTCCGTCGGTGTCGGGCGAATAGTAGGTCTTTACCGTGTAGCCAAGCACCTCGGAGCCGCTCTCATCTGCGGATATCGTTACAAGCGCCTTGCCTGCGTCCGCGTCTGTAAGCTGGTCTATCAGCTCGGAAGCCGTCTTGTCTG
>CAJLYG010000300.1 GCA_905210845.1 uncultured Prevotella sp.
GGCCCCGATGGTTTGTATTGATACCATCATCAATCAGAAAAGTCTTTATGAGGCTGGGCATCCGGTCTATTGCATTTACGTCGCTATCGGCCAGAAGGCCTCTACGGTAGCTGCGCTCGTGCAGACTTTGAAGGAACATGGCGCTCTTTCATACACCATTGTGGTCAGCGCAACGGCTGCTGATCCTGCCGCCATGCAGTATTATGCTCCGTTTGCCGGGGCTGCCATTGGCGAGTATTTCCGCGATCGTGGACTTTCTGCATTGGTCGTTTATGATGACCTTTCCAAGCAGGCTGTCGCTTATCGTGAGGTATCCCTGATCCTCCGCCGTCCATCCGGACGTGAGGCATATCCTGGTGATGTCTTCTATTTGCATTCTCGTTTGCTGGAGCGTGCGGCCCGTATCAATGACCAACAGGAAGTAGCTGAGCAAATGAATGACCTGCCGGCATGCATGAAAGGCCATGTAAAGGGTGGCGGCTCCTTGACAGCCCTCCCGATCATCGAGACGCAAGCAGGCGACGTATCTGCCTATATCCCGACGAACGTAATCTCCATTACTGATGGACAGATCTACTTGGAGACCGACCTCTTCAACCAAGGATTCCGACCAGCCATTAATGTAGGTATTTCCGTATCTCGTGTTGGTGGATCTGCACAAATCAAGAGTATGAAGAAGGTGGCAGGAACCTTGAAGATCGATATGGCCCAATATCGCGAGTTGGAGAGCTTCTCAAAATTCTCCAGCGATATGGATGCGGTAACTGCTATGACCTTGGACCGTGGTAGGAAGAACAATCAATTGCTGATTCAACCTCAATATAGCCCAATGCCTGTAGGCGAGCAGGTCGCAATTCTTTATTGCGGCGTACATGGACTCATGCACGAGGTTCCTGTTGAGAAAGTCCGTCAGTGCCAAGACCAATTCCTTGAAACGATCCGTTCCTCACATCCGGAAGTTATTGAGACACTTGGAAGTGGAAAGATAACGGATGAGGTGACAAAGACGATCGAGGAAGTCATGGCAAACGTGGCTGGTCAATTTAAATAATAATAGCCTATGCCGTCACTGAAAGAGATAAAGACCCGTATTGCAAGCGTCAATTCTACTCGTAAGATCACAAGTGCCATGAAAATGGTAGCTTCAAGCAAGTTGAACCATGCCCAGCGCATGATTGGCAACATGCTTCCTTATGAGACATTGCTTGAGCATATCCTTAAGACATTCATCGCATCCGAAGCGGACGCACGGAATGTGTTCACAGAAGAACGGCCTGTAAAGAGAGTAGCACTGATCGTGTTCTCCTCTAACAGCAGCCTCTGTGGTGGGTTCAACGCCAATGTCATTAAATTGATGGAAAAGGCATTACAGGACTATCAAAATCTGGGCAAGGATAATATCTTGATTTATCCAATTGGCCGTAGGGTTGCCGAGAAAGTGACGAAGCTTGGATATACATCAGCAGGCGAGTTCTATGAGTTGGCAGACAAGCCCAATGTGCAAGGCTGCATTGACATAGCTCAAGAGATCGGTAGGAAATTTATTGATGGGGAGATCGACAAGGTGGAGATGATCTATCATCATTTCAAAAGTGCTGGTAGTCAGATCCTTACTCGGAAGACATTCCTTCCCATTGATCTCACCGAAGAATTGAACGCTGACAAGGAGCGAGACCTTTCTTCCAATCTTGCGACAGCCAAGGCACAAGAGTACTTGCGTAAAAAGCAAGAAAAGAAGGAACGGCAGCAAGAGAGCGTCAAGCCTCTGAATGATAACTTCATCGTGGAGCCTGACATGAACACAGTGTTGAGCCGTCTGATTCCGAAGCTTGCTCATCTGTCTATCTATACAGCATTGTTGGATAGCAATGCCAGTGAGCATGCAGCGCGCATGGTTGCCATGCAAACTGCCACGGACAATGCCGATGAGTTGCTGCGCGACCTGAATCTGCAGTATAACAAGAGTCGTCAGCAGGCTATTACAAGTGAATTGCTTGATATTGTTGGCGGTAGTGTCAACAATTAACAGAAGAATATAAGACTGTGCTAAGGAGTAATGATCTTTTTCACTACTTTTTAAGTACAGTCTTATAATTTTTCCCCATAAATCCCTTTATGCCAGTTTTTTTTCGTAATTTTGCGGTAAAATCGGTTATAATATGGGAATATTCGGTTTATTCAATAAAAAGAAAAAGGAAACTCTCGACCATGGTCTGGAGAAAACCAAGGAGAGTGTATTCGGGAAACTTACACGTGCCATTGCCGGTAAGTCCAAGGTAGATGATGATGTGCTGGATAACCTGGAAGAGGTATTGATTACCTCAGACGTGGGGGTAGATACTACATTGAAGATTATCCAACGCATTGAGAGCCGGGTAGCACGGGACAAATATGTCTCTACGTCTGAGCTAAATGGGATCCTTCGTGATGAGATTGCAGCCTTGCTGACGGAAAATCACACGGAGGATAATGAAAACTGGGATCTGCCTGCTGACCATCGGCCTTATGTCATCTTAGTTGTTGGTGTCAATGGCGTGGGCAAGACAACAACGATCGGAAAACTTGCCTATCAGTTTAAGAAAGCTGGGAAGAAAGTCTATCTTGGGGCAGCAGACACTTTCCGTGCAGCTGCTGTTGAGCAAATCTGCATTTGGGGGGAACGTGTCGGCGTTCCTGTCGTCAAGCAACAGATGGGTTCAGACCCAGCCTCTGTGGCCTTC
>CAJLYG010000301.1 GCA_905210845.1 uncultured Prevotella sp.
CCGTCATAATCTGAAAAAGCATTCCTCAGGTCATGGGGCAAAACGAACAAGAAGGGAGAACTGAAGATGATGAGCCAGCTCTTGAACTCAGCCGTGTTCCCTGGTATCCAGGGCGGTCCATTGGAGCATGTCATCGCTGCTAAGGCCGTTGGCTTCAATGAGAATCTCCAGCCTGCATGGAAAGAATATGCACTCCAAGTGAAGAAGAACGCTGCCGTTCTCGCAGATGAGCTGATCAAACGTGGCTTTGGCATCGTCAGCGGTGGAACGGATAACCACTCCATGTTAGTTGATCTCCGCACAAAATACCCCGACCTTACTGGAAAAGTCGCAGAGAATGCGCTCGTTGCTGCTGATATCACGGTCAACAAGAACATGGTACCCTTCGACACCCGCAGTGCTTTCCAGACATCCGGCATCCGCTTGGGAACAGCTGCCATGACAACCCGTGGCGCGAAAGAGGAGATGATGGTATTGATTGCCGACTTGATCGAAGAGGTGCTCAATGATCCTGAAAACGACCAGGTCATCGCAAGAGTTCGCGAGAAAGTGAATGACACGATGAAGGACTATCCTCTGTTTGCTTATTAATTCCTTACGGAATCAGATAAAAAGGGCGTGCCAAAACAGCTGGCACGCCTTTTTCGTTTTCGGATGGCAAAGTACCCTACCCTTTTCTTTTCATCTTATATTCCCCTTTGGCATAGATGATTTTTCCCTCGAAGTCAAGGAAATGATCCGTAGCCATCCATTGCTGGCGGTTCAGCGGAGCGGAGGGATTCAGGCATTTGATTCCCTTTTGAATCACGATGCTCCCCTTGCGTTTCTCGATATGAAAGCCTGAGCCAAGGAGAGCGACCGTCCCATGCAATGTGTCTATCTTCCATAGTTCCTGTCCATCGGTCATATATTCACCCGCTAAGTCGCCCTTGTCCACGACAATAAACAGATTCTGTGCCCGCGGACTGGTAAAGGAAGCGACAATGCGTTCATATCCCTCAGGAGCCAGTCTCACCTGAAGGTTCGTGTTGGAGAAGACGTCGATCTTATATAACCTTTCCTGAAAGGTATAGTACAGGCAATGCCGCCTGTTATCCGTGTAGCGTGCCACATCCCTTGCCCCTTGGGGAAGCGATGCAACTGCAGCTGCCACGCGATTGGCCACTGGTGTCTGTGCCAACAGGCCCGAAGACATCAATAGCAAGGCTACGATCCATACATATTTCTTTGATAATCCAGTCATCTACTTCACCGTAATATGAAAACATCCCTGTTTCACTTCGTATTTGACATAACACCGATTGCTCTTTCGCATGTCGTTCAGCACCTCGCTCAGCACCCATTTCAGGGTGTCGTTCCTCACTTGGCGACGCTTCTGACCGTTTGGGTCCTCCACTGTCTTATACCGATTGTAGCAGACATCGAAGGTAGTACCGTACAAATGGCAACTATTCTGGGTAGCATTTCCATTGTGCCCACGGAGCTTTGCCACATCAGCCTTGCTCCTCATGACACTTGTAATGATAATCTTATGAAGGGGAATCCCCTTGATCTGCAAACTATCGAAAAAGGTACGGCCAATGTCCTGAAGCAAAACAGAGGCTTTCGGGACCAAGTAGGGAATGCTGCTATGCAACCGGTCGACATAAAAATAAGGATTGCTCCCCACATAGACCAATTCCGACTTCCTGTTCTCTGCTTCCAAGCGATCCTTGACAGGCTTAACCCCCCACTTCTCCGCGGCAGTCAACTGCACATCATTCTGGTCGGGGAAAGCGTCTGAAAAGCGTGGGACGCTATAGATCCTGTTCTTGACCAACGAGCCATCCGCCTTGAAGAAACGAGAGGCTGCGATCACAGAGTCTCTGCGTGCCGTGTCTTGCAACGCATCGGACGCAACCGCAGGTTGATGTTCCAGTTGCGCTTGCCCATCCTCTTTGTGGGTATCCGCCACAAGCGTGTCCTGCCGTGGGATTGCCGTTTCCGCTCCCCCATCCCGTTCGCTGACAGGCTTGGCAATGGAAGGAAATATGAGTCTGACAATGGCTAACAGGAACACCACTGCCGCAAATCCTTGTAGAAATCTATTCTTAGTAATTCTCATCAAAATTATTCTCCGTTTTCAATTTGCAAAGATACGGCTTATTGTGCAAAAACACAAGCCTATTATTTTATTTCGCACAAATTTACTCACTTCATTTGAATCTAACAAATAATTGACAAGCTTTCTTCACGAGAGCATATACAGCATGTTCCCTTGTTAATAATTTTGGCTCTGAATAGGCTTTTGGAGCGGATCTGTTTCTATTTCATCAGATGATGCAGTTCATATAGCCCTTTTTAAACAGGACAAAATTCAAGTACGGCTGCAAGAGGTAACCTTTCGTGTCCTTTGAGGTAACCTTTCGTGTCCTTGGAGGCGGCCTTTCGTGTCCTTGGAGATAACCAATTAGGGCTCAATAGATGACCTTTTGCAGCCATGCTCACCACTGCCTTTTTTCACCTTCCAGCCTTCCCCTTTCACTATCCTTGCCAACATTCCCGTCGCAGGAGGCGCCGCGCCCTTTTAAGGGTTAAAAAGAAGATAAACCAAAATCAAAAAATAAATCGACGGCGACGGCGACGGACTTTTTTTCGAGTCGACGACGTCGACTCTTTTTTTCTAT
>CAJLYG010000302.1 GCA_905210845.1 uncultured Prevotella sp.
GCCATTGAAGCGGTTCTTGGAGATCTCCAAGTTAATGGGGGAACTATAGAATGCAATGCGTTTGCATCCCGTCTCTATCAGATGGGAGACAGCAGTATAGGCGCCCATATAATCATCCACCACCACGCGACTGGCATCCACGCCCGTACAGATACGGTCATAGAAGACCAAAGGTATACCATTGTCCTGCAGTTTCCGGAAATGGTCATACTTCACGGTATCTTTCGCCTGCGACACGATGACGCCGCACACCCGACTTCGATAGAACTGCTCGCAGATACGCTGCTCCTGCTCATACTTCTCGTTGCTCTGGGCGATCAACGTCAGGTAGCCCCGGGCGGAAGCTTCCTCCTCAATCCCACTGAGAATGGTGTCGAAGTAATGGTGGACAAGTTGCGGGACGATCACGCCGATCATGTTCACTGGCTTGACACGGGAATGCCGCAGCTGCTCTCCCAGAACATTCGGGAAGAAATTGTGCTCACGGGCATACGCCTGGATCTTCTCCCGGGTCTTCTGGTTGATATGGGGATTATTGGCAAGTGCACGGGAGACTGTCGCTATAGAGACATTTAGTTCCCGCGCGATATCTTTCATCGTGATAGGACTCAATTGTTCCATGATTGTTTATACGTTAGCGAGAGCAAAGTTACCGAAAACGTCGAAACGATGGTCCCGCACCTTATTATATTTTTATCATTTCATTATGCAAACGATTGCCTTAATTATCTAACGTTTTTTGCTTTAAAAAAGTACAACCTAACTTGATTAAATTTACTTTTGCAACGTGAATAAGTTGAAAAAGGATGCCCGCTCAGGGTCTTAAAGGACTTACGCAAAAAGAGTGGAGAACCTAATGATCAGTCACATTTGAATCGCAAAGTCTACTAACTTAAAGTAAGTATAGATAACCAATATATTTATTTTTAAAGGAATGGATTGTACGAAGAGAATGCCTAAATCTTAGAATTAACATTAAAATGACAAATACAGTTAACTAAAAAAGTAGAATGATGAAGCAGGTAAAATTTACAATGCCTCTAAGGATGCTTGCAGTAATATGTGGGTTAATCCTTTCAGTCAGTGCTTATGCACAGCAAATTACTGTGCAAGGCAATGTTAAGGATGGTACCGGCGAACCTATCATCGGAGCTACCATACGCGTTGAAGGCGTACAGGGTGGTACCGTGACCGACCTTGACGGTAATTTCGTCCTTAAAGCGAACCAAGGTGCAACAATCACTGTTTCCTACATCGGATACCAAACAGCGAAGGTTGCCGCAGCTCCTAATTTGCAAATCGTATTGAAAGATGAGGTTGCCAAGTCGTTGAACGAGGTCGTCGTCATCGGTTACGGTGTTGCCAAGAAATCTGACTTAACGGGTTCTGTGACGGCTCTCCGCCCTGACTCAAAGAACAAAGGCGTGGTGGTTAACCCGCAGGACATGTTGGAAGGCAAGGTTGCCGGCGTGAACATTACCAGCGATGGCGGTACACCTGGTGGCAAGTCAAATATCCGAATCCGTGGCGGTTCGTCACTGAACGCCAGCAACGACCCGCTGATCGTGGTTGACAATGTGCCCTTGGACAACAATGGCGTCAAGGGTGTAGCCAACATTCTCTCTACCATCAACCCGCAGGATATCGAGAGTTTCAACGTGCTGAAAGACGCTTCCGCAACGGCTATCTATGGTTCTCGTGGTTCCAATGGTGTCATCATCATCACCACAAAGAAAGGCCATAAAGGTGGCGTGAAGGTTTCCTACAATGGCAGCATGACATTAGGCTGGAAAAAGGGCACCGTTGACGTACTCGACGGCAATGAATTCCGCCAGCTCATCAAGGACAAATGGGGTGAGGACTCCAACGCTTATGCTGCCCTGGGCACTGCCAATACCAACTGGCAGGACTTGATCTACCGTACCTCCATCAGCCACGATCACGGCGTGACCGTATCTGGCTCTGCAGGTGCTTACCTTCCTTACCGTGTATCCGTAGGCTATACCGACCAGCAAGGTATCTTGAAGACATCTGACTTCAAGCGTGTGACGGGTTCTGTGACCTTAAGTCCTTCTCTGTTAGACAATCACTTGAACATCAACTTGAACGGTAAGGGCATGTATGCCCACAGCCAATTCGCGAACACGGATGCCGTGGGTGCTGCCATCAACATGGACCCAACCCAGGATCCTTATTCTTATACATCACGCTGGTACACCGATGCCAACTTCCATAACAATGGTGACGGTACAGCCAATATCTATGCGGGCTCTCTGCAGCAGACTCACAGCAACCTCGGCGGTTATTTTGAATGGCTGAAGGCTGGCAGTTACAATGACCCCACTTGGCCGTTCACTTGGAATGAACTTTCCACGAAGAACCCGTTGGCAGTGCTCAACGAGCGCCAGGACATTGCAAACAGCCGTGAGTTCATCGGAAGTGCGGACATTGACTATAAGGTACATGGATTCGAGGACCTGCGTCTCCACGCTACCCTCGGCGCTGACGTGGCAAAAGGTAAGCAGGTAACCGTTAACACGCCAGCTTATCCAGACACCGATTCGGGTACACTTCCCGAGGAAAGTTCTTTCTATGCTTCGATTG
>CAJLYG010000303.1 GCA_905210845.1 uncultured Prevotella sp.
AGTCAACGCTTGGGGACGCAGGAAGGCGCGCTCATCCATGCAGAGGATACCGCTATAGTCGAAGATATTCTTATGCTCATCCTGATTGTCCATGACATTCTGCGTGAGCCCTTCCAAGGCTTCGCGGGATGTCGTGATGGCAGATACCGGCGTGTCGTGGATGTTCTCTAAGGTGCCATCAAGGTCGGTGAGCACCTTTTCAATGTCCTCCTGCTGCGAGATGCCGGCATTGACCAATTGCAGACCGGCATACAGCAGTCTACGACGGTGCGCGAGCTCATAGAGATACAGGCATTTCTCCCGGCAATCGTTGATGATCACATGATTGGTAAGATCGATAATCTCTACCACGGGGAAGGTCATGTCCTTCACGGTCTTCTCCAAATAGGGCGGAAGGGTGATGATGTCTACCTGCCTTCCTTCTTCCATCATCTTCCGAATGGCAGTGAAGATGGTACGGAGACGGGGGTTATAGAAGCACTCCTCGGAGAGGATGTCCCCGTTTTCGTCTAAGAGGGAAGGGCGCTGCAGCAAGGTCCCGATGACGAGTCTCTCGCATCCCTCATCATGGACGGGCTGCTGACTGTAGGCTGTGACTTGGTCTAATGAACTCATTTCATACTCTTTTTCAGCCGACAAATATACGGATTAATTTCGACAAACAAACGGAGATCGGCGAAAAAGATCGTTTGGAAAGGCAGAAAGATTGTCTTCCTTGGGAAGAAAAGGCAGAAGTCGTTCCTTGATGGCAAAGGATCTGCTAAAACAAATGTCCGGTCGCACATGCTTGCTTGATGTGCGACCGGACAGAAGGGACGGGGTAGGGTATTGCCTCTTTGGCAATCTTGTTCCCGAAAAGTTTATTTCGCTACTTTCTTCGTATGACCTTGGGCATCCTTGAGAATGTAGACATTGCCATGCTGCATGCTCTTTACCTGCTGGCCGCTCACATTGTATATCCTGACGTCCTTGCCGTTGACGGGGATGTTCTGGATACCAGTTGCAGATGAGATCTGCAGGGTATAGGATGAGGTTTGTTGCAGATCGGCAGAATACACCTTCACAATGGCAGTGGTCATCCCATCTTTCGTGGTGAGCGTCTTGGTAGCGAAGGCGCCTTGTCCGTCAAGGGTGACGGCGATATCGTCGGCAGTGATGGTCCCTGCAGCATCCACCTGATAGGAGGTAGTAGCAGGATTAAAGCCGATGCCTTTGCCTGCAACCGTGATGTTGGTCGCTTTTGCATTGTAGACCAATGAGATATCATCCACCCAAACAGAATCCTTGTCACTGCCCTGTCCGGGGTCAGCATTCGTAGAAATGGTCACAAAGAGATGCTTGGGTGCAGCCTCATAGCCTGTATAAGCAAAGGGAATGGCGATGCGTTTCCACTTTCCGTCGGTGGTTGCAATGGTCTTATCCTGTGCGGTAGCGATGACATTCGTGTAGGTCTTGTCCTGAGGTTCCTGATAATAGGTACCGTCGGTCAGGGCAGCGCTCACGGTAGCGTAAGGATGCTGGTCATTCACCGTGCCCTGCTTGAACTTCAGGTAGACAACCATGGAGTCAGGACGGTTGGTAATCGTAGCATAGAAGGGGTCACCATTCCCGTCCTTGTCTGTATCCGAGGGGTCGATATGCGCATTATTCGTCGTGTCTGTCGCCGCAAAGCCATCAGCATTCATTCTGCCTGTTGTCATGGTTCCATTGGCAATGATGCCAAAGACAGAGGAAGAAAAGATGCAAGCACTATGATTGCCACTGTGCGCATCGTTGGAGATGGCGATGTGGTGGCCAGCGAGGGATATTAAACTTCCTTTTCCTGAATCGAATGAATGCCAGCCATTCGGCTCTTGGTATGTTTTCTTATCCTCTTCATCAATCTTACTGGTGTGCCAGTACTCGAATCCGGGATTGTTCAACTGCATTCCGCTGCCGAAAGTCACGGAGATGGATTGTCCTATCATCTCAATGTTGATGGCAGTGAAGAGCTTCTCTCCCGTGAGCCTTGCCTTCAGGTTGACAGGTACTGTACCCAATCTGGGGCCCATCCAGGAAGCATTAGCTGGGTCATCACCGCTCGTAATCTGGATGTCCTGATGTGCATTCAGGATGATATTGTCGCCGGATGTCTCTGGTGTCAACTGAGTGAGCTGGATATTGCCCACTGGCATTTTGCTTCCGCCCGTTTCCAAGATGAAGTTCTTGAGGGTCAGGGTATACAGACCGTCCTTTTCTTCCACTGAGATCGTAGCTTTCTGATTGCTGGATACCTGATTGACCTTGACGATCAGAGTGTCGGTGTAGTCGGTTGCCCATGTGGCGAGTGCGCCCATGAGGAATACAAATAGAGTAAATACTTTTTTCATACGCTTGTTGTGTCTCTTAAATTGATGATTATTTGATTCTGTAGGTCATGCCTAACGCCCCATAGATAGGGTAGAGGGTCTGCTCTACAGTCTTGAAATTACTTCGGAAGATACCGTTCAGTCCCCAGTTCAGGTCGACGAACACGCCCATCCTTCTGCTGCACCTCCAGTCGATGCCGGCACCGATGTGTTCTTGAGCGCATATTGTATGCCTCTTTGCA
>CAJLYG010000304.1 GCA_905210845.1 uncultured Prevotella sp.
AGCGCGAGGCTTGGACGACGGTCCAGCGTGGGCACGCTGTTGCCAATGGCATCCCTGTCATCACCGTCAATCGCGTGGGCTTTGAGCCTGATCCCTCAGGACAAACACAGGGAATCCAATTCTGGGGAAGCAGTTTCATCGCAGGTCCTCAAGGCGAACTCTTCTATCGAGCCTCTGACACGGACGAGGAAAATATCGTCGTGAACATCGACCTTGACCATAGCGAGCAGGTGCGCCGCTGGTGGCCTTTCTTGCGCGATAGGAGAATCGAAGAATATGGAGATATCTTGAAAAGGTATCTTGATTAACGAGTGAAACCCCATAGGGTCGTTAACTGTGTCCGTTTCCAATGTTAAATAATCGACTGAGGACAGAAAAAACGCAAGAGAAGCTTGCAAGTCAAAGGATTATTTCCTATATTAGCAGCGTGATCCAAAGGACACAGGAGCTAAGCCCCTATAGGTTAGCATCGATGAGCTCCATGAGAGCATAAATCGGTTAGACAACATGATGCAATTCATGGTTTCTGAAACAGGATTTCAGATGAAAGGAAAA
The DNA here is from genome assembly GCA_905210845.1 of uncultured Prevotella sp. GTDB lineage: Bacteria > Bacteroidota > Bacteroidia > Bacteroidales > Bacteroidaceae > Prevotella. Next base: position 556 of record CAJLYG010000304.1, read on the forward strand.
GAAATTGATAGCGCGACCTAAGTCGCGCTATTTTTATGTTTGTTCTTATTGATCATAGTGAGTATCGAGGTAGGTCACATGGGTTACCAAATACTCATCCACGCCATGACGACCGTCGGCACCGCCGATACCGCTCTTCTTGACACCGGCATGGAAGCCTTGCATAGCCTCGAAGTGCTCGCGGTTGATATAGGTCTCTCCAAACTCCAGTTCGCGGCATACGCGTGTGGCCGTGTCTAAGTCTTTCGTGAACACGGAGGAGGCAAGACCGTATTCCACGTCGTTCGCCCATTGGATCACCTGGGTGGTATCCTCAAACGTTACGATCGGCAGTACAGGACCGAAGGTCTCCTGATGGATGATATCCATGTCTTGCGTGCAGTTGTCCAAAAGGGTGGCAGCATAGAAATATCCCTTGTCGCCTACGCGATGGCCGCCGCAGAGCACCTTTGCCCCTTGTTGGATAGCATTCTCTACCTTTGCCGTGACACTTTCCAATGCCCGTTGCTCTACCAACGGTCCCATGTCGACGGTAGGATCGGCACAAGGATCTCCCACTTTCACGGCTTCGAATTTCCGCAGCAGGATCTTCGTGAACTCCTCCTTGATACTCTGATGGACATAAACGCGCTCTGCATTGTTGCAGATCTGTCCGTTATTGCCGATACGGGAATCGATGATCCACTGTGCGGCAGCCTCTAAGTCGGCATCGGGGAATACGATCGCAGGTGCTTTTCCGCCCAATTCGAGGCTCACCTTGGTGATGTTCTTCGCAGCGGCAGCCATGATGCTCTCTCCAGCACTGACACTTCCCGTCACGCTGACAATGTCTACCTTAGGACTGCCAGCCATGTGGTTGCCAACCACACTTCCCTTACCGGTTACAATGTTGATGACGCCGGCAGGCAAGTTGACCTCATCACAGATCTCGGCGAAGGTCGTGCAGTTCTCAGGAGTCAACTGTGACGGTTTGATGACGATGGTACAACCCGCGATCAGGGATGCCCCCGCCTTGCGGGCGATCAGGAAGAACGGGAAGTTCCAGGGCAGGATGCCTGCGACAACGCCGATCGGTCGCTTGGTCAGGATGATCGTTTCATTGGGACGGTCGCTGGGGATCACCTCTCCTTCGATATGCCTTGCGAAGGATGCCATATAGTCGAAGTAAGCCTGTGTAGCCTCTACCTCCGTGGTTGCCCATGCCAATGTTTTTCCTTGCTCGCGCATGATAATGTCCACGAACTCATCCTTGCGCTTACGGATGCCAGCCGCAATCTTCTGAAGGTATACGGCACGCTCAATGGCAGGCGTGGCAGCCCATTTCTTCTGGGCAGCACGTGCTGCATCCAAGGCTTCCTCTACATCCTCGATCGTGCCCTCAGGCTGACGGCTGATCACTTCTTCCGTAGAAGGGTTTAACACATTGATCCATTTCCCGGACCTACTTTCAACGAACTTGCCGTTGATGTACATTTTCAAGTCTTTCATGTTCGACAATAGTTTAATATATTAGTAATTATAGATTGGCTTTTGTTTACAAATATAAGAAAATACTTTTAGAATGTAACGAAAACACTTGATATTTTATGATATTTAAACTTATAGGAGAGTCGGAGTTGCCTTCAAGAACAGTTGATGTAGTGGATTGGACAGGAACGGGACCCTCTTCCTGTCCCGTCGCTATCCTTGCTTTTTGGGTACGATGACCCGTGCAACAAGGCATGATTCCAAAGAAAAAGCAGGAGATCACCTTTCAGGCTCCGATAGATGATCTTTTGTGCTGCGTTAGATGATCTTTCGCGCTGCATTAGATGACCTAGTGGGAGCCAGAAGATGACCTCTTGCAATGATGCCTGTCACAGTCCTGTTTTCGGGGGATCGGTAGAGGTTGGAGCCTACTTTTTTTAGAGCACGTCTAAAGCCTGCTTGATATCGTCGAGAATATCCTCGACTTCCCGGGAGGTATTGGGCTCTTCATGGTAAATCCTCC
>CAJLYG010000305.1 GCA_905210845.1 uncultured Prevotella sp.
CGATCGCGAAAAATATTATTAAAATTAGTTTAGATCAGTATAACTATAGCTGAGTATTTCCGTGATATGGGTTACTCGGTGGCACTCATGGCGGATTCCACATCGCGTTGGGCTGAGGCGCTCAGAGAGATGTCAGGACGTCTGCAGGAGATGCCTGGTGAGGAGGGTTACCCTGCTTACCTCGGTTCAAGACTTGCACAGTTCTACGAGAGAGCCGGAATGGTCATTGGTTCCTAAATGGGCGATGAGCCCTGCCTGCCCGGAGATGCGCTTCAGCAATTGGCTTTCCGTATATTTCCCACTATAACAGAGTCTCACTAAATCTGCAGCGGGCAAGGAGCCTGCCCTTTCCGGTGAGAAAGGTCCTTCGCCATCCAAGGCGTTGTTGGCATCCACGGCACGCCCATGGTCGTGGGCGGCAATGGAAATTCCGCCTCCCATGTGGCAGACGATCAGGTTGAGGTCCTCATATCGCTTCCCGATCTCATTGGCATAACGCCGGGCAATAGCCCGTTGGTTCAAGGCATGCCATATACAGATGCGGGGCATCAAGGGCGAGCCACTGACCCGGGCAAGGTCGGACAACTCATCCACGACGCCTGGATCGGCTATGAAGCTCCGGCAGCCCGGTATGTCCTTCGCGATCTCATAGGCAAGGATGCAGCCTAAGTCGCAAGCATGCTTATGGATGGCGTGGCGCGTGTCATCCAACATTTTCTGGTTGATCTCGTACACACCACCGGAAATGGGCTTTGCCAAACCGCCACGACCGATCACCGCAGAGAAATCAAAGGGAACATTCATCCGCTTCAGCTCATCGATGACGATCTGCTTGCGAAAGGCATATTGGTCCGTGACCTCCTCAAATTGACTTAACTCTTCGGCTGAATGGGAAATATGCCGCAGCAACCTTGGCTTGGCATCTTCATAAACGGCAACCTTAGTTGTCGTTGATCCGGGATTAATGACTAAGATGTTCATGGGGTTATGGTTTAAAGATGTAGGAAGGACGCACATGCCATCGCCAAACTATAGAATTTGCTCTCGCCATTGTCACCGCGTGAGGGCATGGCGACTGGGGCAAGGGGGCCTTTCAGGATGCTCGCCATCGTCGCTCCACAGAAAAGGGTGAGCGATTTATGGAAGAGGTTAGCCGACTCTATGTCGGGGAAGACCAAGGCATCGGCATCGCCTCCGATCGGGGAATGGATACCCTTTACCTTCATGGTTTCCGGACTGCATGCCACCTTGATGTCGAAAGGACCATCCACAATGCACTTGCCAAACAAGCCTCGCTCTGCCATATCAATAATATCATGGTAGCCTGTGGTAAAGGGGAAGAGCTTCCCGTTCACCTTCTCCGTGCAATGGATCAATGCCATCCTCGGCTCTTCAATGCCAAAGGCATGGCAGATATCCGCCATGTACATGGTCTGCACAATGCGCTGTTCCTGCGTGGGGTAAGGGATCACGGCCGCATCCGTGAAGAACAGCAGCTTATGGTAAGAAGGAATCTGACCTGCCGTGATATGGGTCAGGACTTTCCCTTTGGGAAGGATACCGGTTTCCTTATGGAGAATGGCGTGAAGCAGGACATCACTGTTGATCAGGCCTTTCATCACCACATCAGCCTTGCCTTCCCTGACCGTCTCAATGGCTTTCGCCGAAGCCTCATAAGGATCCTCCATGTCCATCCAAATGGGATGGATGAACCCCATCTCGGTTGCCTGTCCCACAGCATGGACGGTCGCCTCGTCTCTCCCGCCGACAACGACGACGTTCACCTTCGCACCTTGCGACTGGAGCCGGGCTACCAATTCCGGGAAAGTCTTTATCGGTTCTTTTCGTGTCACTTTAGTTTCTTCTTGCTTCATAGTTAACTGTTTTTCTTAGATTTTATATTTATGCGATAAAGATACGAAGAAAAGTCGGACGGCACAAGGAATTAACTCTAAAACTTCCTAAAACAAAATAATAATTGGTAAAGGAAGGCATTCTAACCAGGGAGATGACCTTTTGGCTTGCGAACGGTTACCTCCCACCGTGTGAAAGGCCATCTAAGGCAAGTCCAAAAGGTCACCTTTTACAGGCACTCCTATCAGCTCCTGTAGCAGGCAAGGCCAGAAGACAGCGTTCACTGTCTCTTTTTGCCCAGCTGGGCAACAGCATCCCGCAATTGTTCCATGCCCTGTTGCACGATGCTTCTTGGGCAACCGACATTCAATCGCATGAATCCCTGTCCACCGGGTCCGAACATCTCGCCATCGTTCAATGCCAAGTGGGCCTTGTCGATGAACAGGTCCTGCAGCTCATCATGGGTCAGATGCAGGTCCCTGCAGTTCAACCAAATCAGGAAACTGGCTTGTGGGCGAAGGGGACGGACCCCGGGGATGTATTGCTTGCAATACTCTTCGACGAAAAGGATGTTGCCCTCTACGTACTTCAACATCTGCTTTCGCCAGTCGTTCCCCTGCCGATAAGCCGCCATCG
>CAJLYG010000306.1 GCA_905210845.1 uncultured Prevotella sp.
TCAACAGATACAGAATAACCAACACCACAAAAATATCCAACACTATCTCGGAGAGGATGATGAATGGCTGAACCAAACTCTCAAACTGCGCTGCCAATATAAAGAACAGCAGCAGGACGGATACCAACAAGACCCAGACCATTGCGGGCATTTTTACGGATGCGCTTGAAGCTCTGTAGCAGACGGGGCTCGATCTTTGCTTCCAGCTCCTTAGCCTTTGCCTTGAGCTTGTCCTCCTCATCCCTTGTCTCTTGCATAATCTCATCCAACTCGCTTTTCTTTTCCTGAAGAGCCACTTCGCGGTCCTTGATCAACGTATCCGTGTCTTCTAAGTCATGCTTTTTCTCCTCCACCTTGACGAGGGCTTCCTTGATCTTCTTGTTGCACAGCTCGATCTCCAGGTTCTGGAACTCGATCTCCTTGCTCAACGTATCGTACTCGCGGTTGTTCTTGACATCATCCAACTGCCTCTGATACCTCTCAACACTTGCCTGTGCGGCAACGATATCATTCCTTTTCTGAACCACGGCATCATTAAACTCCTTGATCTCGTTCTGAATCTTGCTGACACGAGTATTCAGTCCAGCAAGCTCATCCTCAAGGTCCTGTACCTCCAAAGGCAGCTCGCCCCTTAAAGCGCGCTTCTCATCAATTGCCGATAAAGTGGTCTGAAGCTGATAAAGCGTCTTCAACTTCTCTTCAACAGATAATTCTGTAGGATCTTTCTTTGCCATAATGCTTATCTATTAAATATTCTCTTTTCTATAAATAAATAATCGGATTCGTAACTGTCTTCGTCAAATAGCATGTAACGCCAGGGCATTGCTCTTCGATGATGGACTTGAAAATCTCCGGCGTGAACTGCTCGCTCTGGTAATGCCCAATGACTGCGATCTGTATTTGTTGCTCATGATCGAAATACTCATGGTAATGCATCTCACCCGTTACGAAGGCATCCGCTCCCGCCTTTATGGCATCTCCAAGAAGGAAAGAACCTGCCCCGCCACAGATGGCGACCTTCCGGATCTCCCGGCGCAAGAGCTGATTGCACATGACGCATTCCACGTCGAATGTTTTCTTCAATAAGATGATAAAATCATCTGCCGCCATGGGTTCTGCAAAATCGCCCATCACCAAGGAGCATCCATCCACGCCCTGCACCGTTTTCACCTCTCCCACGAAGCCAACATGCCGCAATCCCATCTTCTCGGCGATCTTGAAGTTAACCCCACCTCGGGCATTGTCCATGTTCGTGTGCATCGACACAATGGTAATATGGTTCTGAATGGTTTTCATGACCACTCGCTGCACATAATTCTCGCCTGAGATATGAGCCAACTTATGAAAGATCAGAGGGTGATGGGAAACGATCAGGTTACAACCCAACGCGACCGCCTCGTCAACGACTTGCTCCGTGACGTCCAAACACAATAAAGCCCCTGAGACTTCCGCTTCTGTTAATCCTACTTGCAAGCCGGCATTATCAAAGTCTTCCTGCAAGGGCAGAGGCGCGAATTGTTCAAGGGCATCTACCACTTTTATTATTTTCACGCTAAATTAGCCTTAATATTCCAATGTGCAAAGTTACTAACTTTTTTAGCAACGTGCAAGGAATTATAGATTTTTATGATTTACCAATCGGCAAGACGGGCCGTTGCCTCAACCTTATTCTCCACGTCGTCGGGAAGTGTGGGAAAGAAATCGATGCCCGTCCTCCGTTCTACCTCATCAACAGTTACCACGCAAGCAGACATGTCCTGCTTGACACTGCGGTTAGGATAGATAAACGCAATTGCCTTGGAATCCTTCCCATGCGCATAAAGGATACACTTGAAGAAGGCATCAGGAACCCACACCTTGTTCTTTCCGATGGTCTTCTGCCTCCCCTTTCCCTCAAAGATCGGGCCACAACAGATATCTATGGCACCATACTCTTTCGCCCATTCGCGGCATTGTTGCTCCACATCATTCCACTCATACCTGTTAAGGTTTTGGCTCTGAGGACAGATGTTCGTGAAATAAAACGACTGACGCATCGCCTCTGCACTCCATTTATTATCTCCCGCCGGGCACATGTGTCCACGGTCGTATCTGGAATTATAATAGTCACCATTCGTAGCCTTCGGGGATGGCACATCCAGGTCTTCCTGAAAGGACACCCCGTCTCGCTTGTTCCTTCCCATAGTGTGCTTACGGGTCAGGTGCCATGCCACCCAATTGGGAACCTTCCGCCCGGCATTGTAGGAAACCGTGTACCCTACTCTCTTGAGGATGATCTCAGAAAGACCAGAAGGACTCTTCGGAATCTCGTACGAAATGTCCGTTTCCTGACGAGAGCTGTCCGACCGAGATGCCGCCTGTGGGGCATATCGAGCCTCTACCCTGCCATGGTCCATGACCAAATTCACACGATGCGCTGTGCCCTCACAGGACACAACCGACAAGGTCAGCGCTAAGATACCTGC
>CAJLYG010000307.1 GCA_905210845.1 uncultured Prevotella sp.
AACATATTGTCGTAGTGATTTCAAGCGTATCGTCCAGTTAGGACAGACACAGCGTAAGGCTCTCTCGGAGGCATCCCTTAGCCTTGATGGAGTGAAAGCCATGAAGGTCTCTGACGATCATGCAAGGCAAGTCGCTCTCCGACTGGCTGCGCTCTATGACCGTGAACCGTCCTTCCGCTCTTTTGTCGACGACTCCGTGATGGCTACTGGATGTTACGCGATGGCGGAAGGGAAAGGGCGCGAGCGCCTAATGAATGCCTGGTATCATGATGCCAAGGCTCTCAACCATGCGATCGATGTCTATGGAGGAGGTGGCAAGCCTAATTACCCGTTGATCGATTCGGTCAGCTTTGATGTGCATGGTCGCCGCTTCACCCAAGAGATCTTTCCCCTTGTGAAGGGGAATGTCCTGTTAGCGACTGAGGATGACCCTTTCTTTGCTGCCATCCCCATGCAAGCCGTACAATGCCTGTTGATGGCAAATGATCGCCTGCAAGCCACTGATGACGAGCCCTTGGCGAACGGCCTGAACAAAGCTGCCTATGCAGCGGCAGCCCGGACAGCGTGGGGGCAATATCCCTATTCGGCGATTGTGGTGTTAGGCGTCGGTCCGGAGACCAGCACCGAGCGCGTCACGGCGGAGAGCTTGCTGCGCGCCGACTATGCCGCCCTGTGCTGGAGACGGAAGTTAGTGCCCTTTATCATCGTCTCTGGGGGGAAGGTGCATCCCTATCATACGCCTTACTGCGAGGCCGAGGAGATGCGGAATTATCTCCGGACGGTCTGCCAGGTCCCTGACAGCGTGGTGATCGTTGAGCCGCATGCACGCCATACCACGACAAACCTGCGGAATGCGGGCAGGATCATGCTCAGGCAAGGCTTTCCCATGGACAAGCCCGCATTAGTGACGGGGAGCAAGTCGCATATTGATTATGTATGTAGTGATACTTTCCAACAAAGGTTCATCAAGGAACTGGGATACTTGCCCGTGTCCCTGTCGAAGAGAATAGAGGACAGACTGTCGTCGTTCTTCGTCAATCGCTCTTGCCTGCAAATCGATGATGACGAGCCGATGGACCCATAAGAGCGTCCTGCGTGAACCTATTGCATGATGGGAAATCGAAAAAACAAAGGAATAAAACATGAAAAGACTATTATGGATATGTTGGGTATTGCTGGGCTGCGCCTCATGGTCGTGGGCCCAATCCCATTCACTTCGCAATTTTCCCAACGACAAGGTCATGGTCATTGCGCATCGAGGCAATTGGCGCGAGGCCCCAGAGAATTCTGTCTTGGCGATCAAGAAAGCCTATGAGGCTGGGGCAAACATGGCGGAAATCGACTTAGCCATGACAAAGGACAGTGTGCTTATCCTATTGCATGACAAGACCCTGGACCGGACGACGACAGGGAAAGGCAAGCCCTCTGACTATCTTTATAAGGATATCCAGAAGCTTCGGCTGAGGGCGGGCACCGGCGTGCCCACCCAGATGGGCATTCCTACCTTGGAGGAGGTGCTGGCGGTGGCAAAGGGGAAGATCTTCCTGAATTTAGACAAGGGGTTTGAGTACTTTGACAAGGTGTTGCCCCTCCTGAAGAAATATGACATGCTTGACGAAGTGCTCTTGAAAGCCAACGTTGACTATACAACGTTCGACAAGCGATATGGGGATATCAAAGACCAGATTGTTTTTATGCCCATCGTCCATCTCGCGAGCGATCATGGTCAGACGATGATTGAAGGCTACCTGAAAAATTACGTACCTTATGGCTTCGAGTTTACCGTAGGCAGTGATGAATCTCATCTGATAGATTTCTCGCCCCTTCGGAAAAAAGGGATTAAGGTTTGGATCAACTCGCTGTGGCCTGAGCAGAATGCCGGGCATGATGACGATGCGGCATTGGATGATGCCCATGTCTATGACTGGTTTATTGACCATCAAATCAACATGATACAAACTGATCGGATCAAGGAGCTGACGGCTTTCCTGAAATCCAAGGGACTTTGGAGGCCCAATCCTTAGTCGAGGGTAAGCACGTCTACACACAGTCGGTTTCAACTGTATTCTTGCTTTTCCAGGAGATAACCTTTCGCTGCTTGAAGGGTTATCTCCTGGAAGCTTTTAGATGACCTCCTGTTGCCTGAAAGGCCATCTCCTGGGCGCTTTTAGATGTCCTTTTGCCACCTGAAAGGCCATCTTTTCCAAAGTAAGCAACCTTTTCGCGCTAATCTATCGTATTTATCCAAAATTCTGTATTATCTTTGCCTTCAAAAAGAATGAAAGGCAGATGAAGTATCTTATAGGACTGATGCTCCTCCTCACCTTCCCTGTTTGCTGGCAGGCAAGTCCTGTCTATGGACAAGGAAATTCCCTATGCCATGGGGACAGTATGGCTGCCATGCAGCAACAGGACTCCATGCCGTCGTTGAAATGGACCGACCGGATGGCGCAGTCG
>CAJLYG010000308.1 GCA_905210845.1 uncultured Prevotella sp.
AAAGAAATCATCCAGAATCAGGTCATTGAGACCCAGGAACACGCAAGACTTCCATGTGCTCCGAAAGATCGCACAAGGACTGAAACCTTATTTCACGGGCAACAACCTGTTTGTCATCAGCAGTGACTTCAGCCATTACCCTTCCTATGAGGATGCCAACAGGGTGGACAAGCACACAGGCGATGCCGTGGCAACGGGTTCGCTGACGGCTTTCGTCAAGGCGATCGTGGACAACGACAGCGCGAACGTCCGCAACTTAGCGACAAGTGCCTGTGGGCAATGCGCCATCGCAGTTCTGATGATGCTCAGCGAGGACGACAGCGCAGTCAAGATCCATCATACGATGTACTGCAACTCAGGTGACTCACCTTATGGCGGGAAAGGGGAGGTGGTCGGCTACCATGGTTTCGTGATGACGAGGGAAGCCCATTCAGCACGCCCTGCGGCTATCCCACAAGACGGCTATGCCCTCACCGATGGCGAGAAGCAGCAGTTGCTTGCCTGGGCACGCCAAACCATTCAATCGCATTTCACCCATGAGAAGGTCGCCCTGGACAAAACGCAACTGTCTCCCGCCCTCAAGGAAAGGTGCGGAGCCTTCGTCACGCTCTCCGAAAAAGGCAGGCTGAGGGGATGTATCGGTAGGTTTGGCGCGACACAACCTCTCTACGAGGTCGTTGAGGAGATGGCATCCGCCGCAGCGTTCGAAGACCCACGGTTCCAGCCTGTGCGGGAAGACGAGATGAAGGATATCGAGATCGAGATCAGCATCCTTACGCCTTTGAAGCGAATAAAGAGCATTGATGAGTTCCAATACGGGAAACAAGGCATCTACATCAGAAAAGGATTCCATAGCGGGACCTTCCTTCCCCAGGTGGCGGAGGAAGTGAACTGGACGAAAGAAGAATTCTTGGGGCATTGCGCCCAAGACAAAGCAGGCTTGGGATGGGACGGCTGGAAGGACGCAGAGCTCTATACCTACGAGGCCATCGTCTTCCATGAATAAGAGAAAGGAGGCAAGTATGCATATCGCATCCTATTGGCATGGATTGGATGAGGGGAGAGTGGCATGCGACCTATGCCCCCATCATTGCAAGATCGCTAAGGGGAAAAGAGGACTTTGCCGAAACAGGATCAACAAGGACGGCACCCTCTATTCCGAGGTATATGGCCATCCCTGTGCCCTTGCCATCGACCCTATAGAGAAAAAGCCATTGCTGCATTTTCATCCGGGTTCGCAATGCCTGTCCATCGCTTGCACGGGATGTAATCTCAGGTGCAAGAACTGCCAGAACTACGAGATATCGCAGGCTCTCCCCGACCAGGTGCCGTGGGAGGAGTCATCGCCAGAGGACATCATCCAGATCGCCCAACGGTACCATCAAGACCAGATTGCGTATACCTATACGGAGCCGTTGACCTATTTTGAATATGTGCGGGACATCGCCAGTTTAGCACATGAGAACGGGATGCGCAATATTTTGGTCTCTGCAGGATATGTCAATCCGGAGCCATTGAAGGCACTTGCCCCGCTGTTGGATGCAGCCAACATCGACCTGAAGTCGTTCAGTGATGAACTTTACCAACAAGTGAGTGGCGGGCATTTAGCACCGATATTAAACACGCTCCTGACCTTAAAGGACGCAGGCGTATGGCTGGAGATCACTCACTTGCTCATTCCCACGGTCAACGATGACAGGGAGATGTTCAGGAAGATGTGCCAATGGTTGGTAGGCAATGGATTCAAGGACACACCCTTGCATATCAGTCGTTTCTTCCCCCTTTACAAGATGGAATCTCTTTCCCCGACTCCTCTCCGGTTGATGAAAGAGGCAGAAAGGATCGCAAGGGAAGAAGGGATCCGGTGGGTCCATTTAGGCAACGTATGACCTGCCTGCGCCGTGAAACAAGAAAGCCGGGGCAAAAGGATTGTACTGATTTATGCATACTTCAATTCGCATTGAGCTTAAATGCATGGTTAAATGAACACAACAAAAAAGAACATCGTGTACTATTGCCTATCGATTGTGTGGAAACGTATGATATTCCTTCGGTACATGAAGCGGATTTCTGGAATAAAGTGGCGATTGAAAATATGGCGGCCAACGGCATCGTGTGTGTAAGCCAGATTATGGAGTAAGAGTATGAAAGAATTAAGAAATCTAAGTCTTGTGATGGACTTTTATGAACTGACGATGAGTCAGTGTTATTTTAATCAAAATAAAGATCAGGAAGTTGTTTTTGATTTGTTTTATCGAAATAATCCCGATAACGGAGGATTGTGCTTGTTCTGTGGCTTGGAGCAGGTCATAGAATATGTAAAAAATCTGCATTTTGAAAAAGAGGATATCGATTATTTACGATCGCTTCATCAGTTTTCCGAAGAGTTTTTAGACTATCTATCGACGGTACGCTTTAC
>CAJLYG010000309.1 GCA_905210845.1 uncultured Prevotella sp.
CACGCGATCAGACCGACCTGACTACTTCGAATGTATATCAGAATCCAGGCTGGCCATTAGTGGCTGGTCAAGGACCAACTGAGGTAAAATAAGATAGCAGGATAACCATTGTACCCTTTCTTGCACAGCAAGGAAGGGTACTCTCAAATGAACATACCCACGAGAACAAAGAAAGACTATCTAACATTTAACTAATTATAGAATTTATGAAAAAGGTATTTCTATGCATCATGATAGCCTTGACGGGCTGTGTCATGACGAGTTGCGACAATGATGACGATTTCTTGAAGGAATCCGATTTTGAAACCAATGATATTAGGTCATGGGATAAATGGGGACCAACTTTAGATGAATCTGGAAACGTAATGCACTTCAAGAGCATTAAGGGTACGATCGCAGAAGACAAGGCTTTATCTGATCAACAAGGGAAGTATTATATCAAAGTAGATAAAAGCAAATATTTCCCTAACGTTCCGTCAGAAGCGCCCTACCTCACTGAAGAAGAGTTCAGGATGTATCCCCTCACCATCAAATTGACAAAAGAAGATGTGGGGAAGAAAGTCAAGCTAAGTGGATATGCTGGCATCAACCGAGGCTTTTTAAAAGGTCCTAAGGTTTGCTACTTCGTTACTGAAGAATACTATGATCCCGATCAAGAGGTCATCTTATTCAATGCTGACAAATAGCAGCGATGTCTATTCAGTAAATCTCAATATTCATTCCAAAGGGAGGACATACGATGCGGTATGCCCTCCTTTTGTTTTTCCTTTATTTCATCTGCGAGTCATTCATGATCTGATGCTCTTTCTCCGTATCCGTTGCCTGCTTCATGACGGTCTGCTGCCCCACGAAGAAACTGTCGGTAAGGCGGATGTCAGAATAGGAAGAGCCGATGCGCACCTTGAACTCCCCGGGTTCTACTACCCTGTCCCCGTTGGCATTGACCATGATCAGGTCATCGGGCCGGATGGGGAAGGTAACGGTCTTGGTCTCCCCCGGATTCAGGTGAAGGCGCGTGAAGCCACGCAAGTTCTGCGCATAGGTGTTCGTGCTGCTGATCACATCCGTGATATATAGCTGCGGAACCTCATCCCCAGCCACCTTTCCTGTATTGGTAACGTCAAAGCTAACCGTGACATTTCCTGAGCGAGTCTGCACGCTGTCGATCTTCAGGTGCGAGTAAGCGAACGTCGTATAGGACAGTCCATGCCCGAAGCAATAGAGCAATCCCTTATTACCCACGGTATGATACCGCATCTTCTCGAAATTAGCATTGGGCTTGGTAGGCACGTTCATGGGCAGCTGTCCCACGGACACCGGCCAGGTATTTGCCAACTTCCCTCCAGGATTATAGTCTCCTTTCAGTGCCTCAGCCACTGCCGTACCTGCCTGTGCACCAGGGTATCCTGCGGCAAGGATGGCTGGACAGTATTTCTGTGCATAGTTGATGGTGGCTGGACGCCCCCACATCAGTACCAATACCACTGGCTTTCCTGTCTTCACCAACGCCTCCAGCAACTCCTCCTGATGGCCAGGAAGGTCGAGACTGGTACGGGTACGGCTTTCGCCAGAGGTCTGTGGACCGTCTCCCAACACTGCCACGACCACGTCACTCTTCTTCGCCAAGTCGACTGCTTCCTTTACCATCTGCTGTTCTGCAGTGGACAAGGTATCACGGATCAGCTCGTTCTCTGGCCATCCCTTGCTCACAATGTCGATGCCCTTGGCATAGTCGACGGTAATATCCTTCCGGTCTGCATAGATTTTCTTGAGTCCTTGGTAGACGCTGACGAATCCCTTATAGTCGGATGGACCATAATGCGTGGAGACATAGTTGGACGAATTGGCGTTCGGGCCGATCACGGCAATATGGTGATAGCTGTCGCCGAGTGGCAAGGTATTATCCTTGTTCTTCAATAGCACAAGGCATTCGCGCGAAGCCTGCAAGGCCAAGTCCATGTGTTCCTGATTGCTGACGATCTTGTCCGCCGTCTTGGGGGAAGCCGTATACGGGTTGTCAAACAGTCCCAGCCAGAACTTGACGTACAAGACGTCCCTGACCATCCTATTCAATTGTTCCTCAGAGATCTTTCCCTCTTTCACGTTCGCCCGTACATTGTGGATATATTCATCGGGAGTGGTGAAGTCGGTCCGCACGTTCAGTCCGGCATTCACTGCCAATTGGCAAGCCTCTTTATTATCCGCAGCCACATGGTGGATATGGGCGAGCCGTCCGATGGCATAGCTGTCAGAGACCACATATCCCTTGAAGCCCATCTCCCCGCGCAGCACATCCGTCAGGTAATGATGGTTGGCAGCCATCGGCATAATTTACGATTACCGTTTCTTTTGCAAGTTCGGACTTGATCTCTGAC
>CAJLYG010000310.1 GCA_905210845.1 uncultured Prevotella sp.
CAACCTGTTTTGAGGTTGTCAAAGGTTGACAAAGGTTGACAAGAAAAGAGGATGCATCATAAATCTTAATAATGATACATCCTCATACAAAATATAATGTTTATTTCTCAAACTCCGCTTGCTGCTTTTCCACATCTTTTAATCTACTGGTTGCATTCTTCTTTGCCCGCATTCCCATGTTGGGGATCGGAGTAGCATAAGAGGGAATGGCACTTGCCTCTTCTTTGTCATAGACGAGGGGATGGTCTGGGCGCACGGTGGGGATCTCAATTTCTGCGATCGACGGTGTCTCCTCCCCTTGCCATACTACGGATGCCGTGACCTTGATTGTTCCTGGCACTACCGATGATTGCACGAGGACTGGAGCCGTTCCCCATTGCACGGCACGGGGATTGGTGAATGACTTCTCATCAGCAACCAACCGGCCTGGTCCTGAGACCTCGAAACGTACCTGTTCATTATTCAAGCGTTTCACAGTACCTCTGTCATCCGTGACCTCAGCCACGACGGCAACAAGATCCGAGCCATCTGCCTTCATCCGTACGTCATCATCATCCACGAAGAGACGAAGATGAGTAGGACGACGAGCCGGGCGGACTGTATCCGTAGCCACCACCTTCCCGTCCATCAGTCCTTCTGCCAAAAGATACGACTTGTCCTGATGCCTATCCCGAGAAGCCTTTTTGTCATCCATCACATTCCAGACATCCTTGAACGTAATGACTGGCGAAGGCATCCCTACAGCATGCCTGTCTTTCCGATAAGTATAGGTCTTACCATCGATTCCTCGCGTCAGGCGCACCTCATCGCAATTACTATAGACCGTCACGTCCGAAGGAGAGAAAGGCGTCATGGCATTCGCAATGTAAACCATCGGACCAGAATCGGCGATCAGATGCTCATTCTTATAGGGCGGACGTTGGGCACAGAACATATAATAAGCATACTTCGGTTGCCGGTAATTATCCATGATCCCTCCATAGAACGGATCGGGATGGTAACCCCGCTGATGATCGAAAGAATGCCAAAGACATCCCCCGACAAACTGACGGGTGGAGCGATAGAACGCATCATAACTGATATAAGGATAATCTGGCTTGGCATATCCTTGGGCCTGAACAAGCATCGGCACCTCTCCCCATGACCTGCTGGCACGACTGGGGGAATTATGGGAGTTCCAGTCGTCCACATTATCGCCCCATTCCCGGGTGAAATAGGTTACAGAGGGATCTGCCTTACTATAATCAGGGTTGGAATCCTCGGTAGGTACATGGGCAAATTGCACCTTGAAACATTCATGCCCACGCGCAGAAGCATCAGAAGCTGCATAACAATAGGGATAAGGATATTCCTCATGCACGATATCATGTACCCGCTTGGCGAAATCTGCTGGATAGTAGGTCTCGTTCAGGATAGGCTCATATAACCAAACGGAAGGATGGTTCCGGTCTCTGCGCACGATATTGCGGATATCGCTATACACTCCCGCGGCGAATGACGGGGCATCATTCCAGAACTGCCATCCCGGCGTATTGACGATCACAAAGAGCCCTAATTCATCACAAGCGTCCATGAAAGCAGGGTCTTGAGGATAGTGTGCATTCCGGATTACCCGCAAACCTGCATCCCGCAATTTCTTCGCATCCCGCCAATGAAGGCTGTTGGGAAGCGCATTGCCTATCACGGCAAAGTCCTGGTGCCTATTGGCACCCATCAAGGGTTCTGGATAAGGCTTACCATTCAACCAGAACCCGTCCTTGCCCTTGAACTCTATGCTACGGATTCCGACACGTTGATAATAGC
The DNA here is from genome assembly GCA_905210845.1 of uncultured Prevotella sp. Classification (GTDB taxonomy): domain Bacteria; phylum Bacteroidota; class Bacteroidia; order Bacteroidales; family Bacteroidaceae; genus Prevotella. Next base: position 1,804 of record CAJLYG010000310.1, read on the forward strand.
CATCCACCACCTTGCCTTTCGCGTCTTTCACGTAAACGCGTAACTGATAGAGATATGGATCATCGGGCGACCATAGGTGTGGAGCCCGGACAACGGTTTTCGCAGATAGTCCAACAGCCTGTCCTTGCCTCACAGCCAAAGGCAGTTTCATTGTCTTCACGGTCTTCCCTTCCCGATCCACCAAGCAAAAGACAACATTCCCCTTGAAGTCCTTGGGGGAGGAATTCCTGACCTGAGCCTTGACAAGCACGTCTGATGCCTTCTCCGACACATGGTCGTAAGAGACGAAGAGTCCGCCCCCTGCTATCTCATCCTCTACATTAGGATCCGTGATGTAGACCTTCTCATGGGCGATCATCCAGCAGTCGCGGTAAATACCACCGGCATAAGTAAAGTCTAATACATTCTGGTCCTTGCCCGGTGGATAGGAAGGATCATTGCTGTTGTCTGCCATGACGGTGACCACATTATCCTGTCCCCATGTCAAAAGATGGGATACCTCGGCGATTA
>CAJLYG010000311.1 GCA_905210845.1 uncultured Prevotella sp.
AGAGCACGTGATTTGTAATCTCGGGGTCGTTGGTTCGAATCCGACAAGAGGCTCACCACAAGGATGCGCGAGAAGACCGTTGCATCCTTTTTTAATGGGCAGAAGACAGGGATCCTTTCGGCTTAAAATACTATAATTTTACGTCAAAACACCTTATATATGCGGGAAAATGCTTATTTTTGCAGATAATTATGACAAATATTGCACAAGCATTAGTCCAGTTAAAAGCATTCGCCCGTCAGGATGGGGCTATACTCTGGCTTCTCTGGACAGCCAGTTTTGTAGGATTGATCATCGACCCTGCCGCTTCGTGGGGTTCCCTATTCGCATTCCTGACGCCTTTCATCGTTGGATGGAGGCTCATCAAATTCCGGGATGAGGCACTTGACGGTGCCATTTCGTTCAGGAGAGGATATGCCTACTGTTGGTATGTCTTCTTTTATGGTGCGCTGCTTTTCGCTATCGAGCAATATCTCTACTTCCGCTACTTGGACAACGGCACCTTTGCCACCTTGCTACTGCAAACATCCAAGGTTTTGGAAGAGGCATATAAAGCGAATGGATTAGGCATTGCAGAGGTCAAGGAAGCCATGGACATGATGAGCAAGTTGAAACCCATCCAATTTTCCTTCTTGTTTCTCATGCAGAATATCCTCACGGGTACCATCCTTTCTCTCCCCATTGCCGCTATCTGCGCCAGAAGAGCTAACGTGTCAAACCGTCTTAATCAATAGAAATGGATATATCAGTAGTAGTACCTCTGTACAATGAGGAGGAATCTCTTCCTGAACTGTTCGCATGGGTCGACCGTGTGATGAATGAGCATCATTTCACCTATGAAATGATATTCGTCAACGACGGCTCGACCGACCGTTCCTGGCAAGTCATTCAAGAGCTCAGCCAAAAGTCAGAGCATGTCAAAGGTATTAAGTTTCGCCGCAACTACGGCAAGAGCCCAGCACTATACTGCGGCTTCAAGGAAGCACAGGGCGATGTCGTCATCACAATGGATGCAGACCTTCAGGATTCCCCTGACGAGATACCCGGGCTATACAAGATGATCACGGAGGATGGATATGACCTCGTTTCCGGATGGAAGCAAAAACGCTACGATCCCATCTCGAAGACTATACCGACCAAGCTGTTCAACTGGACAGCGCGTAAAGTGAGCGGAATCCACAACCTGCATGATTTCAACTGCGGGTTGAAGGCATACCGCCATGATGTCGTCAAGAACATTGAAGTCTATGGGGAAATGCACCGCTTTATCCCCTATCTGGCCAAGAACGCAGGATTTGACAAGATCGGAGAGAAGGTTGTCCACCATCAGGCACGTAAATATGGGAAGTCGAAATTCATGAAGCTGAACCGCTTTGTCAACGGCTATCTCGACCTGATGACCTTATGGTTCCTGAGTACCTTCGGCAGGAAGCCCATGCACGTGTTCGGGTTCTTAGGCACCGTCGTGTTCTTCATCGGATTCGTGGCAGCCATCATCCTCGGAGCCACGAAGCTTTACGACCTGGCACATGGTGTTCCTCACCGGTTAGTCACCGACTCCCCCTACTTCTATATTGCCTTGACCATGATGATGATGGGAACCCAGCTGTTCCTCACCGGATTCTTAGGCGACCTGATCAGCCGTACTTCTGCCAACAGGAATGACTACCAAATCGAGGAGGAGATCAGATGCGGAAAATAATCCCTTTCCTATTCGTGCTGACCGTACTGATGGCGGCTTGCTCCAGCATCGATTGCCCATTGAGCAATAAAGTGCAGACCAAGTACATGCTCAAAGGGAAGGTCACGACACTCAAGGACACGCTCACCATCTCCACGGCACGCCCTGCCGTGGGATCTGACTCCGTGCTCCTCAACAGGTACATCAACAAGGACAGCTTCATGCTCCCCGTGAGCTACCAGGCTCCAGAAGATGTATTCTACTTCCAGCTGACCGACCTCAACGGCAAAACGACCCTCGATACTGTACGCGTGAAGAAAAACTGATAAAGCTATTTGCACTAAAAGCTTTTAATGATGCAAAAAAGATAAAGAATACAAATGCTGTAACTACTTTATTTTTCATATTACTAAGGTTTTTTATGCAAAAATACTTACGTAAATATAAAAAACCTAATTTATTTGTTGTAAATAGTTGCCGATGATACGAATTGAAACGCAATGGTAACGAAAATAATCCCCATTTAGAAAACAATGGAGTATTTTTGCAATTGATAAATAATTTTGATTTTGTATAAGCCTGACTGATGTCTGCTTTTTCATCAAGGC
>CAJLYG010000312.1 GCA_905210845.1 uncultured Prevotella sp.
AGGACATGTACACGCAAGAAGGACGTTGAAGGGCTTAGTTGCGGATTTGAGGATTTATTGCAAAGTTACTGCAAACCGAGTGGAAAACAAAATAAATATCGAAGATTTTATTTTCATTCCAAAGGTGCAGCGTAGCAGATACCTTTTATCCACAGGCAGATTTCAGATATGGACAAAAAAAAATGGGGCTCCGCTGAGTCCCAACCTTATTAACCTTAAATCTAATACCATGAAAAACACGATGCAAAGGTATCGATAATCCCGATACCTTCCAAATATATTTCTATATTTAATCGATAATCATGAATTTTCTTGATATAGATCAAGTTCACATGGTCTTCATTGCCTATGATTCTTTTTTCCACGTGATAACGCCCTCCTGTTTCTTGCCATCCATCATGATCTTGATGGGCTGGTTGAAGCGCACATGCCGCACGTATTTCGTTTCCTCGACGGCAGGCATGGAATCAAGGACATCCTGACGGTAGATGCCATCCCGGACATTCGTGTCGATCGTGAAATAGCCTACTCCGAAGCTGGTCAGGTTCTGGAAGAAATGCGTTCCCTGACTGGGATCCACCCGGTAGTCTTTCAATGCTACTTCCACGATGACACGTGCCGCGCTGATATGAGGCCATTTCACAGGAATGCCCAGCCAAGGGTCACTGGATCCCCAGCGCCCAGGTCCTACGAGAATATAGTTCTTGTCTTCTGCCAAGAACTTCCGGTTGATCTTTTCGATCTCGGTCGCGATGGCGGGATTGTTCATGGCAGTGAAATGATCATCTGTCTTCACATAAACGATATCCGTCACATCCTCTGAGATCCCATGCCCTAACGAGCGATGGGAGCGCAGCAGGCAATCCTCATCAGAGATTTGCGCCAGGTCTTCGTCTAACATCTGCTTCGCGTCCACGATCGGGCGGATCTGGAGCAAGTAAAATTCCCCTGTACGGTCGGGGTTAATGTTACAGGCAAATTCAATCTCAACCGGGCGTTTCATCTCCCCTGCCCCATGCTTCATCGACAGTTGCAGGATCTCAGGCAGCGGGAACACGCCTTGTTGAAGGACCCCGCAAAAGGTTATGAGTTTCCGTCCCCCCTCATAGATCCCATCCCGGATGATCTGATCGTAAGGGTCGTATGTCGAGGCGATATAGTCGATGGAATGGTCCTTCTCTGCCTCCTTGACCTTCAGTTTCAGGATATTGAACCCGTCATCCACCTTAAAGTCATTGCCCACATGTTTCATGTCCAAGGCATAGAACTGAGTCTGCGTCTCCCGCAAGGCCGTTTCCATCTCGCTGGTTTGCAGGACTTGATGGGGATGGTAGGGAGACACCCGCAGCGTTTGTCCCCCGTCAACGATGTACTTCCCCAATCCCAAGGCCAAGGACGCGATCCCATCCTCAGCGGTCTCATCGCCAATCGGATAATAATTCAGGGAGCGCAAAACCCCACTGATATTGGGGTAGTAATAATCGCCATACTGCTTTCCGACCACCTCCTGCAAGATGACCGCCATCTTTTCCTGGTCGATGACATTGCTGGTTGCTGTCATATACGCCTTAGAATCGCGATAATACACTGAGGCATACACGCCTTTAATGGCACATGCCAGCATCTGGAGCATGGCATACTTGTCCTCAAGGTAAGGGATCATATAGGTAGAATAGATCCCGGCGAAAGGCTGGTAGTGAGCATCCTCCAAGAGAGAAGAAGAGCGGATGGCGATCGGACTCTTAGTTGCCTCGAAGAACGTGAAGAAATCCGCGATCAAAGAATCTGGCAACTGGGCATGCAGGAAATGGTTCAGGATATCATCGTCAGAAGCGTCGCTCAAGGCAATGGGGTACAGGTTGTTCTGCTCCATGAACCGGTCGAAGACATCGGTACACAAAACCACCGTCTTGGGGATCTGCACAGATGCGCCCTCAAACTGGTTCAACTCCGGATGACGCTTGATGATATTGTCCAAGAAAGCCAGTCCACGCCCCTTCCCACCTAAGGATCCGTCCCCGATCCTGGCAAAATGGGCATACTTGTCGAAACGTTCCCGCTCGAACACGGCCACAACACCAATGTTCTTCATCTGGCGATATTGCACGATGGCGTCAAAGATAATCTGCCGATGGGCATCCACGTCCTGCAACTTATGCCAGGTGACGTTCTTCAGGAAATTGGAGACCGGAAAGATCGCACGGGCACACAGCCAGCGGCTCATGTGGTTGCGGCTGATATGATAGAGCATCGACTCGTTCGGGATCTTGAAGATATTGTCCTGCAA
>CAJLYG010000313.1 GCA_905210845.1 uncultured Prevotella sp.
CGGCAGCAGGCCGGATGCCGCGGAACATGGCTGCCACGATCTTGTTGTCCTCAAACTGACTGAAGAACATGGCAATGGCAAGGATAATCAGGAAGGAGGGAAGGGCTGTACCTAAGGTGGTACAGATGGCTCCCTTCATCCCTCTTAGCTTATATCCGATAAAGGTGCTGACATTGATGGCGAAGACACCAGGACAGCTTTGGGAGACAGCAATCAGGTCGAGGAATTGTTCCTTGTCCACCCATTTGTATTTGTCTACCACTTCTGCCTCGATAATGGGAATCATCGCGTATCCCCCGCCGAGGGTAAACGCTCCTATCTTAAAGAACGTCTTGAATGCTGTCCAATAGATATTGCCCATGCTCTGCACCGATCAGGATTATTTCCGCACTTGCTCGATCCACCGGCGGGCATTGACGAATGCCTCTACCCACGGCGTGATCTCATCTTTCTGGCGATCAGCTGGGTACCATGCGTTCTGCCAAGGGAAGATAGCGCGCTCCGGATGGGGCATCATCGCCAAATGCCTGCCATCAGCAGAGCAGATTCCGGCTACGTTATAGTCTGACCCATTGGGGTTGCCTGGATACTCTGCGTAGTTGTATTTCGCAACGATATGGTAGTGGTCCTCTGGCTCTGGCAGGTAGAAACGACCTTCTCCATGTGCGACCCAGATGCCAAGCTTGCTACCGCTCAGGCTACCTAACATCACGCTCTCGTTCTGGGGAATGGTCAACCCTAAGAACGAACTCTCGAACTTCAGGGAAGTATTGTGGCAAAGATGGCTGCGATGCTCATGCTCCGGGTTGATCAAGTTGAGCTCGATCATCAGCTGGCAGCCGTTGCAGATGCCTAAGGACAAGGTGTCCTTACGGGCATAGAACTTGTCCAAAGCCTCCTTGGCCTTCGGGTTGTAGAGGAAAGCTCCTGCCCATCCTTTGGCAGAGCCCAAGACGTCGGAATTGGAGAAACCGCCGCAGAAGACAATCATGTTGATGTCCTCCAGGGTCTCCCGTCCGCTGATCAGGTCGGTCATCATCACATCCTTGACATCAAAGCCGGCGAGATACAGGGAGTAAGCCATCTCCCGTTCCCCGTTCGTCCCTTTCTCGCGGATGATAGCCGCCTTGATGCCTGTGGGCTTGCGGCGGTCGGGGTTGAGCCCGAACTGAGAGAGCTTGCCCGTAAAGGTTGCAGGGAACTTCATCTCCAAAGGCTGCTTCTTATAATTGGTAAAGCGTTTCCTTGCCATGTCATTCATGCTCTGCTTCTGGTCGAGCAGATAAGAGGTCTTGAACCAGGTGTCACGCAGGCTGTTGATGTCAAACTCATGTTCGTAGTCGCCTTTAACGACAACGATCTTGCGTGTTTCAGGTGTCGGGTAACCAATCTTGGAGAAGGCGATGCCAGCGTCTTCGAGGTATTCGCGCAAGTCATTCTTGTGCTCATCGCTCACCTGGATCACGACTCCCGGGTTCTCTGCGAATAGGATCTTCACGATATTGTCGCCGGTGAAGTCGTGGAGATTGACGTGCATGCCTCCTTCTACATTGCTGAACGTCATTTCCAACAAGGTGGTGATCAGTCCTCCGGCAGAGATGTCGTGACCTGCCATGATCCATCCACGCTTGATCAGCTCTTGGATGGCGTTAAAACAGTCGACGAAATAATCTGGGTTCTTGACCGTAGGAACGTCACTTCCCACCTTCCCTAAGCTTTGGGCGAAAGCAGAGCCGAACCACCCAGTTTCAGTTCATCGAAGCTGAAGTCGATATGATAGAGGGAGGAGTTCTTGTCGTTCACCAAGACGGGAGAAACCACCTTCTTGATATCTTCCACCTCGCCTCCCGAGGTAACGATGACGGTTCCCGGTGAGATGATCTTCTCGCCGTCGGGATATTGCTGGCTCAAGGACAGGGAGTCCTTGCCGGTTGGCACGTTCACATGGATGGCGCAACAGAAATCGGACAGTGCCTTCACGGCGGTGTAAAGCCGGGCATCCTCGCCTTTCTGACTGCGGCAGGGCCACATCCAGTTGGCAGACAGGCTCAGGCTCTTCATGCCATCAGCAAGGGGTGCCCACACGATATTGGTGAGGGACTCAGCCACTGACAGGACAGAGCCTGCCTCCGGTGAAGCCAATCCTGCCTGTGGGGCATGACCTAAAGCAGTCGCGATTCCCTTCTTTCCACGATAGTCGAGGGCTACGACACCACAGTCGGACAATGGCAGTTGGATCTGCCCTTGTGTC
>CAJLYG010000314.1 GCA_905210845.1 uncultured Prevotella sp.
TCCTGCCTTGCGAAAGGTCATCGGTTAGCGCCTGAAAGGTCATGGATTAACCTCTGAAAGGTTATCTCCCGTCAGGCAAAAGACCAACTTTTCGCGCATCGTTCTTTGACATGTTGTACAAAAAGCCATGGGGCAGGCTATACTCGCTGCCGACAGAGGATCAAAATGAAGGTTTTGCCCGAGTAAAAGATCATCTCATAAAATAAACCCACCGTCCTAGCCGTTAAGTAAATATGGCACAATTAGGACAAATCATATCGCTTAAGAAGATAGCAGACCCGAGAGGCAACCTCACGGTGGTAGAGCAATACGGCGACATCCCTTTTCCTGTCCGCCGTGTATATTGGACTTATGACATTCCCACCGATGCAGAGCGGGGTGGTCACGCCCATATCCACTGTCGCGAGCTCATTGTCTCCGTCAGCGGGGCGTTCACCGTGACGTTGGACAATGGAAGCGAGCGCAGGGAATACTTGCTCACAAAGCCTTACGAAGGCTTATTCGTAAACGCAGGCATCTGGCGCGCACTGGAGAACTTCTCGTCAGGTGCCGTGTGCCTGGTGCTGGCAGAAGACCCTTTCGATGAGAGCGACTATATTCGTGATTATACCGCCTATTTAAAATACATCTCATGTTCGAAATAAGAAGATACTCGGAAAAGGATCAAGAAGTTTGGAACAAGTTCGTAGCATGCTCGCGACAAGGAACGTTCCTTTTCGACCGTAACTACATGGACTATCATAAAGACAGATTCCTTGATTATTCTTTGATGTTCTATCACGATGGAAAACTCTTCGCTCTATTACCCGCAAATGCGTCTGAAAACACGTTATGGAGCCATCAGGGCTTAACTTATGGTGGCTTGCTGACGGATGTGAAGGCTACAGCGGAAGAAATGATAGATCTTTTCCGGAATATGAATTCGTATCTCAAAGAAAAAGGATTTATGCATGTCATCTATAAGCCGGTGCCGTGGATATATAAGAAATATCCGTCAGAGGAAGATTTATATGCTTTGACATATACTTGTCAAGCATCACTAAGTGTACGTAATCTTAGTGCAACCATAGACATGTCCAACCCTCTCAAATGGCGTCATGACAGACACTACAATGCCAATAAAGCTGAACGCAATGGCATTAGGGTGAGCCAGGAGAACAATGCATTTCCCAAGTTTTGGGAGGTGTTGGAAGGTAATCTTGCCCTCACCTACCATTCAAAGCCTGTTCATTCTTTAAGTGAGATACAGGGGCTTGCAGCAAAATTCCCCAATAATATCAAACTTTATGTGGCAAGACTGCATGGGAATGTTGTAGGCGGAGTCGTTCTGTATATCATGCAAAATATAGTCCACACGCAATACATTTCCGCATCAGCGGAAGGGAAACGCCTACATGCCGTAGATGCTTTGATGAGAAACATCATAAAAGAATGGGAAGGAAAGTGTAAATACTTCGACTTCGGTATCTCTAATGAGGATCATGGCAGATTTCTTAATCTGTCACTTATGTCCCAAAAGGAAGGCTTCGGAGGTCGTGGCGTGTGCTACGATACCTATCATTGGTCGTTATGATGGAAATTCCATATCTTTCCCTGCAGCAGGTGACGGCAATGCATCTCGACGAGATTGAGGCAGCCGTGAAGCAAGTCATTGAGCGTGGATGGTACTTACAAGGCGAGGCTACCCACCGCTTCGAGGAAGACTATGCGCGCTATATCGGCACAGCGCATTGTGTGGGCTGTGGCAATGGGCTCGATGCGCTTACGCTCATCTTCCGTGCTTATCAGGAGTTGGGCAAGCTGAAAGAGGGCGATGAGGTGATCGTACCTGCCAACACTTATATCGCTTCCATCCTCTCCATCACTGAGAACAGGCTCTCACCAGTGTTAGTGGAACCACGATTGGATACCCTTGAGCTCGACGACTCCCTATTGGAACGCCATCTGACCGAACGCACGCGTGCCGTGCTGCTCGTCCATCTCTATGGGCGGTGTGCCATGACGCAACAGATAGCTGACTTTTGCAAGCGGCACCAACTGCTGCTCATCGAAGACAATGCACAGGCACACGGCTGCTCCTATGAGGGACGGCATACAGGTTCACTGGGCAATGCCGCCGCACACAGCTTCTATCCCGGAAAGAACCTGGGCGCGTTAGGCGACGCAGGTGCCATCACCACCAACGACCTGCAGCAGGCTAAAGACCGCAGCGGAGGAAAGTTGGGCAACAAGGGTGACGAGT
>CAJLYG010000315.1 GCA_905210845.1 uncultured Prevotella sp.
AGAGTGAGTTGGTGAAGAAGAACTCGGCTAATCAGACAAACAGCGGTCTTGACCGCGATTATATTACGCAGTGGAGCTATGGTATTGGTGAGACCTGGACCTTGTTGATCCCCAATGCGAAGGGAGGAGCTTCTGTTCCCTTGAGCCAGAACAAAATCGCCATGGAGAAGGCAGACCCTAACTACATGCAGATCTATCAGCAACTCGGACAATACTGGGGAGAGCAGCCCGGCACGAGCGGTCCTGTTTACGTGGGGGCATTTGTCCTGATGTTGTTTATCTTGGGACTGTTCATTGTCAAGGGACCCATGAAATGGGCACTGTTGGCAGCGACTATCCTCTCCATCCTCTTGTCGTGGGGACGTAATTTCATGCCTTTCACGAATTTCTTCCTCGATTATATTCCGATGTATTCCAAGTTTAGGACGGTGGCCTCTATCTTGGTGATTGCGGAGTTTACCATTCCTTTATTGGCGATGATGGCATTAAAGAAGGTCGTGGATGAACCAGAACTCCTGACAAAGAAGGTGAAATTCCTCTATGTCAGTTTTGCCCTTACCGCGGGCTTCTGCCTGTTGTTTGCCTTGATGCCAACGGTTTTCTTCTCTGATTTCGTGTCTTCTTCGGAATTAGCGGCCATGAAGAATATTCCGGCTGAATACCTGAACCCCATGCTCGAGAATCTCAGGAAAATGCGTGAGGCGATCTTCACTGCCGACTGTTGGCGTTCTTTCTGGATCATTGTTATCGGCACTTTCTTCCTCTTTCTTTATAAAGCAAAGAAGCTGAAGGCAAGTGTGATGATTGGGGCTGTGGCTATCCTCTGCTTGGTTGATATGTGGCAGGTGAACAAGCGATACCTGAATGATGACATGTTCGTGGAGAAGAGTCAGCGCGACCTTCCCCAACCGATGACAGCCACGGACAAGCAAATCTTGCAGGACAAGAGCTTGGACTATCGCGTGTTGAATCTTGCATCTAACACTTTCAATGAAAATGAGACCTCTTATTACCATAAGAGCATTGGAGGCTATCATGCAGCAAAACTTCGCCGCTATCAAGAGATGATCGAGGCTTATATCTCTCCGGAAATGCAGAAGATGATGCCTGCGATCGCCAAGGCAGGCGGTGACATGACCAAGGTAGCAGGAGATTCTCTGTTCCCCGTGATCAATATGCTGAATGCCAAGTATTTTATCTTGCCGTTGCAAGGTGGCAATACGGTACCTCTTCGTAATCCTTATGCCTTTGGCAATGCGTGGTTCGTCGATAAGGTTACATACGTGGATAATGCCAACGAGGAAATTGCAAAGGTTGGGAAGATAAATCTCCATCATGAGGCAGTGGCAGATGCCAAGTTCAAGGAGCAATTGGGACAGTCGACTACCCAGGATAGTTCTGCTGACGTGAAAATTACAGCTTACGAACCGAACAAATTGAATTATGAGGTGAGCTCAGACAAGGGCGGTATTGTTGTGTTCTCTGAGATCTACTATCCTGGATGGACAGCGACTGTGGATGGACAGCCAGCAGAACTGGGACGCGTAAACTATATCTTGCGTGCCTTGAAGGTCAAGCCTGGTACCCACAAGGTTGAATTGAGCTTCTTCCCGAAGTCGATAGACCGTACGGAGACGATCGCTTACCTGTCTTATGTGATCTTAGTCTTGGCTGTTTTGCTCAGTGCCTTCTTGGAATGGAGGAAGAAGAAAGCAACGGAAATCAAGAAATAGCGGACGAGAATGAAGAAACTACTATCATTACCGCCTAATTTGGTGGCATGCTTTCATCAGATCACAGGCTATCGGAAAGAGGAATGGTTTTGCTCCCATGACCCTGTAGGGCATAAATTGGGCTCTGGAGGAGGCTCAACATGGCTCCTTCAGTCATGTTACCAACAAGAAGGGGCAGGCAAGACCTTTGATGAGTGGCTGGCTTCCGACCAGCGTTTGCTGCTCCATGCCGGTGGGCAGAGCCGCCGTCTTCCTGCTTACGCTCCATCTGGCAAAATCCTGACGCCAGTCCCTGTCTTCAGATGGGAGCGTGGGCAGTGCCTTTCCCAGAATCTTCTCTCCTTGCAGATCCCCCTCTATCAGCGTATCATGGATATCGCCCCGAAGTCCTTACATACCATGATTGTCAGTGGGGATGTTTATATCCGGGCTACGGACTCGTTGCCTTCCATCCCTGATGCAGACGTAGTCTGCTATGGGTTGTGGCTGGG
>CAJLYG010000316.1 GCA_905210845.1 uncultured Prevotella sp.
TAGCGATAGAAACAATTAAAGCGATGAAAAATACGCCTTGTTCGAAGGAACCTTTGAGAAATACCACAGAGGCTCAGGCCGTGTGCCTGGCGATGCTAACTGGCCAGGGGCAAAGATGAGCTATAACCAAGGCAAGACCTTCGACCAGGAGGGTGAGGTAAAGTTCTTCTTGCAGCAGGCGATGGATGCTGCCAAGCAGGTAGGCGACAATGTCACGCTGACGGAGAACAACCATCGGATCGACCCTGTCTATGGAGAAAAGGACGGATGGAACCCTTACTTCAACCTGTTCAGCCAGCCTTCACTCGCCAATGTCTCTGAGGCATTGATGTGGAAGCAGTACAACCGCGACCTTGGATTCGTGCATTTGACAGGCCATTCCATGATCACGGGCCAGAACACAGGTTTCACACGCTCCTTCATCCAGACCTTCTTGATGAAGAACGGACTCCCTATTTATGCAAACAATAGTGGCTATCATGGCGACGTGAAGTTAGATGACGTGAAGGCTGACCGTGACGAACGCCTGCAGCTCTTCCTCTGGGGAGAGAGCACGCCGACCTATACCGACCCCGCCATGCCCACCGTCGTGCAGGGTGAACCGCTGCCCGTGTACTTGGCTGCGACAGAGACCGACTCGAAGCATATCACGGATGACGACCAGTCTGTCCGTTGTATCACCGGCTATCAGCAGCGTAAGTATTATACCTATGATGCAGAACAGACTCGCTATTCAGAGCAAACGACCACGAATGCCTGCCCCGTGATGCGGTCGGCTGAGGCTTTGCTCAACTATATGGAGGCTGATTATGAGCTCAATGGGTCACTCAATTCCACATCTCAGGCTTATTGGCGCATGCTCCGCACCCGTGCGGGCATCGATCCCGACTATCAAAAGACCATTGATGCCACAGATCTGTCGCAGGAAATGGACTTCGGGCGCTACTCAGGTACGAAGCTCGTGGACAAGACCTTGTATAATATCCGTCGGGAACGTGTCACTGAACTCTTCTCAGAAGGATTGCGCTTTGCCGATCTCGTGCGCTGGCGTGCTTTCGATAACATGATTACGACGAAGTGGATTCCCGAAGGCTGCAACTTCTGGGATGAGATGTACACCCACTACAGTCCGACGATCAAGGCCGACGGTTCCTCCGACGCTGTGGTATCCCAGCGTAGCTTAGGCAAGTATCTCCGTCCGTATAGCAAGTCGATGCAGGCTTCCAATGAGCTGAAAGACGGCTATAATTGGCATGAGGCATACTATCTCTATCCGATCGGCATCACCGATATGCGTACGGCATCTCCCGACCGGTCGTTGGAGAATACCAATCTCTACCAGAATATCTATTGGCCTACGGTAGCAGGAGGACATGCCGAGAAGTAGGTTCTCTTGTCTATCTAAGCTTGATTAAACTTAGGTTATCTTAGGATCATGGTCATCGCCCAATAAGGGTCGCGGTGACCATGATTCCGTTTTTTAACGAGGCATTTTGCAAAAGATGACCTTTCATCTTGCATGAGATGGCCTTTTGTGCGCTAAAAGATAACCTTTTGTCTTGCAGGAGATGACCTTTCGCAAACCGTTAGATGGCATCTTGTTCAAGGCGATTTTATTCCTCCCATCCTCCTACGTCAAAGGACGTTTTTCGATAAAGTTTCGTTCCGATCCTTGCATAATTGGAAATAATGCCCTAAATTTGCAAGAGAAGAGTGTGTCACGCCTTGTCGGCAATATCGGCACGCCAGTTAAGAAACGAAATATCAATACTTTATGCCTGACCTACATCATAGAAACCGTCGCGTTATCGTTTTTTCCTTGCTTCTTTCCCTCTTCTTCTGGAGTGGGAGCCATGCTCAGTTGCCCGCGCCCAACCCTGATTGTGTGTCCTCAGGTCCTGTCTCTGCCCCGGATCCTTCATGGGATCGGTTAGGCAATCAGCTCTATGCGAGTTGGGCGTCGAAGGACATTCATTATGTGCGGACTGCCGTCCCGCAGGTGAGGATGCAGTCGGATACAGTCATCTATGGTTGGAAAGGCGAGCGTGTCGGCATGGAGGCAGTCCTCTATTCCAAAAAGGCAGATACACAACTTTATCCGGCCAGTATCACCAAGATCATGACAACTCTTCTGGCCTGTGAAAATTTAAGCCTGAAAACTAATATCGTAGTCTCTGACAGTGCTTCTGCCAGTGT
>CAJLYG010000317.1 GCA_905210845.1 uncultured Prevotella sp.
CGTCACTAGTACGAGAGGACCGTGATGGACAGACCTCCGGTTTACCGGTTGTGCCGCCAGGTGCACCGCCGGGTATCTGAGTCTGGTAAGGATAAGCGCTGAAAGCATCTAAGTGCGAAGCCATCCACGAGATGAGAACTCCACAGAGGGCCGTTGCAGACGACGACGTTGATAGGGCGCAGGTGTAAAGGCGGCGACGCCAAAGCCGAGCGCTACTAATTGCCCGAGACTTTCCTTATGGGTCCATCCTTTTGGCTGTGTCCCCCGTAAATGGGGGTGCTGAATGGACACGTTTATCCGTGTCTTGCTTGTGTGCGATACGTCATGAACCATATCAGGTGGCTATGGCGGCGGGGTCCCACCTCTTCCCATTCCGAACAGAGAAGTTAAGCCCGCTTGCGCCGATGGTACTGCAATGCAATGCGGGAGAGTAGGTAGCCGCCTCCTTTATAGTAAGGGCCCTGGGGATGCAATATCCCCGGGGCCCTTGCGTTTTATATCCGTATGGAATGGACTGACAGAATACGACAGGTTAAAATCTTGATCATCTTTTCCGCTGTGATCATCGCAGTGGTATCTTTGGTCGTCTCCCACCACCTCACCGTTGACTTGGAGGCGGAAGAGCGCAGTAAGATGGAGATTTGGGCTGAAGCCATGCGTACGCTGAACAGCCCAGACGAGAACAGTAACCTTAACCTGGTCCTGAAAGTCATCAAGGAAAACCATTCTATTCCCGTTATCATCACGGACGCCAAGGGTACAGTCCAGACGTTCCGTAATATCCAGGTGAAAGGAAAGAAAGACAGCCTGGTGTATGTTTCTTCCTTGGCACAACGCCTTATCCGTCAAGGTAGGTATATCAAGATCGCTGCCGATGATGGGGTCAAGAGTGACTATATGTTGGTCTGCTATGATGAGTCCTTAATCTTAAAGCGATTGGAGATCTATCCCATTGTAGAGTTATGTGTCGTCCTGATCTTCGTTGCGGTTGCTATTTTCGCGTTGCTCACCTCGAAGCGTGCCGAGCAAGACCGTGTGTGGGTAGGACTGTCCAAGGAGACCGCCCATCAGTTGGGCACTCCTATCTCCAGCTTGATGGCTTGGGCTGAAATTTTGCGAGCCACTTACCCTCAGGATGAGCTAATTCCCGAGATGGACAAGGATATCCGCCGGTTGCAGTTGATCGCCGACCGTTTCTCGAAGATCGGGTCTATTCCCGAGACGATCCCCTGCAGTGTCAATGAGGCCATTGACCACGTGGTAGACTATATGGAACACCGTACTTCTAAAAAAGTTGTTTTCAAGAAGGTCTTCACAGCCCATGAACTGATCATCAAGATGAATGCCTCCTTGTTCGAATGGGTGATCGAGAACCTTTGCAAGAATGCCCTGGATGCTATGGGCGGTGAAGGCATGATCACTATCCGCTTGGATGAGTCAGACACAAAGGTAGGAATAGAAGTAACCGACAATGGGAAAGGCATCCGGAACAAGGATTTAGGCAATGTTTTCCGTCCCGGGTTTACGACAAAGAAGCGAGGATGGGGATTAGGCTTGTCCTTGGCGAAGCGTATCGTAGAGGAATATCACCATGGGAAAATATGGGTGAAGAGTTCGGAGTTAGGAAAGGGCACTACTTTCAGGATTGAGTTCAGGAAATAAGTGGGAACGTGCTTGCTTACAACAAATTATGATATTTTTTAAGACGTAATTTGTTTTATTTCAGAAAATATTAGTAACTTTGCAGTCCGAATGTATAGTTTAGATACCTTTAAGATAGATTTGAAGGCGTTGAAGGAAGGTGAGAACACTTTCGAGTACAGTCTCAACGACGCTTACTTCGAGGCGATAGAAGCTCCAGAGGTGAGGAAAGGAGACCTGTGCGTATCCCTGTCTATCATGCGAACGGATGATTTCTTCGATCTGAAGTTTCGTACGGAAGGTATCGTGCATGTCCCCTGCGACCTTTGCCTGGAGGACATGGAGCAGCCTATCCTGACAGAAAATCAGTTGGCTGTCAAGTTCGGTGAGTCCTACTCGGAGGAAGATGACCTGGTGACAGTGCCTGAGGACGAAGGAATACTCGACGTGTCATGGTTCATTTACGAGTTCATAGATCTCAACATACCCATCAAGCACGTGCATGCACCTGGAAAATGCAACCCTGCGATGATTAAGATGCTCGACGAGCAC
>CAJLYG010000318.1 GCA_905210845.1 uncultured Prevotella sp.
CGGGTAGCGGTGCCTCGAATGCGATTGCGTACATCGGCTCGCGTCTCGCCTTCCGCGGCCAAATCGTGAAGGCGCAAAGCGTGGTCGCGTACAAGGCGTTGGACGAGGTAGCGTAACGCGAAGCGCGACAAAGCGGGAGCGAAGCGACAAAACGAAAAGAACGGGGTTCGGATAGTGTCCGGACTCCGTTCTTGCGATATATGAATACCGGCGTAAGCCGGTCGAAATTTTTGAGGGTGGGGGAGCGCCCCAGAGGTACGTTTCGTTTTAAGAAATTATGCGGTTCGTTCTGAAAAGGCGAAACGCTTCGTTTTGCGGATTATACTTTGTGGATCGATCATACCTATTGCTTATGTATTTATTTCGTTTGGCCTCCATGCCTGATTTCACGGTTGGCTATCACATCCTCCATGAGTCGGCTTTGCACATGGTTGCCTTGGGCAGGCACCAATGGGATGCGCTGTATCCCCAAGAGGAAGATGTCCGTCACGACATTGCTAGCCACCATGCCTACGTTGTCGAGGTGGATGGGAAGGTGGTAGCCTATGGTGCAGTCTCGTTTGAGGGGGAACCCAGTTATGAGCACTTACAGGGCACATGGCTGACGGGTGGCAAGTATGCGGTCGTTCACCGTTGTGCCGTTGCCCTTTCGGAGCGTGGCAAGGGACTTTCTACCTTTTTCTTCCGGCAGGTGGAGGACCTCTGCAAGGATCATCAGTGCGGAAGTATCCGCATTGATACCAACTATGACAATGTGGAGATGTTAGGTCTGCTGAATGCGTTGGGGTACCAGCGTTGTGGGATCTGCCACTACCACAGGAATGGCAGCACGATTGAGAGGATTGCTTTTGAGAAAGTGCTGAAATGAAAAATGCACATATCTCCGGGTGGAGTATGTGCATTTTCCTATGATAGGGATCTCTTATTCCTTCTTGCTTCTTTTCAGTTTTTCCACGTAAGCATCGATACAAGCGATTGCCGTGATGTTGACCACGTCGCGGACCGAGCTCTCATAGTCCGTGAAATGGATGGCGTGGTTCAGTCCCATCTGGATCGGGCCGATGATCTCTGCCTCCGGATCCAAGCACTGCAGGAGCTTATAGCTGGAGTTGGCACTGTTCATGTTGGCGAAGACCATGGTGTTGACATCCTTCCCCTTCAGTCGGGTGAACGGATACTTGTCGTCCCGCAGCTCACGGTTCAGGGCGAAGTTCACCTGCATCTCACCATCGATGACCATATCAGGGTATTGCTTCTGGAGCATCTCTACGGCAGTGTGCACTTTCTGTGGGCTGCCCACCTCATCGGTACCGAAGTTGGAATAGCTGATCATGGCGATCTTAGGCTCCTCGTTGAAGAACCTTACGGTCTGGTCGGCAAGCCGTGCGATATCCGTGAGGACGTTCTCGTCGGGATGGCGGTTGATCAGCGTATCGGCAATATAGTAGCAACCTTTCTTCGTGTTGATGATGTGCATGGTGGCAAAGGTCTTGAACCCGGGTTGGATACCGACCACTTCCTTGGCAACCTTGATCGTGTTGGAGTACTTGGTATACAGTCCTGTGATAAACGCGTCCGCATCTCCTTGCTCCACCATGGACATACCGAAGTAGTTGCGCTCATACATCTTGTCGTAAGCTTCCTCGAAGGTGTAGCCTTGGCGTGCGCGCTTCTCTGCCAAGTGCTTGGCGTAGGTGGCACGTCTGCCTTGCTCCTGGTCAGCACGCATGTCTACGATCTGGATGCCAGACAAGTCCAGTTTCAGTCGGGTGGCCAGCCGGTTCAGTCGGTCGGGGTTACCCAACAAGATCGGGTAGCAGATCCCTTCCTGCTTGGCTTGCACGGCAGCCTTCATCATGGTCGGGTGACCGCCTTCAGCGAATACGACACGCTGTGGGTGCATGCGTGCGGTATCATGCAACTTCCGGGTAAGCTTGGTCTCCTGACCGAGCATCTGCCTCAATTGCTTCTTGTATCCTTCCCAGTCGGTGATCGTGCGACGGGCCACACCACTCTCGATGGCAGCCTTGGCAACGGCAGCGCTCACCTCCGTGATCAGTCGTGGGTCGACAGGCTTCGGGATAAAATATTTTGGCCCGAAGGTCAGGTCGGTCACATGGTAAACACTGTTCACGATCTCCGGGACAGGCTGCTTGGCCAGTTCGGCGAATGTTAAAGGGC
>CAJLYG010000319.1 GCA_905210845.1 uncultured Prevotella sp.
TATAAGGTACGCGCACGAATATTGAATTTGCATTCAATTTAGAATCAATTACGGACGCATCATGATTCATTCCTAAATGAATTACCATTGCATTTGCAAGCGGTTTCCGCGCAGTTGCAAAACACGCGTCGGAGCCTTCGAAACTTTCCTCCGCGCCCGTTGGATTTTCGCCCTCGATGATAGGATGATCGCCCTGATCTGAGGGATGGTCTCCCTTACCTGTGGGTAGACCTCCTCCGTCTGAGTGATGACCATCCACATCTTGGGGATGATCTTCTTCTACGATGAGATGGTCTCCCATGGCTGCAAAATAAGCTTCTGCGAGAGCGAGACCATCGCTCCAATCCGCGGAACATTGTCCAGGCCCCCCGGAACGATCCTCTGATTCTGTGGGATGTTTGGTTTCATCCGTGGGAACTTTCTCCTTTGCCGTGAAAAGATCTGCCCCAGCCGAGGAGGATTTTGCCTTTTCTGAGGGGACTTGCTCCTTTCCGACAAGACTCTTGCCCACATGGATGGGAATTTCTTCCGCTTTTACAAGGGCTCCTTTCTCACTCGCAGGAGCCACAGTTTTGTTCGTGGAACTATCCTCATCTTTTCCTACGGGACGTTCATCCCCGCCTGTGGACACATCCTTCACTTCCGCAGGAGCTTCCTTTCCGTCCGCAAGATGGTCCTCTTGTGAGTCTGTGGAATCTTCCTTCGGTTCATCGCAGGGTGTTAGAGAGGCACCGCCGAGTGCCTCTGCCCCATTGTCGAGCGTCTCCGGGATGCCGAACGTGCGTTGCAGGTTAGGGTTGGTAAAGACATTCCGCTCCTCATCCGCGCGGAACAGACCCGTGTCGAAGATGACATGACGGACATACTTGACCGACTTGTGCAACTGCGCGGCAATCAAACGCAAGGTCAGGTTGTTGAGACTGCCCACGCAGTTGGGCCTGCGGGAGAGGTACAGCAACAGGACAGCATACGTGCCGAGGAACATGGCGCCCTCCTTGTCTACCAAGCGGTCAATGATCGGATGATCCAAGAGTTCCTTGGGAATCTGAATAAACGGTTCTTTTTTCATGATTTTGAAAGATAATACAGTTAAACATCGTGGTTAAACGGCAGTTTCCCTGCCGTTTGCAGCCCTTTTCAAGCTACCCTACAAAGATACAAAACATTTCTTAAACTTGCAAGAAAATACGCAAAAAATATTGCTGCCTCCACCCTATAAGGCATGGCTTTGAAATAAAATGGTTGAAGCCTATCGTTATCCTACGAGAAGAGAGGAAGAGGGTTGCCAGACTTTTCCATGAGTTACGCCACGGACTTTTTATGATATTTATCCTTTCTGCTTTGTCCATCTCAAAATTTCTCTGTACTTTCGCAGTGGATTTATGAAGAGCTTTCTTTTAAATACGTATTCCAAGGTATTGATCGGGGTTGTGGGCTTGATCCTCCTTGTCTGTCTCCTTGAGCTATGGCATTTGAAGTCCTGGTCGCGGGAAGACATGAGGCAATGCGCTGCCATCGTGGAATGCAGGAGTTTCAACGCATTGGCAGTAGATGGGAAGCCCGTCCTCTATTTCACGACATTGGACAAGGACTCCACTCTCCGGGACGTTACCCACCACATCGACACCATCAGGCGCCATCATGCCTATGCGACGGGATGCTGGGTCAACCGCTATTATTTCATCCCTTCTTGCAAGGGACGGTTGGTCACGGTGAACTGCGATACTGTCGCCCCCCATCTCCGCCTGTCTTCCCGGCAGTTGAAAGCCGTTGTTGAACGGGAAAGGAAGCTATTGGAGAAGAGAAAGAAAGACTTGGATGCAGAGGCCAGTGAGTTCAGGTACTACCTGAACGTGCACGGCGTCCAGGATGAGGGATACGACTTCACCGCCAGATATGCGATGAAAGTGTATGGCGAACGGAACGATGTCGACTCGGCATGGGCTGTCCTCAAGCAGGTCGATGCCACCCGACGGCTCTCCATCATCCATCAAAGTGAATACACCGTGATCTACCGCGACCGTGGCGGGAAGGCAAAAAGGGTTGCCTGCAAGCGGGTTGCCTTAGCGCGTGATAAGCGGAGCTGCCTGTTGCAGACCCTCGACAAGTCAACGCCCGACGGCGTTTCCGCCATCCGGCTTCTGCCTTGGGGCATC
>CAJLYG010000320.1 GCA_905210845.1 uncultured Prevotella sp.
CAGGTATGCACCGCTGGCGGTCTTGGAACCCCGTTCCATGATACCGTAGTGCATGGGACCCATCTTATAGGCATGGTTGCTGAAATTGGTGGCTGATCCTGCATTATAGAAGGAAAACATCCCTCCAATGAGCAAGCTGCTCTTGTGATGTGATGCTGTGAACGGACCGCAGAAGGCGGCACATGCCTCTCCATTCGCCATATAGCTGTTGGCAAAGAAGACACTGCTCTCTGCTGTAAAGCCATTGGTGATGAGGCAAGCCTCTCCCACGAAGCAGTTCTCTATCTTGGCACTGTTCAGGACAGATGACCCCTCGAAGATAATGGAATTCTCGCAGATGACGCCACTTCCGATATAGACGCTAGCACCACGGACGCTCTTGATGGAACAGTCGCTCAGGCGGCAAGCTCCGTTGACCTCGCATTCGTCGCTAATATGTGTGTTGTTTACCTCACCCGTATTGATCACCTTGACGTTGTTGCCGATCGTCCCTTGCTCGGGGACTTTTTCTGCAATGTCATCCCTGACCATCTGGCGGATGGCAGAAATCAGCTCCTTGTCATGGATGTGGTTGACCATCAGGGCAGCAAACTGACTGGTGAGATTGTCGAAAAGCAGTACATTGCCGTCGCCCACCTCGTTGAGCACAGAGATCATGTTGCCTTCCCCGAAGGTGGCACCGTCAGTGGTCTCCATGGTGTTGACATTCGAGATATAGCATTCGTCCCCAATCGTATAGTTGTTGATGTAATTGCCGATGTTCTCAATCAGACAGTTGTCTCCTACTGTTACGTTGCGAAGCGTGCAGTTCTTGATTCCAGAATGTTTCTGGAATCCTTGGCTGACCTCTATGTTCTTCTCGAAAACGCCGAGGCGTACCTTCCCGTAGAAGGTCACGTCCCGTAGATAAGCAGGCAGGAAGTCCTCAG
The DNA here is from genome assembly GCA_905210845.1 of uncultured Prevotella sp. Classification (GTDB taxonomy): domain Bacteria; phylum Bacteroidota; class Bacteroidia; order Bacteroidales; family Bacteroidaceae; genus Prevotella. The sequence continues at coordinate 930 of CAJLYG010000320.1, forward strand.
CGACATAGACGGAAGTCCAGTCTTCCGCCGTACATCCATTGTCTTCTAAAATGCCGATTTCCTCGTCGGTCAGTAAGCGATAGCCCTCTTCCATTTATTCTGTAGGATATAAAAAGTCGTTATATGGATATTTCTGTACGTGAAGCTCACGCACCTTCTTATAGAGTACTTCCCGGAACTCGTCTATATTCTCCTTTTTCTTGGCGGAGATAAAGAGACAATTCTCGTTTAGCTTTGCCATCCATGTCTTCTTCAGTTCTTCCAAAGTGATGTTTTCCTTAGTGGCAGGGGTGAGGTCGTCAGCCTCCTTTTCCACCCAATGGTAGTTGTCGATCTTGTTGAAAATGATCATTGAGGGCTTTTCTGCACATCCTAATTCCTTGAGGGTATTTTCCACGACATGGATCTGTTCCTCAAAATCTGGGTGGGAGATGTCCACTACGTGCAGGAGCAGGTCAGCTTCTCTTACCTCATCAAGAGTTGACTTGAAGGAGTCGATCAGGTCGGTAGGCAACTTACGGATGAATCCCACCGTGTCTGCCAACAAGAAAGGCAGGTTTTCGATGACCACCTTGCGGACTGTGGTATCGAGGGTGGCGAAGAGCTTGTTCTCAGCAAAGACCTCGCTCTTGGCAAGTAAGTTCATAATTGTAGACTTGCCCACATTGGTATATCCCACCAAGGCGACGCGGATCAGTCGACCGCGATTCTTGCGCTGTGTGGTCTTCTGCTTCTCAATTTCCACCAGTCGCGCTTTCAAAAGGGACATGCGCTGTAGGATGATACGCCGGTCCATCTCCAACTGTGTCTCACCCGGTCCACGAAGTCCCACGCTGCCTTTTCCTCCACCGCTTCCAGATCCACCTCCTTGGCGTTCCAAGTGTGTCCACAGGCGTTGCAGCCTGGGCAACATATACCGATATTGAGCTAACTCCACCTGCGTCTTGGCATTGGCAGTCTGGGCGCGCATCGCGAAGATGTCAAGGATCAGGGAGGTACGGTCGAGTATCTTCACGCCGAGCTCCTTCTCAATATTACGGATCTGCTTGGCAGAAAGCTCATCATCGAAAATGACCATTCCTACAGGGCGTTCTGCATCCTCTTCCTCCTGAATGTATTGCTTGATCTCTTCTAGTTTTCCTTTTCCAACATACGTCACGGAGTTCGGTCCGCCCACGCGCTGGGTGAATCGCTTGACCGTCACAGCACCGGCCGTGTCGG
>CAJLYG010000321.1 GCA_905210845.1 uncultured Prevotella sp.
TTCTCATTTCTCCATGTTATTTCGTGCTGTCGGAGCCTTGATAATGGTCAGATTGTCAATCTGCGAACTGGGAATCAGGTCAAAGGAGAAAGCACGGGAGTCGGCTTCACTGCTCGGCACCGCTCCCCCATTGATCCATACATTATTATACCGCTGACTCAGTCCACGCACCATGACGAACTTATCATCGATGAGGCTGATGCCTGGCACGCGGCGTATCACCTCTCCTGCGTTCGTATCCTGAGTAAGACGGATCTCTTGTGCCGATACATTGCTCACGATGACGGGACTCGACTTGGTGAGTTGTACCATGGCAGCGGTTGTATTCTTTCTTTCTACGCCTGTCACTCTCACTTCAGCCAATTGCTGTTCATCCGGTTGCATCGCAATATTCAAATTGTTCCCTGATGCTCCCTTCACCTGAACCCCGTCAATTTTTTGAGGTTTATAACCTACATAGTTCACCAATAAGGTATATGTAGATTCCTTTAATCCATTCAATTTGAAGTTTCCATCAGCGTCGGTCACAGCCTTCACGTCTGTACCCTCCACACTGATTACCGCGCCAATGAGCGGTTCTTTGGTTTTCTTGTCCGTCACCTGCCCACTGATTTGCTGAGCGTACCCATTGACGATACCGATCATCAGCAATATAAATGTGAACAAAATTCCCCTTTTCTCCTTTGTCATAAACTACTGCTTAAAATTCACTGGCAAAGATAAAATGACTTTGTTACAAGGCAGTTGCTACCCAATAAGGAATCCTTTACAACCTTTTTACAATGTTTTTACAGCCGTTTCCATGGGGATGTACAGAAGCAAGTGCACACAACCAAGGGACTAAGAATGATGGGACATCTTTCGCAAGATGAATTTATCCGTTTTGTGACCCGATTGTATCGTGAATGTAATATCCACTACCTAATTTTGCTCATTATAGACATTGCTCGTAGGTGCACATCGCCCATAAGAGGAGATATTCAGCATTCAATCAAGTAATTAAAATAATGAAGGAAATGAATCAAGTAAGAAAAATCGTGGCAGCAGTTGTGTTACTGCTCTCATGCGTGATGGTGGTCCCAGGACTTCATGCTCAAGACGTAGCGGCTTGGGAAAAGCTAAAGGGAAGTATTAATGTTTTCTGGTGCAACGACATGGGAAGGAATGGCTATTACGACCAAAAGCCCATTGCCGAGCTCATGGGGAACATGGCGGAAGCCATTGGTCCGGAATGTGTCATTGCCGTAGGTGACGTCCACCATTTCTACGGGGTACAGTCAACCCGTGATCCCCTATGGATGACCAACTACGAGTTCATTTATTCCCATCCAGAACTGATGTTGCCTTGGTATCCTTTATTGGGCAATCATGAATATCGTGGCAACACACAGGCTGTTTTAGACTATGCTAAGGTCAGCCGTCGGTGGATGATGCCGGCAAGGTATTATACAAAGGTGTTTAACGAAGACGGTTGCACCCTGCGGATTGTGTTCCTTGATACCACGCCTCTCATCGATTCTTACCGTACCGACTCCCTGATGTATCCCGACGCTCACCGACAGGACAGGGAGCCTGAGCTGAACTGGCTGGACGGCGTATTGAGGAATGCAAAAGAGGACTGGGTGATTTGCGTAGGACACCACCCGATCTATGCGGAAACTGGGAAAAAGGCAAACGAGCGTCTGGACATGCAGAAATACTTGCTTCCCGTATTGAAACGTTATCGGAATGTTGCGGTATACGGTTGCGGACACATCCATAATTTCCAGTATATCAAGATGCCTAAGGATCAGATTGACTATTGGGTGAACAGTGCCGCTGCCCTTTCCCGTCCGGTCAAGCCCACCCAAGGGACGGTATGGTGTGATCCCTCCACGGGATTCTCTGTCATCTCTGTCAAGAAGGACGTACTGAATATCTATGCGATCAACAAGGAAGGAAAGGTCTTATACACCTTAACCAAAAGGAAATAAACAAAAAGGAAGAGGGTGATCAATTTTTTGATGCATCCTCTTTCCGTATGATTGAATCGCACGGCTACTGCTTTGTACTGACAAAAGGTCTTACCTGTGGGCTTCTTTTCCTATACGTTTTCGTTAAGCCAGATGAGCAGAGCCAAGC
>CAJLYG010000322.1 GCA_905210845.1 uncultured Prevotella sp.
GACATTGTAGCTGTGCCTGGCACTGAACGCGGATGTCCGCAATCCCAAGGCATCGGAAGAGGCGAAGCTCTATGCAATGATGTACACTACGTCTTACGACAAGGACAATATCGCGGTGAACCGCCAGTTGGCTGATGCTTGCTTCTTCACGAAAGAGTATGTTTTGGCAGAAGATGTCTATGAGAAACTGCTGGCAGCAGGCGATTCCACCTATGGCAATTACCTGTCATTGGGCATCTGCTACGAAGAGCTTGAACATCAGGAAAAAGCCATCCCGATGTTCGAGAAGGCTGTACAGTTATGCGATTCCTCCAAGGCGGCTCCTTTCTATCATTTGGGAAAACTGTACATGACCGTGAGGAAAGACTATCCTTTTGCTGCAACTTGCTTGAATCGTGCGATCGACTTGGTGAAGGCTGACCCTCTTGTGATCTGTATGTTCTACAATACCTTGGGTGAGGTATACGCGAAACAGCAGGAATACCAGCAGGCGATCTATGCCTGGCAGGAAGTCCTGAAGTTGAATGGCAACTCCATGGATGCCAATTATAATATAGCCGAATGCTTCAGGATCCAAGGCGACTTGGTCATGGCCCGATCATACTACCGGTATTTCCTCAATATTGCGAGTCATGTGGAAAAGCCCAGTCAGGCACTCTTGGGGCATATCGCCTCTGCCAAGATGTACATAGGTGAAAAGTCGTCCCGGACTCCCCAAGGCTCGGCAATCCCTCAGAAAAAGAAATAGGACATTACCGGGTGGTAGTGACGGCCTTTTCCTTGCCGTTCCGGTCTCTGAGGAGAAAGCGGTAGGTCTCTCCTTCCACAAATGGGAAACGCTGGAACGCTTCGAAAGAATAGATTGGCGTATCGTTGATCTTCAGGACAACGTCACCTTCCCGCATCCCTTGCAGGTAGGCATTGCTCTTCTCGAAGATGAGTCCTACCGACGCATGTCCGTCCTGGGGAACGAAAGCGACACCCATCTGCTTGTTGTTCATCTCGATCGTGTCTGTCCCATTGTAAGGTTGGTAGATGATCTGCTTCTTGAATGGGTCGATGATGATGGATCCGTATCGCAGGATCTGTGCTCCGACCCGCGACCCGCCTTGCGTGGTGACGGTCCGGTAATGCGTGAAACACACATCGTCCCACTTGAACCGGTTGAGATGCAAGAAAGCTACTTCGTCCACGTCCTCCGTCCCGAAGGTCCCGATGGCAAGGTGACCTATGGCTTTCCCTTCTACTTGCGAGGTGACGTTTTTGCTCTTGTAGGCATGCTCGTCGAAACTTTGCTTGTTGAGGACATACAAGGGACGGGAACCTAAGTCGAACAGGGCTTCGTCGACATGGCGGATGAATGGGCTGACCATCACATACGGGACAAACCATCTCAGCCGATAGGGCAGGGGATAGCCCCTTTCTTCGTCGAACATCCCACGGCGGTCGGTGAGGACTATCATTTTCTCGCGCGTGTCGATCTTCGCGCAGATCCCCTTGTTGAAGAGGTCGAAACCGATGATCGCATCATAACTTGTGTTCACGGGAGGACGGTTGAAGACAGATGCCACGTAATGGGAGACCACTAAGTGGCCCATCTGAAAGGGTGGGAGGGCGATCACCCTGACTGTATCCCGTCTTCCGTTGGCATCATTCGACACCACGTTCCCCAGTTCAGTCCAATACCCGATGTGCGTACCTTTATAAATGGCACCTTGACTGGATCCCGTGTCTAAGTTAAACCTGTGCCTCTCCCCATTCATGATGACCGGGATGTAAACCTGATCGTTCTCGAACTCGATGGGGATCGTGTCGCAGAAATCATGCTGGGATAGCGAAAAGCTCAGATGATCACGTTGAGACTGTGCCATGGAAATGGCACAGACCAGTAATAAAAACAGTAGGTTGATGACTCTTTCCATATCCTTTTCCTTGCTCTGATGGATGATTAACGGTGCGAAATTACGAAATTATTCCTAATAGAGGATCACTTTCCACAATATTTTGTGAAAGAATTGATTTTGAAAAAGCCTAATATAATAATGTGTCCTTTTGTGAAATATCTCTCTTTTGTCAAGTAATGTGAAAATTTTCATTAAAAATGCGATTTTCTTCCG
>CAJLYG010000323.1 GCA_905210845.1 uncultured Prevotella sp.
CTGTTCGATAGGATCCCGGAGGTATTTATAGAACACGCCTGCCATCACCTGCTCCGTGGGTGAAGGGAACCACTCCCAGCGCAAGTCGACATTGTCGATGCGTGCCCTTTTCAATTCAGGATTGCCAATCTCCATGTATTCCTCACCCATGATCTGGTATGGAACGATCTCGTAGAATCCCGGGCGGTTGATGCTCCGGTAATAAGACAGGCGCACATTCATCTTAGGGGTTGGGGTCCATTTCAGATAGGCAGACGGCATCCAATCCCAGTAGCTTTGCTCTCCAAACGATCCCATTGTACGGAATTTCTGCAACATCGTATAGCGTTGGTTGGTATGCTCACCACGCATGCCGGCGTAAAGCTCGCCGAAGGAGCTGCGCAAGGTCACCATGGCATAGACACCTCCGATGAACTCCTTGGAGTCATAGTTGAGCTGGGATGCCTGTGAGTAGGGTGTACGACAGGTCCAGCTGATCTCGCCGAACTGGTCGAAACCATTTCCTGAGAGCTGTTGGGAGATATCCGAAGGGTTAAACTGATAGGAATAGAAGCGGTTGGAGCGTTCTTTCCGGCGATACTGGCCGCCTGCCTTCCACAGGGCATCCGTGGAAGAGCTGAAATGCGTGTCGTAGCTCAGGTTGATGTATCCCGCCAAATCCTTGTCATCATTATGCTGGAAACGCCGTTCCATGCTCTTGGGAAGGGTTTTCTCTATTGTCCCGTCGGTGGCGACCGTATTCGTAAGGGTCAGGTAGACGCGGTCGGGGTCTTTTTCCGTTGCCTTCGAATAGATTCCCGACCAGTCGACGGTCAGGTCATCTGTCAGATGATGGGTGCCCTTTAACTGGGTCGCGAAGATCGATTGCGTCTGCGACATCGAACGGGTCTCATCGTCTTGGGTATATTCCGTGTCGGAAATATATTCGGTATTCACCGAGTTGTTATACCTGACACTGTTGGAACGCGAACCGATGAGCATGTTATACCATTCCAGCTTATGCTTGTCCAAGGACAAATCAAACTTGGCATGCAATCCTCCGTTCAGGTCATGGATGGAATAATAGCGGTGCTGAAGTTGGTAGATATACATGGCCTGCTCGCCCGATGCCATCTTCACCGAGTTGTACGTACGCTCCGTCCCACGGAAAGTGTTCTGGATACTTCCTGCGAGGATCACGCCTAACTGCTTGTTCCAGAATCTGTTACCCACGGAGAAGCCACCGATGAAGTTGGGAGCAGGCATCGAATGGCTACTGATCCGCGTCGCTCCGTCCTTGAAGTCTGATGCTGATGCCTTGTAATCGGGACCAAACGCCTCGTAGGGGGCTTTCTTCGTGACATCGCTACGATCGGAAGTCAGGTAGTCACGGTTGCCTTTCCAGAAATAGTCGCTATAACCAATGGCACCGTTCGCCTGCAACTGGAAATGGGAAGGGGCATCCTTCATCACCATGTCCACCACGCCGCCGGCTGCATCCCCTTCCATGTCGGCAGTAAGGGATTTGGTAACCACCAAGCGATCCATCAGGTCGGAGGGGAAGATATTCAGAGGAATATACCTATTCTTGTCATCTGGACTCGGTATTTTCACGCCGTTGACCAACGTATAGTTATACCGTTTGTCCATACCGCGGAGGATGGCATACGAAGCCTGTCCTGAGGCATCACGCTCCATGGTGACACCAGAGACACGCGTCAGCACTCCTGCCACATTGACATCGGGAGAGAGCTGAATGCTCTGTTGGCTGAGGACATTGGTCACGGTGCCAGACATCTTCTCCAAGTCGATGGCACTGCGGTCGTTGTTTCTCGACCGAAAGCCCTTGACCACTACCTCACCCAGCTCCTTGGTGTCCTCATCCATCTGGATAGTAAGGGGAGAAGAAGCGGATAGGTCGACACGTTCCTCAACGGTCTTATACGCTACATAAGTAATCACGAGAGTGTACTTGCCCGTCTCGGGCAAGTCTTTCAGTTCAAAAGTGCCGTCTAATCCCGTGGTCGTCCTGACATCCTTCAGTTCTTTTACCTCGACGACCGTCCCAATCAGAGGCTCGCCAGTCTTGTGGGCCT
>CAJLYG010000324.1 GCA_905210845.1 uncultured Prevotella sp.
TCGGAAATGCGAAGAACATGGGATTCGAGGTAGATGTCATCAAGTACATCCGCCATTTCGGCGTGAAGGCAAACTACACTTACACCCATTCTTCCATTACGACTACCAAACTACAATATCAGAAGGGGAGTGCGGAATATGAAAAGAATGTCACGCAGAAACGCCCGTTGGTCAACCAAGCACCCCATACCGCCAATGTCTCCTTGCTCTATAAGGACACGGAAAATGGTTGGAACGCACAGTTGTCAGCTTCCTATACCGGCAAGAGACTGGCCTTGGTATCTCCCTACAAGGATGCCGATCAGTGGGATAAGGACATGTTCTCGTTTGACCTGAGTGGGGAGAAGAAGTTCCATAACGGGATCAGCATCTTCCTCAAGGTCAATAACCTGATCAATACCAAGCGCGAGCGGTATCTGAAAACGGTCAACGAGAGTAACCTACAGTATGATGGACAGAAGAGCGACCGCACCATCATCGGTACTTATCAATATGGTCGCACCTTCCTGTTAGGTATCAGGTACACATTATAAAATCAAGAATCAAATCAGAATATGAAAACAAATATTTTCGCAATCCTGCTTGCCGTCATGGCAGGAACCCTTCTCACTACTTCCTGTGAGAATGATAATATCAATCCTTATGACTATGTCAATAAGGGTGGTTCAGAGGTAACAGGCTCCGACAGCGTGTTTACTACCAGCCTGGCACAATATCCCAAGAACTCCATCGTATGGACTCATGACACCACGCTGACCGGAAGCGTCGAGATACCAGAGGGAACGTCCCTCTATATCGAACAGGGCGTGACGGTAACCTGTAAATCAGATGTGCAGGTACCGATCGAGTTGGTCGTGTTAGGCAATCTCTATTGCATGGGAACGGCAGAGAAGCCAGTGACCTTCACCTCCGACAGGAAGCAGCCTGCCGACTGGGGTGGCATCATCTGTGGATACAATGCAGGCGAGGTAGTGCTCTCGCATGTGGACATCGCTTATGCCGGGGCTACTCCTACGGAGTCGTCCTACTCTTATCAGAACCGACTCTTCAAGACAACGATTGACGGTGGCGTGCCCGCATTCCACTTCTGTAATGTCAAAGGGCGGTTCGTGGTCGCTGACTGTTACTTCCATGACAATTACAATGACCAGACCTATTTTACGGGAGGTAATGGCGTGATCTGCCATAATATCTTTGCCGACAGCGGGAATGCGGCAGATGGCGGTGAAGCCATCAATGTCAAGTCAGGCTGTAAATTAGATATTGCCTATAACCTTATCTATAATGCCTGCACCAATGCCTTGAAATTGTCGAATGCGGGGAACAACGACTCGATCCCTCTGACCGAGATGGCTGTTTATAACAATACGATAGTCAACTGTGGATGGCGCCGCTCGAAGAACAAGAAGGGTGGAAGCATCTGGGTTGAGAAAGCCACGAAGCCAGTACTTGTCAACAACCTTGTCTATGATTGCCGCTTTGGGTTGAAACAACCGAAGCAAGATGGCGCTGACATGGAGAACAGTGTGCTCACCCCGAACTATTATTATGCTTCCACGGAGATAGGAGTGAAACAGATGGCAAACGGTGCCAGCTTGGGCATCTGGCTCGACACAGACTTCCATAGTTCCGTTGCCGGTGAAGGAGACCCACTCTTCAGTCGCTTCTCCCAGAACCCATCCATGAACATCAACTGCGAGGTGGATGATACATCGAAAGGAGCACCCCTTGCCTTTGATCCTTCCTGGGATTTCCACTTGGCATCAAACTCCCCGGCACTGACGGGCGGAAAGACGAACGTAACCCGTATGTTCCCATCCGGATTGGCGTTCTTCGGCATGAAAAAGGTAATCTTCCTGAATACAAGCAACGATCAGGACTATTACTTCTCCTGTCCTGCCGCCGCTTCCTATTTCGGAGCCTACGCTCTTCAATAATAAATCTTTTTATACCAATTCATGAACAGAGGGTGTATCAAAATTCTGGTGCATCCTCTTTTTCATGTCAACCTCGTGTCAACCTTTGACAACCTAAAAACAGGTTGCAAGCCCGATAAA
>CAJLYG010000325.1 GCA_905210845.1 uncultured Prevotella sp.
TGAATTTCTTGGGCATTTATTTTGTTTTTTACTTGGTTTGGACATGGCGTATGAATGGCTTTATGGCAATACAGACTCGCGCAAGGCGAACGATGCTGCACACCGTCAGGTGACCCGGGAAGAGGCTGCCCTTTTCCCCGCTTATGTTCAGTCGCTTGGGCTCAAGCTACAGGATGGCACGCCTCTGACGGCAGACAACTACCTCGATTTCATCAAGCGCGAGTTGATCCGTGCGGCACAGATTGCCAAGGATGCCGGGGCTACGATCCCTGATACACTCGGCTTCACCTTTAGTCAGGGAGGTGGCGCTTTCGCACCTCTGAACGGCGGCGTGAAAGGGAAGGGAATGCCGACAGGTATGCCTGCCAATGCCAAGATGCCGATGCGGGGTGGCAAGCAGGTGGGAGAATATATCACCGACCTTCCTTGAAAGAGCTTTTCGATTGGTTGGACGGGATCACCAAGAAATAATCAAGGGTATCGTGGCTATCTGAAGGTCACGCGGAAGACAGTATATTCCCCCGTGTCCGCATAGGGCAGTAGTTCGAGAGAACCCCCAGAGACACGCATGATCTGACGGGAGATCGGCAATCCAATCCCGCTTCCCTCTTCCTTTGTGGTAAAGAAAGGGACGAAAATGCGGGATGCCGTCTCTGTGTCGATCTGGGGCCCGTCATCTCCTACTTCTATGACGACTGCCTCTTCCGCATTGCTATAGGCGCGCAAGGTAATATGCTTGTCTTGTGGTGTTGCCTGACAAGCATTCTTCAATAGGTTTGTGATGACACGGGTGACCAGTCCCTCATCCGCATAGACTAAGAGGTCGGATGGTTCTACCTTCACCTCGATCGTCCTGCCCGTGAGCTTTGCCATGCGCTCAGCAAAGGGTTTGACGTAAAATAGCTGGGGTCGTGGCGTGGGCACATGCGTGAACTTCCGGTAGTTCTCCACGAATTCGATCAACTCTCGTGCGGTTTGGTTGATCACGACCAACCCCTGACGTTGTTCTTCCTCTGGCTTTTTCAGCAAGGCTTGTGACAGAGAGATGACCGGGGTCACCGTGTTCATGATCTCGTGGGTGAGCACACGGATGAGCTTTACCCAACTGTCTATTTCCTGGTTGGCCAGCTCCCCACGGATGTCACTGAACCCGATGATGCGCACTTGCCTGCCTTTGAGCGTCGTGAAGGATTCCCGAAGGGAGTATCCCTGGAGCAAATCTTTCACCTGGTTGATGTGTGTGATGCTCTCCCTGTGCAGGAGATGGAGGGCAGCCCTGTTGCATCGCAGGACAAGGCCATGGTCGGCATCCACGACGAGGATGCCGGTATCGACGGCATGCAGGATGGTCTCAAAGTATTTCTCCCGTTCAATCTGCTCGTCGCGGGCATGTTGCAAAATTTCCTTGACCCGGTTGAGCGAGGCATTCAGCAAACGGTCGTTGCCATGCCTTTCGTTATCGGAGAACCGAAAGGTATAATCCCCATTGTCAATGGCATCAAACAAGAACCTAACCTTTCTCACAGCGCGCCGGTGCCTGCGCCAGAGATTGACATAGAGAACCATCAGGATGAAGGCAATTGCTGTCATCAAGGCGAGCCAGAGGGAATCGTTGCCGATGGCTCTAACGGTGGTATCCATATATAAAGAGGTAAGATTCATGTCTTCATTCATCAGGAGGACTGTCAGGACAGCCCGTATTTCTTGATCTTGTTATATAGGGTCTGGCGGGTGATGCCTAATCGGGCTGCCACTTGCGAGAGATTCCCGTCGCAATCATGGATGGCCTTTTCTATCAGATGATGCTCCATTTCATCAAGGGTCTGTGCCTCTTCCCATGATTTTCCAGTCGTGATCCTGCTTCCATCAATATATTCGCTTTGCACCTGATCGCCATCGCTCAGGATGACAGCCTTCTCCATGGCGTGTTGCAGTTCTCGGATATTGCCATACCAGGGCAGTGACTCGATCTTCCTTTCCGCATGCAGAACACGACAAAGACTGGAACTGAACAAAAATATG
>CAJLYG010000326.1 GCA_905210845.1 uncultured Prevotella sp.
CAGATAATCCTCCGGATATGAGTTACATACCAGCAGGGCATTGCGCTCCTGGGACAGAAGAGAGATTGCAGCTTTAAGGTCCTCAAGACCTGATGATTCTCCGCTTAAGAGTGCTCTTGCTTTTTTGGCGCTTAAGGTAGCAACCTCTTCATCTATTTCGTGGATGCGCGGGATGACATGACATCAAAGTCGAGCTTGCCCTTGAGGTAACCCGTAGAGTCTTGCCAGTGTCTGATGCGGTCTTCATATTGCTTCTTCAGGTTGATGATACCGATGCTATCGATACATTTGTTCATCCCAATGGAGTTCTTCCAGTAGTTGGAGCTTGTCGCGAACTTCGAGTCATACTTAATGCGTACAGCTTCGTTTGCCCTCATGTGCCGGATCATGATATCCTGCTTGATGCCACGTACTTGGGCGCGAGCGGCATTGTTTTCTCTCATCTGTCGGATGCCATAGCTTGAGAGATAGCGCTCAGTGGACCCGGGATAGCCCATGGTCATGGCAAAGTCGCCCTCTTTGTATCCTTGTCGGGATACCTGGATCCAGTTCTTGGGATGATAGGGGACATTGTCTTTGGAATACTTGGCAGGCCCGTTCGTCTTTGGGTTGGCATAGATTCTGAACACGGAGAAATCGCAGGTTTGACGGGGCCACATCCAGTTGTCGGTCTCACCACCGAACTTACCCATTGACTTAGGCACGGCAAAGACAAGACGGATATCGGTAAAGTCGCGATAGGTGGTCAAGTAATATTTGTTTCCTTCGTAATAGGGCTTGATTTCCACACGTAGGGTAGAGTCTTTCGCCTCCACTTCCTTGGTCATTTTGTTTTCCAAGGAGTCGAGATAATGCTCCTGTTGTTTTAAGGAGAACAGTTGGAACCCGTCTCTTTCCAACTGTGGGGTGATATCCTTCTGTTCTACCATAAAGCTGACAAACATGTGCTCGTTGGGCAGTTCCTCTTGGTAAGAGTGGGCAATGAAACCGTTTAGCATATAATCATGCTCGATGGTGGAATGGCTGCGAATGCTCTCGAATCCACAATGGTGGTTGGTAAAGACCAGACCATCGGGAGAGACAACAACCCCGGAGCAATATCCGGAGAAGTTGACGACAGCATTCTTGATGGCATGCTCACTTTCATACAGGTCTTGGTAAGGCAAGTGGAAGCCTTCGGCTTGCATTTGTCCATAAACAGCCTGTGGCAGGTTGTACAGCGTCCACATTCCCTCGTCTGCCCGTGCGGACAGATTGGAAAGGAGGGACGGTAGGATGAAGAGAAAGAATAGTTTTCGTTTCATATCCATGGATGTATTTATTTATTGAAATGCTTGCCGATGACGGGCAAAGATGACAGGGGCAGGTCACGCTTGATGACCAATGCGATATAGACGAAAATTAGCAGGGTATTGACGAGCAGGCAAGGCAATGTGCTCAGTTGACTTTGTGAAAGTTCCATGCCGACAAAGAGGATGATGGACACCACGACATAGAACAGGATGTCCTTGATGGGATAGTTGATGGGGTAGTATTTCTGCCCGAAGATATAACTGGCTAACATGCTGATGCCATAGGCTGCGAATCCTGCCCATGCACATGCCATATAACTGAACTTGGGAATAAAGATGATATCAATGAGGATGAGGACAAGACAGCCCAGTCCAGAGAAATAGGCTCCCCATATTGTGCGGTCGGTAAGCTTATACCAGAAGCTTAGGTTGAAGTAGATGCCAAACATGATTTCCGCAGCCATAACGATGGGAACCACCTTCAATCCTTCCCAGTAAGAAGATCCAACAAGATGGCGTAAGATATCCATGTAGCCGATCACGCACAGGAAGGCTAACAAGGTGAAGATCACATAGTATTTCATGACCTTGGCATAGGTTTGCTTCTTGTCCGCACTCTTGTTGGCAAAGACAAAAGGCTCATAGGCAAAGCGGAAAGCCTGCGTGATAATGACCATGATCATGGCGATTTTGATAC
>CAJLYG010000327.1 GCA_905210845.1 uncultured Prevotella sp.
TATCCATTTTAGGTACAAAAATACAAAAAACCAATGTGCCTACTTTGTTCTCGCAAGACCTGAACATTCCGATGTCGAGTGCGGGCCCGATCTCTACCATTACCATCGCCTTCTCTTCCTTTATCGGGGTGATCGTAGGCGGAATCCTGTCCGACCGTTGGGTGCAGCACAATATCCGAGGCAGGATCTATACCAGTGCCATCGGCTTGTCCCTGACGATTCCCGCTTTGGTGTTCTTAGGCTTCGGACATAGTTTGTTGGCTGTGGTCGGCGCAGGCCTGTGCTTCGGGGTGGGCTATGGCATGTTCGATGCTAACAACATGCCGATCCTCTGCCAGATCATCTCCGCGAAATACCGTGCCACGGCTTATGGGATCATGAACATGACTGGGGTCTTTGCGGGGGCATTGATCACGCAGGTCTTGGGAAAATGGAGCGATGGCGGGAACTTAGGTCTGGGATTCGCCATGTTAGGCGCTGTCGTCGCCCTTGCGGTGATCCTGCAGTTGGCCTTCCTCCGCCCGACAACGGACAACGTGGAGTAAATCATTCAAACAAGATATATTCATTTAACAATAGAAGAAATTATGGAAAAGATTGTAGGACTTATTGATGCTCCGTTCACGCCGTTCCATGCCAATGGTGACTTGAACTTGGAACCCATCGGCAAGTATGCCAGTATGTTAGCCAAAAATGGCTTGAAAGGTGTCTTTATCAACGGATCATCCGGTGAGGGTTATATGCTTACCGTCGAGGAACGCATGCAGTTGGCGGAACGTTGGATGTCAGTGGCACCCGAAGGCTTCAAGGTGATTGTCCATGTAGGCAGTTGCTGTCTGCGCGACAGTGCTCGGCTTGCACAGCACGCCCAGGAGATCGGGGCTTGGGGAATAGGTTCCATGGCTCCTCCTTTCCCGCATATTGGCAGGATCGAGGAACTGGTGAAATATTGCGAGACGATTGCCGCTGCTGCTCCCAACCTGCCTTTCTATTATTATCATATCCCAGCTTTCAACGGGGCTTACCTGCCCATGCTTGACCTGCTGAAGGCTGTTGATGGTCGTATCCCTAACTTCGCAGGGATCAAGTACACCTATGAGAGCCTGTATGAGTACAACCAATGCAGGCTCTACAAGGACAATAAATATGACATGTTGCATGGACAGGATGAGACAATCCTTCCTTCCCTCGCACAAGGCGGTGCCAAAGGCGGCATCGGAGGCACGACTAATTATAACGGGCGTTGCCTGGTATCAATCATCGACTACTGGAATAAAGGCGATATCGAGAATGCGCGGAAGGCACAGAACTATGCACAGGCTGTCATCAACGTTATCTGCCATTACCGTGGCAATATCGTTGCTGGGAAGCTGATCATGAAGCTCCTCGGCTTCGACTTAGGTCCTAACCGCGTTCCCTTCCAGAATATGACTGATGAGGAAGAGCAGAAGATGAAACAGGAATTGGAGGCAATCGATTTCTTCCATCACTGTAACCAATTTTAAGGAGAGCTTAGGGAAATGGTAAAGAACCGAGAATTCGACTTATCTGTATCCGCTTACGGGGTGGCACGTCAGTATCATTATGACCTTGCCGTACTGCCCTGGGGCGCGACAGAGCCCCATAACCTGCATCTGCCTTATCTGACAGACTGCATCCTCTCGCATGACATCGCCGTGGATGCGGCTGTGAAATGCTTCGATGATTATGGGAAAAGGTGCATGGTGATGCCTCCTGTCCCCATGGGATCCCAGAACCCGGGACAGCGCGACCTGCCTTTCTGCGTCCATTATCGCTATGAGACGCAAAGGGCGATCCTCACCGACTTGGTGGAAAACCTGCATCATCAAGGTATTCGCAAGATGGTCATCGTCAATGGACATGGGGGGAATAACTTCAAGAATATGATCCGAGACTTGACCGTCGACTACCCGGATTTCATGATCGCTACGGGAGAATGGTTC
>CAJLYG010000328.1 GCA_905210845.1 uncultured Prevotella sp.
TGCTTCTAATAAAAATATCTCTAAATTCAAGAATGAAATTTGCATCAGGGCGACTTGCCATGGCATCTTCATAACTGATCTCCGGAACAGGGTTTGCCAAGGCAAACACGATTGGGTTCTTGGCCATGGAACGGATCATGTCCTGTGTCAGGACATTCCCCTTGGACAAACCAACGAAGACGTCTGCGCCTACGATTGCCTCTCCCAGAGTATGCACATCGCGGCGATCCGTTGCAAAGAGTTTCTTCTGTGGAGTCAAGTTCTCACGGTCACTGGTGATAACTCCCTTGGAGTCGATCATGACGATATTCTCCTTCTTCGCGCCCAAGGCACAATACAACTTCGTGCAGGAGATGGCAGCGGCACCTGCGCCGTTGACCACGATCTTGACCTCAGAGATCTCCTTCCCAGCCACTTCCAAGGCATTCTTCAAGCCTGCTGCAGAGATGATAGCCGTCCCGTGCTGGTCATCGTGCATGACGGGAATATCCAGGTTTTTCTTCAGGCGTTCCTCGATATAGAAGCATTCTGGAGCCTTGATGTCCTCCAAGTTGATCCCTCCGAAGGACGGGGCGATCTTCTCTACTGCCTCACAGAACTTCTCGGGATCCTTCTCGTTCACTTCAATATCGAATACGTCGATACCTCCATATATCTTGAAAAGCAGTCCTTTTCCTTCCATCACGGGCTTGCCACTCATGGCACCGATGTCACCTAATCCCAGGACAGCGGTTCCATTGCTGATCACTGCGACTAAGTTCCCTTTGTCCGTATACTTATAAACATCGTCAGGGTTCTTCTGGATTTCCAGACAGGGATATGCCACACCTGGCGAATACGCCAAACTAAGGTCGGTCTGTGTGCGATACGGCTTAGTAGGCTTTACCTCAATTTTTCCAGGACGGCCAGACTCGTGGTATTCGAGGGCCATCTCTTTTGTTATCTTTACCATACTAATATAATAGATTTGACTATCGATGCGCAAAGTTAATAAAAAACCAACATACAGATGATAGTTTTACATATTTTTTTTCTAACTTTGCATCATAAAAGTTCAGATTATGAAGCAACCAATTACTCAAACCCCGTATCGCAGGGAGTTGAAAGATAGAATTTTGCAGGCTGCCTTCCGGGAATTTACGTCGAAAGGGGTAAAAGCCGTGAAGATGGATGACCTGGCCGAGCTGTTGTGCATCTCGAAAAGGACGCTGTATGAGATCTATGGCACCAAGGAGACCCTCCTGTTGGAGATGGTCAAGCAGCATGAGGATCACTTGGACAATCACATTCGTAGCTTTATGGCGGAGCGTCCCCGGAATGTGATGGAGATTCTCTTGGAGTTTTACAAGCTGCAAATGAAGGAGTTAGACAACACGAGCATCGCTTTCTATGAGGAAATCCATAAGTACAAGAGCGTGATCGAATTCCTGGAAACCAAGCATAAGCGGCGGCACGACTATTCCCAAGCCTTTTTCAAGGAGGGGATCAAGGAAGGGTATTTCCGCGATGACATCGATTATGAGATCGTCCAGATCCTGGGGTCCAACTCCATGGAAAAGATCATGCGGGCACAACTCTACAAGAAGTACAGCCTGAAAAGGATCTACAAGAACATGGTCTTCCTCTATCTGCGGGGATGCTGCACGCTCAAGGGAATCCATGTCGTAGACGAGAAGCTGCTGGGCAAGTTCAATTAGAGGCGTGTCACCTGCTTGACGCCTTTCACGGTCCTAAGCTTCTTCAGCAGATCCTCTAACTTGCTGACATCCTCCAACTGTACGACTAAGTTGCCGCTGAACAATCCGTCGTGACTGTCGATATGAATGGTCCTCAGGGCAATTTTCTCCTCTTTGGATATAATGCTGGTGATGTTGTTGACAATGCCGATATCGTCGTTGCCAATGACACGGAGGGTGACCTTTACTACGCTCTTACCTTATGTCAAGTTATTGTT
>CAJLYG010000329.1 GCA_905210845.1 uncultured Prevotella sp.
AACCAAGGACACATGGATTTTCAGTCCATTGCTCTACCACCTGAGCTAAGGCACCTTTGTTTTTTGCGAGTGCAAAGGTAAGGAATTTAATTGAGAACGGAAGAAGAACTCTTCATAAATTTCTTGTCATTAATGTTTATTAACAATCCCGATGCTCTCGTCGTATTTTCCAAGAGGTGGCCTTTCACGCTTCAATAGGTCATCAATTGAGCTCTAAAAGGTCAACTATTGAAGTTTAAAAGGCCATCTATTGAAGCCTAAAAGACCATCGCTTGGAAATGGGCATGGGCTTACCGTTGGGAAATGCGTTATTGCAAGGGATTCCAACCTTGTGCTTTCAGCGGGAACTCGTTGTTGTCTCTGGTGATGAGGACGGTTCCTAACTCTTCCTTCGTGATGTGCCCGATGAGCTTGACGTCGTCCATGTCATCAATCTTCTCATGGTCGCCGATGGGCACAGTGAACAAAAGTTCATAGTCCTCGCCGCCGTTCAGGGCGCAAGTGGTCAGGTTCATGTTCATTTCCTCTGCCATGACGGCTGTCTGGTAGTCGATGGGGATGTTCTTCTCATAGATCCTGCATCCGCAATGACTTTGTTTGCAGATGTGCATCAGCTCACTGCTCAGTCCATCCGAGATGTCCATCATCGCCGTAGGCTTGACCCCGGCATCGTGGAGCCGTTGGATAATATCTCCCCGTGCCTCTGGTTTCAGTTGCCGTTGCAAAAGATACTCCTTGCCGGCAAAGTCGGGCTGGAAGTCTTTCAGTTGCTCTAAGGCTGCCTGGTCTTTTTTCTTTCTCGCCTCGTCTACTTGCTGATAGTAGACGCTTTTCTCTCGCTCGAGGAGTTGAAGGCCCATGTAGGCAGCCCCTAAGTCGCCAGAGACGCAGACCAGGTCGGTGTCCTTGGCACCATTCCGATAGACGATCTCTTCGCGGGCAGCCTCACCGATACAAGTGATGCTGATGGCCAAGCCGGTATAGGAAGAGGTGGTATCCCCTCCGACGATATCGACATTCCATTTATCGCAGGCGATCTGCAGTCCACTGTAAAATGCCTCTATGTCTTCCACTTTGAAGCGTTTGCTGAGGGCAATGCTGACAATCATTTGCCGGGGTGTCCCGTTCATGGCAAAGATATCACTGATATTCACCATCGCCGACTTGTAACCTAAGTGCTGCATGTCAATGTAGGTGAGATCGAAGTGCACGCCTTCCATGAGCATGTCGGATGTAACCAATACTTCCTTGTCGGGGTAGTGCATGACGGCACAGTCGTCTCCGACCCCGTAAACGGTGGATGTGTTCTTGATCTTGATGTCATGGGTGAGATGGTCGATCAGGCCAAACTCGCCCAACTTAGCTATTTCTGTCATACTTCTTTGTCTTCTTGTTCAAAGGATAATCGACGGATCATCTCCCGCATGATCTCCGTCATCAATGGTTCTGCCTGGTGGGCTGCCTCTTGTACCTCCTCATGGCTGACCTCTACGGGCTGATCGCTGATGCCTAAGTCGGTGATGACACTCATCCCGAAGACGCGGATGCCGCAATGGCGGGCAACGATGACTTCGGGAACGGTGCTCATGCCCACCGCATCACCGCCAAGGGTATGGTACATGGTATATTCTGCAGGAGTCTCAAAGGTAGGTCCCTGCACTCCTACATATACGCCATGCGTGAGGCGGATGCCCTTTTCGATGGCGATCCGGTCAGCTTCACGGATCAATGCCTTGTCATAAGCCTCGTGCATGTCCGGGAAACGAGGGCCTGGAGGGACGTTCTTGCCACGCAGGGGATGTTCCGGGAAGAGGTTGATATGGTCGGTAATCACCATCAGGTCACCGATCTTGAAAAGTGGGTTCATGCCTCCAGAGGCGTTCGACACGAAGAGC
>CAJLYG010000330.1 GCA_905210845.1 uncultured Prevotella sp.
AGATCGGTCATGCCTGCGTCGACAATAGCGAATTGCTTGTAAGTGCCTTGCTTAACATATAAGGTACGCGTGATCAAGGTCCCGCATTGTGCCACGACAGCCCTGCCCAACTCGAAGTGCAGCGTCTGTCCCGGACGCAGTTTCAGGTGATGGGCATAGGTATCGAAGTAAGCCTTGAAATCGGGTATCGGCAACCGGTTGGGATGTTCGTAGCTGATGCCCAATCCTCCTCCCACATTGATATTCTCAATGCGGATGTGATGGCGTTCCAACTGATCCTGCAATTCGTTGATACGGTTGCAGAGAGCCTCGAAGTCACCCATATCAAGTATTTGGGAACCAATATGAAAGTGAAGTCCGATAAACTGGATGTTCTGCATTCGGGAAGCCTCTTCGATGACACTTTCCATATCCCTCATGGCGATGCCGAACTTGTTCTCAGCCAGTCCAGTGGTGATATTGGCATGGGTATGTGCGCCCACGTCAGGGTTGATGCGGAAGCATACGCGAGCTGTCTTGCCTTTTTCCGCAGCCAACTGGTTGATCACCTCTAATTCGGGAACGCTCTCCACATTGAAGCAGAAGATATCCTTATCGAGCCCGAGATTGATCTCCCAATCACTTTTTCCTACGCCGGCGAAAACAATCTTGTTGGCAGGGAAGCCTGCCTGGAGGGCAGCTTGTATTTCCCCGCCACTGACACAGTCGGCACCTAATCCTGCCTGACTGATGACCCTGAGCACCTTAGGGTTCGCGTTCGCCTTGATGGCATAATGCACGATGAAGCGCTCATGTTTACTGGTTTCCTGGTTGATCGCTCTCAAGGTCTCACGCAAGAGATCTGTATCGTAATAGTAGAACGGGGTGCGCACATGCTGGAATTTGTCTACTGGAAACTTACCTTTCATATTGTGTTATGTTGTTGGATTAACGATTATTGTTTATCATTGTTATTGAAGAGGACCTCGCTCAAGCTTTGCAAAGCCCGTTTCTTGTCACTCTCCTTGATCAGGAACGAAATATTGTAGTTGCTTCCGCCATAAGAGATCATCCGGACAGGGATGTTCTTTAGGGCATCGGTTGCTAAGGTCTCGAAGCCGAGATTGCTCCAGTCGAGGTCGCCTACCACACAGACGATGCACATGTCAGCATCGACGGTTACCGTTCCGTATTTCTTCAGTTCATCTACGATCTCGTTCAGATGGGTGTCATTGTCAATGCTCATCGAAACGCCCACCTCTGAGGTAGCGATCATGTCAATTGGGGTTTGATAACTCTCAAAGATCTCGAAGACCTTACGCAGGAATCCTGTTGCGAGCAGCATGCGACTGGACTTGATCTTGATGGCAGTGATATTGTCCTTGGCTGCTACCGCCTTGATCTTGCCACGGACGATCACGTTATCGATGATGGTGCCCTCTGCCGATGGGTCCATGGTATTCTTCAGGCGGACAGGAATACCGGCATACTTAGCAGGCTGCACGCAAGTAGGGTGGAGGATCTTGGCTCCGAAATAAGCCAGCTCCGCAGCTTCCTCAAAGTTCAACTGGTGGATTGCCTGTGTCTTGTCTACGATCCGTGGGTCATTGTTGTGCATGCCGTCGATGTCTGTCCAGATCTGGATCTCTTCAGCTGGAAGGGCAGCACCGATCAGTGAGGCTGAATAGTCGGAACCGCCTCGCTGCAGGTTGTCGATCTCCCCATAGGCGTTACGGCAGATGAACCCCTGCGTGATATAGATCTGGTAGCCTTCATTCTCTTTCAATACCGCTGCCAACTTTTCCTTGATGTAAGTCGGATCAGGCTCTGCGTTCTTGTCCGTGCGCATGAAATCCAACGCGTTCAGCATACCTGGGGGGGGAGGATTAGA
>CAJLYG010000331.1 GCA_905210845.1 uncultured Prevotella sp.
AACTTGAATTCGCCGCAACTCCAATAACGCCGCGCCTCCAGTACCTACGACACGGACAAGCGCTTGAAATATTCCGTGATCTATACGCCGTTCCCTCTCAAGGACCTGACCTCAGAGGCAGGCAACTCCGGTGATGACTTAGGTAACCTCTATAACCCCGTCACATCTGTCTATGACAACGATCGCAAGCAAGATCGCAAGACGCTGAATGTGAACGCAGCCTTCGGTTGGGAGATCTTTAAGCATTTCAAGGCAAAGACTGAATTCGGATATGATGATTATGACAATTATGACAAGAGATTCTGGGGCACGACCACCTATTATGTCAAGAATGTACCCGCCTCAGAGAACCAAGGGCTCCCTGCCATCCAGTTGGCCCAAACACAACGTCACTCCTTCCGCAATACCAATACCCTGAGCTATCAGTTCGACAAAACACTGTTCAAGAACAATGACAAGAACCACTTAGATGCCATGATCGGGCATGAGTACGTCATCACCAAGAAGAGAATCAACACCGACGTGACCCATGGATTCCCAAGCACCTTCACGGCAAAGGATGCCTGGTCGCATACCTCACAAGGAACCCCTTATTCCATTGAGGATTACTATTATCCAGACGATAAGTTGCTTTCCTACTTCGGGCGTGTCAACTACAACTACGATGACAAATACCTGTTGAGTGCCACCTTCCGCGCTGATGCCTCCTCAAAGTTCAGCAAGGACAATCGTTGGGGATACTTCCCCTCTGCAGCCGTTGCATGGCGTATCTCCTCAGAGCCTTTCATGAAACATGCAGAGAAATGGCTCGACGACTTGAAACTCCGCTTCTCCTATGGTACTGCAGGAAACAATAACATTCCTACCGGACAGTTAGTGCAGGAATATAATGCCACAGCCACCTCATGGTTGAACCCGACATCCGCCATCTCCATACCATCCAAGATCATGGCAAATCCCGACTTAAAGTGGGAAACCACGATCACCCGCAACCTCGGCCTTGACTTCACCCTCTTCCATGGAGCGATCAATGGTACCCTCGAAGGATACCTGAACACGACCAAGGACCTGTTGATCCTCTTCCCCGTGTCAGGAAGCGGATACGAATCACAGTACCGGAACATGGGAAAGACCGAAAACAAAGGCTTTGAGGCTACCATTACCTACAATGCGATCAATAAGAAAGACTATGGACTGACCTTCAATGCCAACATCGGGTTCAACAAAAGCAAGATCAAGAGCTTAGGTCAAATGGAAGACTTCGGGTCAGAAACCTACTGGGCTTCTTCACAGATTGGTTACGACTATTGGATATCCGTGGGCGGATCAGTAGGCCAGATGTATGGCTACCGCTCTGATGGACGCTATGAAACCAGTGATTTCGAGAGCTACAATGCGACCACCAAGAAATACCAGTTCAAGAGTGGGATCGCAGATGATGGCTCCGTTCTCGGTCTCTCCGTACGTCCTGGAAGCATGAAGTTGAAAGACATCAATGGCGACGGTAAGGTAACGACAGCCGACCGTGAGATCATTGGCAATTCCAACCCCGACTTCACCGGAGGATTCGGCATCACGGCCCGCGCCTATGGCTTCGACCTCAGCGCACAGTTCAACTTCAGTGTCGGCAATGATGTCTACAATGCCAACAAGATCGAGTTCACATCAACCGGCAACTACCAGTATCGCAACATGATAGACATCATGGCTGACGGCAAGCGCTGGACGAACATCGACGCAAATGGTAACCTCGTAACCGACTTGGCGACATTGGCAACGCTGAATGCCAACACCACCATGTGGTCGCCATACTCAGCCAACAAGATGATTTTCAGTGATTGGGCCGTAGAGGATGCCTC
>CAJLYG010000332.1 GCA_905210845.1 uncultured Prevotella sp.
TGCCCGTCCTTGGGGAACCGCTGTACGAGTTTTCGCCCGCAGGCGATTTGCTTCCGCGGTTCCTCCATGTACTTGTAAGCATAGAACAACTGCCGGAATGCCTCGTGGGAAAGGGAGTCAGGGGTGATCTTTTCCAAGAGTCCCACGCACTTCCGATAGTCAGACCTACGGTAGTAGCAACCTGCGACCTTCATCTTGATGGCATCGTCGTCATTCATGCGCTGTGCCTCTAAATAATACTTCAACGCACCATAGTCGTCGAAGGCTTTCTGGCAACTGTCCCCTTGCTCAACCAACGACTGTGCGCTGACCGTCAGCGACAAGATAAGAACTACGAATAAAAACCAGCGTCTTTTCATACCCATGTTTCTTTTCGATTAAGTCATTCATTCAACCTACTTTCCAAATGCTGCCGGATGGCCTTCATGAAATCGGCAGAGTTCACCTGCCTCGGTTCGACCCCTTCCATCAGACCGGCGAGGTCCTTGGTGACCGTCCCCTCGTTCAGGGTGTCCAGACATGCCTTTTCGAGCTGGTCGGCAAAATGGACCAACTGCGGGAGCCCATCCTTCTCTCCCCGTTTGCGCAAGGCACCCGACCAGGCGAAGATGGTCGCCATCGGGTTCGTGGAGGTTTCTTCCCCTTTCAGGTACCTATAATAATGGCGGGTGTCCCGTGGGCTGCCTCATATTCATAATTGCCATCGGGGGTGACCAACACGCTGGTCATCATGGCGAGCGAGCCAAATGCAGTGGAGACCATGTCACTCATTACGTCCCCATCGTAGTTCTTGCAAGCCCAGATAAACCCGCCCTTACTGCGGATGACCCTTGCCACCGCGTCGTCGATGAGCGTATAGAAGTAGGTGATCCCTTGCTTCTCAAATGCCGCCTTGTACTCATTCTCATACAGTTCCTCGAAGATCTCTCGGAACTGCGCATCGTAAGTCTTCGAGATAGTGTCCTTGGTGGCGAACCACAGGTCCTGATGGGTGTCCAAGGCAAACTGGAAACAGGAATGGGCAAAAGACCGGATCGAACGGTCCACGTTATGCATACCTTGGATGACGCCTGGTCCCTCAAATTGATGGATCACCGCTTCCTGCCGTTTCCCGCTCTTCCCCTCAAACACCAATTTTGCTGTTCCAGGCTCATCCACCCGGAGTTCCACATTCTTATAGACATCCCCATACGCATGGCGGGCAATGGTGATCGGCCTTTCCCAATTCTTCACCACTGGGTGGATGGAAGGAATTGTGATGGGCGTGCGGAACACCGTACCGTCGAGGATTGATCGGATCGTGCCGTTAGGACTCTTCCACATCTTGTGGAGGTGGTATTCCTCCATGCGCTTGGCATTGGGCGTGATCGTGGCGCATTTCACGCCCACGCCATACCTCTTGCAGGCTTCCGCAGCTTCAACGGTCACGCGGTCGCTCGTCTCATCCCGGTTGACAAGTCCTAAGTCATAATACTCCGACTTCAGATCGACAAATGGGAGGATCAACTCCTCCTTGATCATTTTCCAAAGGATTCGGGTCATCTCATCCCCGTCCATCTCCACCAAAGGAGTTGTCATCTTTACCTTTTCCATCATCTCTATCTTTTATTCTATCTTCTCGAATCAGTTCGTTCATCGGGCGTCTCACT
This sequence comes from uncultured Prevotella sp., assembly GCA_905210845.1. GTDB lineage: Bacteria > Bacteroidota > Bacteroidia > Bacteroidales > Bacteroidaceae > Prevotella. Next base: position 1,650 of record CAJLYG010000332.1, read on the forward strand.
TCCCTATGCAAATGTACGAAGAATTACCGAGAATCATGACGATATAACAAATATTTCAATGATTTTATATCAAAAAGGGAGAAAGACTTAGCTCAAGGTTCGAAATAACAAGAAGGGCACCTTTCTTACAAGAGGAGGCATTCCACTCGGTTTGCTGTACCTTTGGATAAGCCACGCTGCGC
>CAJLYG010000333.1 GCA_905210845.1 uncultured Prevotella sp.
AGGGACGACCACGGAGTCGTGGGTTGACCGTCATACCTTAGAGTGGGAATACCCCAATGTCCTCTTCGATTGGTATCATGGGGATTTCGGTCAGCCTTGGGCAAGGAAACGCGCCTTGTACAATGTATCGCAGTCGGGTGCGAAGTTTCCGCGACATCCCTTTGAGCCTGCTTATATGTTCGAGGCGGGCATCTTGCCCCTGCAGCATTATCCCCTAAAAGGTGTCTGCTGGTACCAAGGAGAGTCGAACGCACATAACATGGAGACCCATGCCAGTCTTTTTACCTTATTGGAAAAGAGCTGGAGAAAGTATTTCAGCGATCCCCAACTGCCGTTCTATACAGTGCAGCTCTCCAGTCTCAACCGTCCTTCCTGGCCTTACTTCCGTGACAGTCAGCGGCTTTTGGCTGCCCGTCTGTCCCAGACCTTCATGGTCGTGACGAGCGATCTTGGCGATTCTCTGAATGTCCACTATCCTGACAAGCGTCCGGTAGGTATTCGTTTGGCATGGCAAGCCCTGCATCATACCTACGGTCGTGCTTTAGAGTCGGAAGGTCCTGCCTGTGAGGGAAAGACATTCGTAGGCGACGGCATTCGCCTCGACTTCTCCCATGCAGAAGGCTTGCATGCCAAAGGCAACCGGTTGATCGGCTTTGAGGTGGCAGGCGAGGATGGTGTCTTTTACCCTGCCGAGGCAGAGATCAGTGGAACAGCGGTCTTGGTCAGAAGCCATTCCGTTGCCCATCCTAAGACCGTGCGGTATGGTTGGCAACCTTTCACCCGTGCGAATTTGGTGAATGGGGCAGGTCTGCCCGCCAGTACCTTTAAGAAATTGGACCCGGGGAGGTTGCCATAGGTATCCCTAAGGATGCCATCCATGGCAATTCTCCTTGATTATGGTATAAAAATTATTAGTTTAAGGATAATTAACGTATGTTTTTCCGAGAACTATTTGAATTATTAAACTTATACTATAAATTTGCAAAGAATTAATTAATAATCGTATATAATGAAACCGGACATCCTCAAAGAACGTAAGTCAGTATCTCTTGGGAAGAAGTGGTTCATCTTCTTCTTCGCCTTTTTGTGTTGCATGGAGGCAACGGCGGAGGGTTCCATCGTGTCCTTTCAGCGCATGCAAGGGTTCCCCTCAGATGAGCCGGGGATAGAAAAGGGCGTCTCTGCCTGCTTTGCCGGTAGGATCGGTTCTACCCTTGTGATGGCTGGGGGCTGTAATTTCCCGGAGACTCCTGCGGCTGAAGGGGGTGCCAAGCGCTATTACCAAGGGATCTATGCCGCATCCATCGGTCAGGGTGATGTGCTCGAATGGAAGAAGATCGGAGAGCTGCCTGTCCGCGCTGCCTATGGAGCGAGTGTCTCTACCAAGGACGGCGTGATTTGCATCGGGGGGAACCATGAGCGCGGTTCTCTGCGTTCTGTCTTTAAGATCCAGTTGCAACAGGGCAGGGCGGTCATCAAGCACTTGCCTTCCTTGCCAGTCGCGATGGATAATCTCACGGCTGCCTTGCAAGGGCATCTACTGATGGTGAGGGGAGGGCGTTATCTCTATGCGCTCGATCTGAGGCATCTCTCGAAGGGATGGGAGAAATGGATTGCCTTTGGCAATACGCTCCTGCAACCCGTGAGTGGGTTCAGCGGTGGGTACTATCATGTTTGGGGAGGCTATGTTCCTAAGTCAAAGGGCAGCAAGGCATCACTGAGCATTGATGGCTTTAGCTATGGAAAGAGCATCCAACCTGTCGAGGCTCCTGTGGATGAGCTGGGAGAAAAGATCTTCTTGGGCGGAGGCGCCTCC
>CAJLYG010000334.1 GCA_905210845.1 uncultured Prevotella sp.
GTTCCTGACCTTTTCTATGTCTATCTGAGCACCGACATGCCCAGGAGCTTGGTCATCATTAGCTCCTCTGTCTTCTGCCATCATTTCTGTTATGGGTTTGGCTATACTGCTTATGCCTTGTTCTTGATCTCTTTCAGTAGGGGCGAGGACAGCAATCGCCACTATGCGGTTTGCGCAGCACTGATGTCCTTGTCATGGATGCTCTCCGGGATGTTCTCCGGAGCATTGCAAGAGGCGGTCGGCTATCGGAAGTTCTTCTTGATTGCCCTGGCGTGTGGCATCGCCACGCTTATCGTTACTCTCTTCGTAAACATCCATCCTACCTTCGGGCGGAAAGTCCCCGATGATGAGGTCGCAGAAGAGTAAGAAATGCCTTCCTTTTCCCTGGCTTTGCAAAAGTTCATCTAACGCGCGCTAAAAGTTCATCTAACGCGCGCTATAAGGTCATCTCCTGCCTTGCAAAAGGTTATCTAACGCAAGTCAAAAGGTTATCTCCAGCTTTTGGGGATATGACAAGAGCTGCAAGCCCGATAAAAGAGGGGCATGCAGCACTTGGAAGAATGGGATTGTAGATATAATCCTTTGACTTACATTTCCTTGTAATAATGTGCAAAATTGAAGAACGGTTGCGTGACCGCCTCATTGCTTGATGCAGTGTAGGTATTGCCGTATCCGTCGGTAGCGGTAATAGGGACAACCGCGTCTTTCCGCTTCGGCTCGTAATAATACAGGTGGTTCATGATCAGGTATCTGTTCGACTTGCTGACGAAGTGGTAGGATACCGACTCACTGTAACGATGGTGGTAGCCGGTGGAGAAAGCGTCCTGGCCCTGGTGGCTGATCCTTTTCATCGGATAGGTTACACCATCCTCCGTGGCACTCACCTTCCAATGGGAATCGGCATTGAAAACATTGGCGATAATGATACCCTTATCCACAGGCAGATTCCAGTCGGTCGTGTATCGCTCTCCATTGAAATCCGTGTCTGCCTTGAAAAGTGTCATCTGCCGTTTCCGGTCCCAGAAAGTTCCTTTATAGTAGCAGTTGACAACCTTGGTTCCTGAGAAGCTGTAGACATAGTATCCATTCGGCGTCCCACAGATATTGATATTCGACTGCCATATATTGCCGCATGCAGCCGCGTGGCAGTGCTCCAAGAGGTGACGACCTTCGTATTCAATCTCGTGGTTGATCGCGAAATGCGTGTGCCCGCAGAATAGTTCGTATCCTCCCCGGAACTCTTCGAGAAGCTTCAGGAGGGTGCTGAGCTTGGAACTGGCATAATGTCCTTCCTCGCTTTCTATTTTCAAGGGCACAGCCTTGCTGTTGGGACTATTGCCAAACGTGAAGGGGATATGGTAGCAGAGGATCACTTTCTTTTCCTTATCCGTGAGCCTCAGGTCTTCTGTGAGCCATTTGACCTGGGCATTGGTAAGCTCTCCCGGGGAAAAATACCCACTGTGGATAAACTGGACGTTGTTGAAGCAGACGTAGTGCTCATCCCCACGGTCGAAGGAGTAATCGGTTGGTCCCCAGTTCTCTTCCCATTTGTTGCGGTAAACTGCCTTCCCGTCTTGGTCGTGGTTGCCGATGACGGAAAAGACGGTCATCCGCGACGAGCCTAAAGCCTCCCGGATCTGCCGTTCGAGATTTGGGTTGTATCCCCCATAGTACTGTACGTCATCGCCCATGCTGATCCCGTACACCGGCGTCGTCGCGTTGGCGAGGGTCCGTTTCACGTCGGCCATGGTCTCATCCGTGAACCGTGCCACGTCACTTTTCTGGATACGGTTGTCGTTAGGACCGGTATAATAGG
>CAJLYG010000335.1 GCA_905210845.1 uncultured Prevotella sp.
ATTTGTTAGAATTTTGCCGAAGTACTTGTCGATGGTAGCTATCACTTGGTCGGGATTGAAGTCACCAGCCATGCAGATGGCGACATTATTAGGTACGTAATAGCGGTGGAAGTAATTCTTGATGTTGGTGATCGAAGGATTCTTCAAGTGTTGTTGCGTGCCGATTGTTGTCTGTGTGCCGTATGGATGGGTGGGGAAGAGCTTGGCGTTCAGGGCATCCCATTCCTTTTCTCCATCATTGGCAAGTCCGATGTTATATTCCTCATAGACGGCCTCCAACTCGGTGTGGAATCCGCGGATGACCATGTTCTGGAAACGGTCGCTTTGGATCTTCGCCCAGTTTTCCACCTCATTGCTTGGAATGTCCTCTACATAGCAGGTGACATCATTGCTTGTGTAGGCGTTGGATCCTTCACTGCCAATGGATGCCATCAACTTGTCGTATTCGTTAGGGATGTTGTATTGGGCTGCTAACTGGGAGACAGAGTCGATCTCGTGGTAAGCCTGCTTGCGGGCCGCAGGGTCGGTGAGCTTGCGGTATTTCTCGTAGCGTTGTTCGATCTCGTCAAGCAAAGGGGCTTCCTTGACAGGGTCAGAAGTACCGAAGGTCTTGGTTCCCTTGAACATCAGGTGCTCAAGATAGTGAGCCAGACCAGTGGTCTCATGAGGATCGTTGCGAGAACCGGTGCGGACAGCGATGTAGGTTTGGATACGTGGCTTTTCCTTGTTTACGGAAAGGTAAACTTTCAAGCCATTGTCAAGGGTATAGATGCGCACCTGCATCGGATCGCCCTTCACGGTTGTGTACTTGTAGACTTTTGCCAGGGCAGCCATACCGAGCACCAGCAGGCAAATGGTCAGACAATACTTGAGTTTCATACTAATTATATTTGGTTTCAATGATTTATATATCAAGTCTTTGGTCCTCGAAGTCTACCTCCTTGTCGAGTTGCTCAATGAAATTGTCAAGCACTTTCTCCTCGACATCTCCTAAGGTATATTCCTTCTCGGCATCCTTACGGATCTCTGCGATCCATGTGCGGCGTGCCGTGATATAGTCCTGGCGGATACGGGCGGCATCATCTTCCGTGATCTCCTGCAGACCATAGTAGTCGCAGATCACCTGATAGGTCCATGCCCATCGGTATTCACCATAGTTGTCATGGATCTGTTCCATGCGTTCGAGGACCTCGTCTGTCGTCTCCAGCACCCCATCTTTGATGTCATCCATCATCCGTTCCTCTTCCGACTCCGGCATTAGCAGTCCTTGCAAGTCGATCCAATTGCCCTTGCCGACTGTTGTCCTTGGTGGTTCGAGGGCGTGGCGCTTCAATACGGCACCCATATAGATACGGAGGGCGATATCGTAATATTTGATTCCCTTGCGCAAGGAACTAGCCTTGATGACATATTCGTGATAATTATAGGTAGACACATCCTCTCCGCACGCCTCACGCATGTTCTCCAAGATCTTCTTTCCGCGGAGGATCTCACCCACGGAGAAGGGACTTAGCCAGTCAAAGTTGACTATGCTTTTCTGGGCAGTGCGCGGACGCATGTCCCGCTTGGGCCATTTCCGAATATCCCGGTATAGTCCGACTGTGGTCAGGTTGCGTCCAGGAACCAGGTACATCGTGTCGCTGTATGCGATCAGATAAGAAAAGGGCAGTGAGCGGGTATCAGGATGGTACATTAGTTTCCCGAAGCAGACGGAGAACGGGGTTCTCAACGAGAATGCCCTTGGTAAACTCCTGAAAAAGACTCTTTTTCTTTG
>CAJLYG010000336.1 GCA_905210845.1 uncultured Prevotella sp.
CACTACACAGAAAAGCAGCACAGACGTTCCTGAAGAACGGAGAGAACGCCAAGTGGCACGACGCCACGTTCTGGGCAGACAACTGCTCGCGGAGGGTCATGGCCGTATCATGATAGAGCGGGTTTCGGTCAGCCTCCTTAGAAATAAAGACCAGTATCTTCATAGGCGTATATCCTTATTGTTTATGGGTGGTGAAATCGTATTTGTTGACGCACTTGTAGCGAATCCAGATGAAAAGATTCCTCCAGGTCATGCTCATCTCGAAAGGAATGACCTTCGCGGTAGGGATCTCCTCTCCAAACTGTTGGATCGCCTTACGGGCAAAAGCCGACCTCAAGACCCATGTGAGGATCCATGCCAAGGATGCTGCCCCGGTGATGATCCATGCCTTCACGAGGATGGAGAGGACAAGGGCGATGAGAACAACGATATAGTTGACGTGCATCATCAGCATGTCGAAATGGCATAGACATCGATGTGGGAAACTGCGTTCCAGATGCCTGCGCGTCTCCCGATAATAGATCATCTTGTTCATCCAAGTCTTGTCTGAAGGAGCGTCATCGCGGACCCAGGCATTGGGAGCCAGTTCGACAGCGGTATGCCCTTTACGAGCGTATTTGTTGACCAAGAAGTCGAACTCGCCTCTAATCAGGTCAAGGTTGCCTAAATACCCGTTGTTCCTCATGAACTCACTTTTCCGGAAGGCAAGGTTCGTTCCATTGGTGCGATAAGCCGTCCCGTTCACAGCCTCACGAAGCAGATAGAAAGACGTACGCAACCGTTCGAAGCGTTCGTAATCGCGAGCGTCAAGCGCATATCCGGAATAGCCGATCACCAAGTTTGTCTCTGGGGTGAAGTTACGTGCCATGTTCCTGAGCCATTCGTCCGACTGCGGGGAGCTGAAAGCATCCGTGAGGATGATCCACTCGTACCGGGCAGCCTTGACACCTAAGGTAATAGACAACTTCCTGCGACTCATGTAACGGGAGGAGTTGGGGATGAACGTGGTATAGAGATGGGGATTGTTGCCCACTCGCTTGAGGACATCTTCCGTATCGCTGTCTCCCTGTTCTGCTACGACGATCACTTGATAGTCGCCATCGTATTGCTGGGAGAGCAGCAAGGGCAAATGCTTGTCCAGTTCCTCCGCGTCGTCATGGGCAGGGATAATGACGGAGATCCCTTCTCCTCTCTTCTTCATGCCCTCCGAGGGACCTTCTTCCTCTCCGTTGCCTTCTTCATCCCCTCCCGCATTCTTGAGGTCGATCCTTTTCAGGAACCCGTTGCGGAAGAAAGGGTTGATCATGGAAGAAATGATAGCCAGAAGGATCAGGAAAGCAGAGACCCCAATGGTGAGATAGAGCCCATTTTCTGTAATTATCTTCTGTAGGAAAGCGATCATTTTATTACTCCAAACTAAAAGTCTTCCTTAACATAACCCAAAGGCAGTTGACGGCAATTGTATTGTGAGGCCATGATCTCTCCGTAAGCACCAGCGGAGCGGATTGCCATCAGATCCCCACGGTGGCATTTGTTCAGGTCGATGGCTTTGGCAAACACATCACTCGACTCGCAGATCGGTCCCACGACATCGTAAGTCTCCAAGGGCTCGTCGCTACTGATATTCTCAATCTTATGGAAAGCCTGGTGCTGTGTTGGAGATAAGTGAGAAGAATTCCTGTG
>CAJLYG010000337.1 GCA_905210845.1 uncultured Prevotella sp.
GGTCCGCGAGAAAGTAGCCTATTTTCTGATCAAGGCGGCAGAACGACAGAAGAGCCGTGTCGTGACCCTCGACAAGACACGACAGGAGATCGCGGACAGCTTCGGCATACAAAAGTTCTCCCTCCTCAGATGCCTTTCAGAGTTTGAGGACTTAGGAGCCATCAAGATCGAAGGGAAGAAAATCACCATCCTCAACTCTGACAAGATGAAGGGATAATCAAGTCCTAACGGACTCCACACAATATCATGTTCAATTCAATCAAATCATACCTATTATGAAGAAAACTATCATGGGGGGAGTTGCCTCCATCCTGGGCACGCTCCTGCTTACTTCTTGTGCAACGATCTTTACAGGAACGAAGGCCAAAGTCAACCTCATTGGAGAAATCCAGGAGCCCATCACCATCACAACACTTGACAGTACCTACCAGACCGCTACCCTACCTTATACCATCAAGGTAAAAAGGAAGAAACTTGATTTGCCAATCAAGATCACATCCGACCACTACACTTATCCAGACATCATCCCAGGAAAGAGTGTCAACGGTTGGGTTTTCGGCAATATCGCCATCGGTGGATTGATTGGACTCGGCGTAGACTTTGCCACGGGAGCCGTCAACAATCCAGCCAAAAGTTCCTATATCGTAGAGCCCATCCAGAAATAACACTTTCAAAGGAACCAGCTTGATCAGGTTGCGCCTGCATGACCGTGCAGGCGTCATCTGCTCCATGATACCCCCCTAACAAAAAACGGAGAGAGGGATCATCTTTCACAATGCTCAGAAAAAGGAGAAAAAAGCAAGAAATCAAAAGAATTCTTGGCGTTTTGCGCAATTCTTCCTACTTTTGCATCCGGAAAAGATTAGGATAATAAAATAGGTAAGATGTTGCAATTAGACAATTTCTACAAAGCCCGTTACGTGCTGAATCCAGTCATTCGCAAGACGGAGCTTATTCATACGCCAAGGATCAACCCTGACTGTGATGTATATTTGAAGCCAGAATGTCTGCAGAAGACAGGTTCTTTCAAGATCCGCGGTGCTTATTACAAGATTTCCCAACTCACGGAAGAAGAAAAGAAGAAAGGTGTGATCGCCTGCTCGGCAGGCAACCATGCGCAAGGCGTTGCCTTAGGAGCCACAGCCATGGGCATCAAGAGCTTGATTTGCCTGCCAGAAGGAGCCCCCATCAGCAAGGTGGAGGCCACCCGGCGTTTGGGAGCAGAGGTCTGCCTCGTCCCGGGTGTCTATGACGATGCATATCAGAAAGCCCTCGAGCTGCGCGACCAATACGGTTACACTTTCATCCATCCCTTCAATGACGAGAATGTCATTGCCGGTCAAGGAACCATCGGACTGGAATTAGTAGAGCAATTGCCAGATGCCGATGCCGTAGTGGTCCCTGTTGGCGGCGGAGGACTGATCTCAGGAGTAGCGTTTGCCATCAAGAGCCTGAATCCTAAGGTAAAAGTCTATGGCGTTCAAGCTGAAGGCGCAGCCAGCATGGTGCACAGCATTCACGACCATAAGCCCGAGATGTTGCCATCCGTGTCCACCATTGCCGATGGCATTGCAGTGAAAGAGCCTGGGAATATCACGTATGACACCTGTGCGAAATACGTGGACGACATCATCACGGTCAGCGAGGATAAAGCCAACCAAAAGCCATAACACTCTTTTTTA
>CAJLYG010000338.1 GCA_905210845.1 uncultured Prevotella sp.
GGCTGCTGCCACTTTGATAAAACCGTGTTTCATGGACGTTTTATTTGATCGTTACTTGAGTAGCGCCATATCCATATTCTTGGAAACTGGCATCTTGATATTGATAACTCTTATATTTGTAGTTCAACTCATGAATAATGGCATGGCGGAGTACGCCTTCTCCCTTTCCATGGATAAAGACAATACGCTGTCCTTTGTTGCCACCATAATCAGCCAATGTATCGCGGAACACCTTCAACTGATAATTGAGGATATCCCCTGCCGACATCCCTGCTGTCGTCTCAAGGATCTCACTCGCGTGCAAGTCGACGACTACGACATCATCATCTCCCTTATGGCGGGGAAGGAACGGATGATGATGCTTGCCCTTGTCATAACGGGGCTGATAACTTGCATTCTGACGATCGGCGCGATCCTTGTCTGTCTCCACGTGATGGTACATCTCTGCCTTCAACTGATCAGCATTGAGCACCAAAGGGCGGACAACCTTGTCATTTTCGACGATGGTATAAAGCAAGGCAGGAGACTCAAAGAAATCATTCGACTGGAAGGTATGAAGCTTATAGAACTTCACAGGGTCAATGCGGAACTGTGCCTCAACCACAGGTTTTAGCAAAAAGGACTTATCCAGCTTATAAGCGATCATCTGAACGGCCACATGGCCCAGCTGATTAAGATCTTCCCGACCAAACTCCTCGATAAAGAGCTTGGTGTTCGGTTCTACTTCTCCGTGGGCACGCACCGTCCAATTATTACTCTCTGCCGTCATATAGGCATATTGCAGATAATAATTGCTATCATTGACGAAATAGGTCTCAAACCGCGTGCTCGTCACATTCTTGATGTCCACAGGGACAAAAGCAAGATAGGCAGACAGTTGATTGCCTCCCTTACGTTCTTCTGCTGGCTTGCGAAAAGTAATCTCATGGTCTGCAGGGTCATCCTCTTTCTCAAGGATCGCATCTGCATCCTCTCCCCTTAGCTTTGCTTTGATAGAACGCTGATCATTCTGGACGGATGCCGATTTGGGAACGGCAGGGGCATGTACTTTTGCAATATTGTAATCATCCGTGTCAGCAACCACGACCTCGTTGATAGGGGTCGGGATTTGGAATCCATCCTCATCCTCAACCAACACGATATTTTTCCCTTGGAAGCCGGCTATCTTTCCACCACCGGTCTCCGACAGGAATCTCACTTTATCTCCTATTTTCATTTCTATAACTTATTAATATTAGACAAGAGTCCCTCCTTACCGTCAAGGGATTAGGAGCGAGCTGTCACCATAACTCAGGAACCTAAAATCATGCGACAAGGCATAATCATAGATCTTACGCCAATCGCCATGGACGAAAGCACTCACTAAAAGCAACAGCGTGCTTTGAGGCTGGTGGAAATTGGTTACCAACATCTTCACGATTTTATAATCATACCCGGGCGCTATGATGATCTGGGTGCTTGTATGCAAAGCAGGAAGATCATTCCTGACCAAATAATCCAATACCTCCTGGATAGCCTCCATAGGGGTCAACGTAGGATGTGTGTCATAGGGTTCCCACTGGTTGATATGGAGTTCTTCCTCTGTAGCCTCTGGGTTCTTGGACAGCCCCTGCGCACCGGTGC
>CAJLYG010000339.1 GCA_905210845.1 uncultured Prevotella sp.
AGAGTTGCAGCCCCACCAGAACCAACCGCCTGTCATCTCATGCCAAGGGCGGAAGATGACGGGAATGGACTTCCCATCCAGGGTCGTCAATGATTTCAAGAATGCGATGACAGTATCCAACCATTGTTGCATTTTGGCATGTTGCGCACCTCCAGGCAGCACCACAGCGACCGCATTACCCTGAGGATCCCATGCGCTCCCGCCCGTAACGGGGTTCGTAGGATGCCAACTGATGGTAATGATACCTCCACGGCCGTAGTGGTCGCGTATCTCCTCACGCTCTCTGTCGAAGGGCACGCCATCGAGATTCTTGTCCGAGCCGAGTTCAATCTTCCCCAACTCGAAACCCATCACGGCAGGGTATTGCCCACAAACGGCCTTGACATCACTCTTCCCATAGTCCCATTTCCAGGTAGTCCCATAAAAGGGATCATCCTGATGCCCCATCATCACGCCCCGCTTCTGCAGTTTTTTCAATCGATCGAGCAACTGCCTTGCTGGCGTTTTCTGCCTCGCAGACATTCCCAAGGCTGTCAGGAATGCCAACAGGAGAATCGTCAGTCTTTTCATATTGATCACATGAATCATGATTGTTTCACATTTTTATCTTAATCCCATTTGCTTCAGCAACCAATTTTCCCATTCATCCCATTGCTCTTGATACCAGTAATGGCCTGTCTGTGGATAAACGCTCAGGGTCTTGGGGGCCGTCACCGCGTTATAGGTGGCATAGGAGCTGGTAGGGGGAACAACCTCATCATTATATCCAAACGAATACCATCCCGTGCATTTCACGCGCTTGGCGAAGTTGATGCCGTCATAATACCGGGATGTCTCCACCTTCTTAGGGTCGGGATGCTTCACCTGATAGAAGTAATGGGGCCATCCGCACGCCACGCCTTCCAAGGAAGCCGTATGGTCGCACATGGCATCATGCACCACGCCGATGAAGGTAACGCGCTTGTCCAAGGCGCCACAGACCAAGGACAGCATACCTCCTTGCGAAGACCCGGTCACTCCTAAGCTCGTCCCATTCCACTCCGGCAACGACGCGAGATAGTCAATGGCCCGGACTGCCCCGGTAAAGACATGCTTGTAATAGCATTGGTCACGGTCGTCAATATTGAAAGCCCAATAGCCATTGAGGGCTCCTGTCTGCAAGTGATCATACACCGACTGCGGCAGAGTGACTGGGATCTCATGGATCCCGATCTCAAGCGTGATCGCACCTTGCGATGCAGTCCACACATCACCGCTATACGGACGCACACCGGCACCGGGGACGCGTAACAATGCTGGGTACTTACCCGCTTTCACGGGCAGACAGAGGATGCCGAACACACGCCCTTGGTTGCCATTCCGGAAACTGACTTCATAGACATTGACGTCTTTCGTGCAACGCTCAGGGAGCAAGGTGCGGGTAGGATCCAAGTCAACGAGTCGAGCTTGATCTAAAGCGCCCTGCCAAAAGGCATCGAAATCAGAAGGGTTGACTACCTTCGATCTGATCTCCCCCGGGTTAAACCCGACGGTGCACAAGCCTTCATAGTCCTTGTCCCCTACATGGGCTGTCACCTTGAGACGATAAAAGCCTCAAAGCAGTACGGC